>JABHTA010000076.1 GCA_018669945.1 Flavobacteriales bacterium
AAATTAAAAAAAAATAGAATAATCAATAGGCTTGCTTTCATATTAATTTCAAATATATTTAACTTATAAAAATAAAATCAAAAATTGGACCCTTTTTATTGACCCTATATTCTTGTTATCATTTGACCCGAAAACTATTAAAGAAACATCATTCATTTCGAACCTATCAAAAGCAATAGAAACCATCTCATCATTAAAATGTGTTCCGGTAACATGAAATATAAAAAAGATATTCCTCAAGGTAAATCTGCTCTAGATATACTTACTAAAGAGATTTGCTATGTGAAAATTAGCGAAGGGAAATGTGAATCAGATTTGATTTCTGGCTGGAGTGTCAAAATTAATGCCCTCAATATTGCTTTGGATTTAGGTTTTGAATTAAATGCCGTTATCAACAAAAAAAGTCACCGAGTAAAGTAAATTCAATGGCAAATGCTGTGTTCAGTAAGTTTTCTCATTATTTTCGTAAAAAATTAACTCATGAGATTTCTCTTTTGGATAATCATAGTTCTTGCTCCTTTTATTGGAAATAGTCAAGCGTATGACGATTTAAGTAAACCTAACTCTTATAGAAGTGCAGAAAACCCAAATTACTGGAAGAACAAAATGCCGCGAGAAGAATATTGGCAGCAAGATATACATTACACCATTAAAGCAGATATAGATGAGACTTCTGATATTATTACGGCATCGCAAAAATTAGAATACTGGAATAATTCTCCTGATGAATTAAATTTCGTTTATTTTCATCTATACCAGAATGCTTTTCAGCCTGACTCTTATTATGATAATCTTCAAGAAAACAATAAGAAGAAACCTAAATATAGTGAATATGAATCAGCGAAAAAAGGAACAGAAATTATCAATATATCCATTTCAGGGAAAGAACTTAAAACTGAATTAGACAATACCATTTTAAAGGTTTGGCTAGATGAACCATTAAAAACTGGAGAATCTATTCGATTCGATATTGAGTTTAAGACCTATTTTGGCGGTGGAAGTGTTCGTAGAAGGATGAAGAAATTTAATTCCTCTGGGTTTACACATTATGACGGAGTTCACTGGTATCCAAGAATTTGTGTTTACGATAGAAAATTTGGTTGGACAACAGACCAGCACCTTGGCAAAGAATTTTATGGTGATTTCGGAACGTTTGATGTAGAATTAACTTTTTCATCAAATTACGTTGTTGATGCCACCGGATTTATGACGAACCGCAATGAAATGCTTCCCTCTGATCTCAGAGAAAAGCTGGATATCAAAAATTTTTCAACTAAGCCATGGAACGAAAAAGCTTCCATTATTACACCATATGATTCCCTTGCTCATAAAACTTGGATTTTCCATGCAGAGAATGTACATGATTTTGCGTTTACTGCAGATCCAACATATAGGATTGGAGAAACAGAATGGAATGGTAAAAAGTGTATTGCTTTAGTTCAAGAACCCCACGCTTTAGGTTGGCAAAATGCAGCTGAATATACAGCAAAAATTATCGAAACTTTCTCCAATGAAATGGGGATGTATACCTACCATAAAATGATTGTTGCTGATGCTAAAGATGGCATGGAGTATCCAATGTTAACGCTTGATGGAGGCTACGATCCTGGCTACAGGGGTCTGTTCATACATGAAGTCGGTCATAACTGGTTTTTCGGACAAGTCGGCAACAATGAAACGTATCGTGCTGCTCTGGATGAAGGTTTTACTCAGTTCTTAACCTCTTGGGGTGCTGAGAAAATTGAAGGAGATACCGTTATACAAAATCTACCTCGAAGTAAATACAAACAAAGGTATCGCAAGAAAAACCTAACCAGATATAGCAATGTGTATTATGGGTATTTACGAGATGCTATGAAGAATAAAGACCCGCAATTAAATACGCATTCAGACGCTTTTAATGGAGCATTAGGCCACGGTGGTGGATATGGCCATGTGTATTATAAAACAGCAACCATGCTATACAACCTGCAATATGTGCTAGGCGATGAACTCTTTATCGCTTCAATGCAAAATTATTTCTCAGAATGGAAAATTGCTCATCCCTATTTTGAAGATTTCAGAAACTCTATTATTAACTACACAAAAGTTGATCTCAATTGGTTTTTTGACCAATGGCTTGAAACTACTAAATCTATAGATTATGGAATAAAAAGCATCCAAAGAGGCACTGAAAAAAATGAGTTCATTATTACTTTCAAGAGAGATGGAAGAATGCAAATGCCGATAGACTTTAATGTTAAAGCACGAAACGGTAAAACTACTGCCTACCATATTCCAAATACATGGTTCGAAAAAGAAACAGATGCAGCTATTCTTCCGCGATGGATTGGTTGGGACAAAATTCAGCCAACCTACGAAGCTCACCTTGTAATTCCAACCGGGGTAGAAGAAATTAGAATTGATACAACAAACCGCCTTGCAGACATTAATATGCTGAATAATTCAAGTAGATTACCCGTTGAATTCCATTTCGATCACAAAATTGCCAACCTACCAGATATTCGATATTATGAGCTAAAATCAAGACCAGACTTGTGGTACAATGGATTTGACGGACTTAAAGCAGGTTTTCATTTAAATGGTTCCTACATGAATTACAAACACAAATTCGACTTAAACCTCTGGATGAATAGTGGTTTATTTAACCAAGTCCAAAGCAATCAGTTCGATTATGTTTCATATAGATTTAACTATTCTACACCAACAGATAATTTTATATTAGGCTCAACAATCAATTTTTCTACCAAATACTTAGATGGATTAATAGGCAACAAAATTGGCTTTGAAAAAAAATCTAATTCAGGAAAAAGTAAAGTTTACGCTTATTTTAAATCGATGTGCCGTCCCGATAGTTCTGACGTATTGTATTTAATTCACGCGAAAGAATGGAATCCAACAAAATGGAATAATACTCTCAACCTGGGTATTAGTCATAAATATAAATATGTGAAAGGTGGGGGCGAATTGAATCTTTCTACAAAGGCAACTGCTCTAGGGAGCGATTATGATTACACTCTTGCATCATTTGAAGCTCTAAACCAGACCAACCTTGGCAAAGTAGTTCTCAAAACAAGATTCTTTGCTCAGCTTGGCACAGGGAGTAATTGGGCACCTGAATCTCAGCTTTACTTTGCGGGAAGCAACCCTGAAGATATGATGGATAATAAATACATGAGGTCGACCGGTTTTATTGCACATAGTTGGGAAGGCTATGGTGTTTCTACCAATCACCTGCATTATGGTGGAGGATTAAACCTAAGAGGTTATGCAGGATATCTTGGAGCTGTAGAAGCAGAGGACGGCACTATTCTTAATTTTTACAAAAATTCGTCTGGAGTAGCTATTAATTTTGAGCTTGAATTTGATCAACTAATTGGTTGGAATCCAAGTTTTCTTAGAAACTATTTCGATTTGGACTGCTATTTGTTTGGAGACATTGGCACAATCAATTACAACTATAGCAACGAAAATATTGTGTTCATTGAACCAAGAGCCGATGCAGGAATAGGAACTTCATTGACTATACAAAGGTGGGGTGCTCTAGAGCTTGTAAAACCGTTAACTATTCGCTTCGATGTACCATTTTATTTAAGTCACGCACCATATGTTGAAGAAAACATAGATTTTAGGTGGGTAATTGGAATAAACCGCTCTTTTTAAGAGTAAGCCTAATTGTATCAATAAAAACAATACTTTAGCAGAAACATATGTACATTACTAACAAAAAAATAAATTAAATCATGAAAAATATAATCATTGCCTTAAGTATTATCATCGCTCTTCCAGGGTTTTGCCAGCAAACTGTTGAGGGTGTTACAATGCCAGCAACTATAAATGTTAAGTCTCAAAAACTAGTACTAAATGGTGCGGGGTTAAGAGAAAAATTATTTTTAGACTTATATGTTGGTGCGCTGTATCTAACAGAAAAAAATAAAGATGCAAATACGATAATAGCCAATGACAAGGCAATGGCGATCAAAATGGAAATTGTTTCCGGATTGATTTCGAGTGAAAAAATGATTAGCGCTATTGAGGAAGGAATGGAAAAATCTACAAAGGGTAATGCTGCACAGTTTTCAAAACAAACGGCAGCATTTAAAGCCGCATTTTCGGAGGAAATTGTTGAAGGCAATACTTACGAAATAATATACATACCTGGTGAAGGAATTATTGTCACAAAAGGCAATAAGGAAGTAAAATCAATTCCTTGCGGGCTTGAATTTAAAAAAGCTGTTTTTGGTATTTGGTTATGTGATGAACCAGCTGACGAAGATCTTAAAGAAGGTATGCTTAACGGTTAGGATTACTTAATTTTATAATGTCATAAAATAGCTATAATGTTTATCGCTATTTTGATCTTCAAATGAAAAAGTCGATTTCGTCATTGTTTTTACTAATGTGGAGTTTAAATGTGCTTCCCTCTACTTTAATTGATACCTTATATATTAGTAATTACGTAGATACTATTGGTGGATATTTCGCGCATTATAGAACCTTTCACAGGATTGATACAATAGACAAAGCCAATACTGAAATCCATATAAATGAAAACGACTCTTTACAAATTACAATTATCAATTTAGATTCATTAACTCATGATTTCACAATCGATGGAGTTTTAGATTCGAACAACAATATTTACTCTGGTGATACTGCTAACTTCACTCTCAGCTTTTCAAGCATAGGTTCATATCGATATTATTCCAGTTATGCATATGGAAAACTGCTGAGCGCATCAGGTATTATTCTTGTTGGATATGATAATTATAAAAAATTCTATTGGAACCTTTTTGATCAGCAAAGTACCTTAACCGATTCTATTGCTCACGGCTGGATTGACTCTATTCCGCCTTCATATCATCCAGAATTATTTTCGATCAACAACTCAATATATCCTGATATTTTAAGTGATTCCACCGGACATGTTGTTGGTAACGTGGGTGATACATTAATAATAGCTATTATAAATTCTGGAAATATGGCGCACTCACTGCACTTTCATGGTTACCACGTCAAAATACTTGACGCAAAAATCAACAATCATATTGTTGGCTGGGACAAAGATACTTTTCCAGTTGTAATGAATGAGAGAATTACTGTAATGCTAATTCCTGACAAAGAAGGAATGTATCCGGTACACGATCATAATCTAATTTCTGTTAACACAGGGGGTTACCCTGGAGGTATGATAACTTCCTTAATGATATCTCCATGAGGCATCTAACGGTATATCTATTTATATTACTTGGTTTCACTCTTAATGGCTATGCGCAAAAGAAACATTTCTATTTAACAGCCAAAATGAATTCTATGTTCATTTTAGATGATGGATCAACTTCTGCCTTTTGGGGATACGGATTATACAATCCATCTAATCCAATGAATGGAGCTGCTCGCATTCCTGGGCCAACTATCGAAGTTAATCATGGAGATAGTGTTCATATTCACTTCTTTAATAACTCACCGGAATCACATACAATTCATTTACACGGTTTGGATGTTAACCAAGTTAACGATGGAGTACCAGCAACTTCTTTCATGATACCGCAGCATGATTCGGTGACATACAAATTCCTTGCTAATCATACAGGAACGTTTCTTTACCACTGCCATGTTAACACATCGCTTCATTTAGCAATGGGAATGTATGGAATGGTAACAGTTACAGACACAAATAACATAATGTATGAAAACGGGCCACGTTTCACAAAATCATATAATCTACTTGCTTCAGATGGTATGCGGAGCTGGTGGGATAATCCAATTTCTCCTGGACCATTTCATCTATATGAAGCTGATTATTTTATGATTAATGGTCAAGCAGGATCGCAACTCACAGAAGGTCAAGCAATAAAAGTAAACCCTGACGATACGGTGATGATTCGATTAGCAAACATAGGATATAGTCTTACTAAATTTATATTCCCGGAAGGTTCAAACCCAATAGCATATATGTCTGATGGAAGAAAGTTACCAACCTTATTGGAATCCGATACAATTCTCATATATCCCGGAGAAAGATACTCGATAATCCTTCGTCCTATTGAAGATATTGAAGATTTTATCACTATTAGCTACCACCATATGTTCAATTATACAGATATTGGTATGAATACTTATCCTATTTCTATTGATTTCTTCAATAAAATTTCTGAAAACATCGATAGACCCAGTTTAATTGTTTATCCAAACCCTGCTTCATCACAAATTACCGTAAATACCCCTTTACCTGCTAATATTACAATAGTTGATGTATTCGGAAGAATTGTTTTACAAACATTTTTAATCGAAGGTGCTAACATAGTTAACATTCAAAATATTGCTAATGGTTCGTACCTGATTTATCACGATTCAGGTATTGCAGCTAAACTAGAAATCTGCAAATAGAATTTAAATGGATAGTTCTCTTATATTGATTAATTTGTTTAAGGTAATAGCGTCTCACTTAAAATAATTTTCTTTGTGTTAAAAAAACGAGAATGGATATAACTGAAATTGTAACAGGTGGCGATGAGCGTATCATGCTTGATGAAAACGGACTTAACAAATATTTTGTTAATCCACTAGTATACAAAGATACTTTTAGTCGCGGTTCATGCACTTGCTCTACCCTTTCGGACAATAGTAAAAAAGCCATCGAAAAACTCATAGACCGATTGAAAACCGAGGAATATGATGATGTTCTTAAAGAACAAAAGAAAAAATTAAAAGAATTTATAGGCTACAAAGGTCAAGATACATTCGATATCTTCTATGCCCCATCTGGAAGTGATTTATGTTACTACCCAATTCTTTTTTCCAAAATAATCTATCCAAAAAAAGACATTTTTAATATTCTTACCTGTGCCGAAGAACTGGGTACAGGATCTAACACTGCGAACAATGGCAGACATCATGGAGCTTTAAATCAATTTGGCGAACAAATTAAGAAAGGTGAACTAATTCATACTGATTTAATAATAAATCAAGCATCATTTTCTGCTAGAGATGAAGAAGGAAATATTGCCAACCACAAAGACAAAATTCTTCAAACAATTGAAGATAATCAAGCAGAAAACAGCATCATTACCCATCTCGTAATAGGAAGTAAATCAGGAATTATAGACAATATTTCCATTATTCCGAGAATTCAAAAAGACATATTTTGGGTTGTAGACGTTTGCCAACTTAGAGCTACAAAAAAATTAATTAACAGCCTAATCAATTTGAATTGCATGGTGATGATTACTGGTTCTAAGTTTTATCAATCACCTCCTTTTTGCGGAGCATTGTTGGTTCCTAAGACAATTACCTCAAGGCTTGAGAATATTACCGATGATGCGATTGCTCCGTTTTTAGATATTTTCGGAACGTCTGACATACCGTTTAATTTACCTGAATTAAGGAATAAATTCAGGAAAAATGACAACACTGGAACGTTGGTTAGATGGGAAGCCGCTGTGAATGAAATGTCGCTACTATCCTATTATGGCGAAAGTGCTGTAACTAACATAGTTGAGCAGTGGAATGCCTTTGTAATTAGTCAGTTGCAATTTAGTTCAGATTACTTTGAATTGATGCCAGGACAGCAAGTTACAAATCCATCAATTATTTCTTTCAGTGTCAAAAAGCCAGATGGAACGCTTTTGAATGATGTAGAACTCAAGGAGCTTTTTATGAAGATTTGTCTTACAGAAAGAGACAATTTAGGTGCTTACAAAAGAGTTATTATTGGACAACCGGTGAATTATGAGAATAGATCGTTTATCCGATTAGCTTTGGGCTCTTATAACGTTCGTAAACTGATTTCTACAAGTACAGATTTCTCCTATGACAGAAAGCTAGTGGAAATTATTATTGAAGAGGTGAAACTTCTATTTTGGAAGTAAATCCAGTTCTATGTGATAAATTTCTTCTTTTAAAGCTGTTATTTTAGACCACGCAACTATTGATTTTCCTTTTTTGGTAATAGTATTAGAAGGTCTAGTAACGTATTCCTTTCCTGCTACCAAAATCCTAGATTTCCATTTTTCTTTTTCAAACACAGCAATTTTTATGGAATGCATTTTATCATGTTGCTCATAGCTGATAACTAACCTATTTTCAACCAAAGCTATCTTAGGTCGATTTCCGTATGAGTCAACAATGTATGTATTTCCCCAATCCTTTCCGTTATTAGATGATGCGTATTTTATTTGCTCTTCCTCTTCCCAAGTCATATGAAATGTTCCATCGTTCGATAATATGCAGTTCATTCTTCTACCTAGATCCCCAATAAAATCAAGCCGCTCTGGTTTAGACCAGTTTTCCAAATTAGTTGTAGTCACCATATAATTCGAAAAGTTTTTCCCGTTTTTAACAGAAAAAAAGAGTGAAAACCCATCGCTATCTTTTAACAAGCAGGGATAATTAATATCTCCCTTCACTATTCTCGTATTAATAACCGCGTGCTTATGTACAGAAGTTTTATAATTGTAAGAGATTAATTTCAACTTCCTATTCGGCATTTTTCCTGCATGACATACCAGTAGAATTTCGTCTCCAACAATTATTCCAGAAGGCCCCATACATTCCATGTCGTCAGCTAGTATTTTAGCATGACCGAACTCATCTTGAATAACAATTTGCCACCCCTTGTCTATGGTGTAAGCGTAATATGCAATTAACATTTCTTCATTCGCAAGAAACAAATAAGGTAATCGAGAAAATCGATAATTGCTCTCCATTCTGTCTGGTTCCGAGATAAAATGTTCATTATTTGAATCTGAAATTCTATTTCTGAAATAAAATTTGAAATGTAAATAACACCTAAGGAAATAATTCTTTAACATTCTTCAACTAACTTATTCTGAATAAGCATTGAGATTCTTTACAATTTCAGCTGGAATACCTGCTAATAAAATATTATCCTCCTTAAAAGACTTTGTAACAACAGCACCGGCCGCAACAACAACATGGTTACCTATCTCTACTTGAGGTAATATTTTAGCTCCAGCTCCTATCCAACAATTCTCCCCAATTATAATTGGATCCCCCTCAATATATCCATAATAATCAGATGTGTTATGATTCATTGAAATCAAACAAACTTGCGGACCTATCCATGTGTTATCGCCAATTTTTATTCCGTTTCGCCCATCGATATAACATCCAGGACTGAGACCAGGACAGCGTGTTCCAGGTTCAATAAGCTTAATTCCTTTTATTTTACTTGTCCTGTGAACTGGCCATGGAACCTTGCCGTTAAATCGTAATATTTTCTGATGAATAAATTGAATAACCATAGTTTTATCATTCATCTCCCTTTGAGTAAAACGTTTACTCGTAAGTAACTTAATGAAAAACGTTATTGGTTTTAGGATTATCATGTAGATGTCTTTTTTGCTCTTTCTAGACGAATGTAATAGTAAATCATGAAATTATAAAATATGTATAATCCACTAGCAGATACCGATAAAGCAATTAACATCTCGGTAATACTATCTCGAAACAAGTACATACTTAAAAGCCTTATAACCATCGCTCCAATACTTAAATAAAAACCTATTTCATGTCGGTTAAGTATGATAAACGTACGACTTAATGGTGAATATAAAAATTGGAAATAGACATAAAAACTCATGATTTGCATGTACTTACCAGTATCCGACCAATCATCACCAAAAATTAAATCGACAAAATATGGAGCGAAAATTAACACAATTAAAAACGGAGCTAATCCTAACACTGCCAATTTACGTACTGTTCGATAGTAAATCCCTAGCAGATCACCGGTTTCGTTATATGCTTGAGAAGCCGTTTGAAAATAAACTTGACTAATTGATGTCCCCATTAACCCCATAGGTATCATCGAAATTCTAGAAGCTAGATTAAATAATCCTAGAATATCCGCAGAAAAATATTTCGATATCATAAACACTGGTAACTGCAATGATGCTGTATTGATAAAAACATTTGGAGTGTTGAGTAACGGGAATTTTTTGTGAATCACAATCAGCTCCTTCACTCTATCCATATCTATGTCCTTAAACGAAACTAATTTTCTATAAAATACAATTGACGCAGCTAGAAAATTTCCAAATATGAAACTAGCTACCAACCAGATAAACGAAGGTGAAAAATAACCAAGAAGAAGCGCTCCACCTTGGTTCCCGCCTGTCATTAGTATTTTGTTTTTCGAAAGGTCGTTAAACCGTTTGTTTCTCAATAAAATATTTGTTCCAAATTGATACAATCCTACAGCAAATACCCCTATACCAATCAACGGAACATAATGCGCTAAAACTTCAGCATTCAAAAATTCGAGTATCAAATCTTGGAAAACATAAAAAACTAAGCCTGTAAGCATTGAAAACAAACCCAACGTACCAAGTGAAATAAATGCAAAGTAATTGACGTCTTCGTCTTTCTTAGGTAACACAATTGCCAATTCGTATTTCAAACAAGCAACACCACCAAGCACAATTACTATTGAATAAAAGAGCTGATAATTACCGAAATCTTCCGCTGTATATAGCCGTGTAATGATTGGTAAAGTCAATAGCCCAATAGCGCTAGACAAAGCCGTTCCAGTCAACAGTTTTAATGTATTACGAATAAACTCTGATTGAAAAAACTGCTTAATCATTTGAACAAATATCACGTAAAACTCAAAAGTAAGAATTGATTGATACCCAAAACGCGGCACCCATCACTTTATTCTCTCCATATTACTTTAATATCTATCCATAAATAGGCTAAAAAACTTACTTTCGTCAGTCAATCCAGTCCATAAACTGGATTATTATTGTGAGTGAAAAAACAAAAATATTAGTCGTTGATGGCTACTTGAGAAACTCTTTGGCCATTCTTAGATCTCTTAGCCCTAAAGGGTATCATTGCGATATTATTGTTCAAGAGCATGCGGTTAAACCATACGGATTATTTGAAAAAGCTTTTCGCTCCAAATATGCTAAGAAGGTACACACACTTAATCGAACCAGCGAAGAACAGCTAGTTAAAGACCTTTTGAAAATATTAGAAGCAGGGAACTATGCGTGCATGATGGCAGGAGGGACATACTTTTCTAATTTTATATCAAAGTACAAGGAAGTATTCTCTAAGTACACCAAAGTACTTTCAGAAAGTCACGAAAAAATGGCCAAGGTCCATAACAAAGAATCATGCATGGCACTAGCCGATAGTATTGGCGTAAGAATACCTAAAACATATGTAGCACATAACGAAACGGACTTAATTAAAATTGCAGAAGAAACCAATGGCAATGTAATTGTAAAACTTGAGGATTCATTTGCTTCCAAAGGTTTGATAAAATACACACAGGGCAAACAGTTCTTTATCGACAATTACAAACGAGACTTTGGTTTTAACATTAATGAAACCAATAAACCGCTAGTGCAGCAATTCATTGAAGGTGATTTGATTGATGCAACTGCTTTTGCTGTTGGTGGCGACACCAAAGCCGTACTTACTCAAAAACGCGTTCTAACCGCTTGGCTAGAAGGTGGTGGCGGAATTGTAAACATCACAAATGACGTAGCCGATGTAAAAGCTGGCGCAAAAAAAATGCTTGAACACCTTAACTGGACTGGCCATATAGAAATGGATTGGATACAAGATAAATCATCTGGTGATTCTTACCTCATTGAGATTAATCCCAAATTTTGGGGCACAACGCAGCTTACAATTAGCTCAGGCTATGATTATCCTTATTGGTACGTTAAACATGCTTTAGGAGAGCCAATTGAGTATCCAGAAACATATACACAAGGATTGCAATATCGTTGGTTAGATGATGAATTAGTCACAATTCTAACTCAGCCAAAGTCAATTGGTTCCTTTTTTTGTGAGATTGGTAAAAGTCTTGGGCGTTTCTTTGCTTCCAATACGAAGACGAATTTCTTCATCACAGACCCCAAGCCTTTTGTTAAAGGTCTTGCCGATGCAATGATTGTGATTCTTAAAACGTGGTTTTTCGGCAAAAAATGAGTGTAGAACTTACAATATTCAAATGCCAAATTCCACTTACTAGACCATACCACTTGGCGTTTACTGAAATCAAACACTTTGACTCCTTCTTTTGTAGGCTACAAAAAGACAATGATGAATATTGGAGTGAAACCACTGCGCTACCTGGCTACTCATGGGAAACTCCTGAATCTATCTGGGATAACATCAATTCCTGGATTGGATCAGAAACTATGCAAGATTTAAAATGGAATCTGAAACATGGTGCAGTTCGTAATCCATTCGCAGCAACATGCATCAGCACTGCAATTGAAAAATCCAATAGTGCTCTAATACCTAAAGCTGTTAAAATTCCTTTAGTAGGGATTATATCTTCAGCTGATAATGCCGAAATTGAACAGCAGCTTTCTTCACAGATTGATTCAGGGTTTACTACTATCAAGGTTAAAGTACAGGGTAATTTAGCTGTAGATTTGCCAAAATTAGAATTCATTCAATCCGTTCTACCTGCTGGTATAAACATTCGAATTGACGCCAATCAAAGCTATGTCTTAAATGACGCTATTCAACTGGTTTCGATCCTCAACGCCGACAAAGTTGAATTATTTGAACAACCCTTTCAACCAAACCAGTGGGATGAAATGGTTGAATTAAAAAAGGAAAGTCCTGTGCCTTTAATGCTAGATGAATCTATCTGGACAGAAGAACACATTCTTAAAACGATAGAATTAGATTGTGCTGAATACGTGAAATTAAAGCTTTTCAAGCACGGGAGCGTTAATGAAACAAAAAGATTAATTAACTTATCACAAAACTCTGATTTAAAGGTAGTTTTCGGAAATGGTGTACAATCAAATATTGGATGCTACGATGAAGCCATTCTATTTTCAGAATTAAATTTATCAACGGTTGGTGAACTAAACGGATACTTAAAACAAAGTGCTATCGTTAATAACAATTTGAAATTTGAAAGTGGAATATTGTCAACAGTCGAAAATCCAACATATAGCGAATCTCAAATTAAAGAATTTACCCTCGATTCAAAAACAGTTGAATTGAAGTTATCCTAACTTTGTAAAAAATAGTCGATTTGAAAATACTAGGTATATCAGCAAGTTTACGAAACGCAAGAAGAGGTCTCGGTAATGTATCCTTAATTGAAGAAATTAATTCCATTAAGTCAGAGGAGGCGCTCAATGAATTTCTTACTCAAGAAGCAGAAACCCATCTCCAAAATTTCAAAGACGCAGGCCGTAAAGAACTCGTTCCTTTCGATAAAATGTATGCGAATCTTAAAAAGCTAAAAGGCAATAAAGGGTTAAGTAACTCAGAAGTTTGTCTTACTGCAGCCCTTTGGTCCGCAAAGGAGCTGGGTGCTGAAATTGATCGCGTTTCTTTGAGTGAGTACTTCACGGAATCGAAAAAGAAACTAGACATCGAAACGTTAAAGCAGAAACTGATTGAGGCAGATGGTCTGTTAATCTCAACCCCTGTTTATTTTGGCGACCGAAGTTCTTTAGCCCAATCGCTCGTTAATTTAATTCGAAACGATGATGACTTAAAAGCAAAACTGGAAAACAAGATTTACGCCGGTTTATCGGTTGGGGCAAAGCGCAACGGAGGTCAAGAAACTACATTGATCTACCAGCTAATGGACATGGCTAATTGTAAATTGTTAGGCGTTGGTAATGACTCTGACACTACATCTCAGTATGGTGGAACAGGCCTAGCTGGTGATGTTGGCACCATGCAAAAAGATGAATATGGTTTAAAAACAGCCATGGGTACCGGACGTAGAATTGCGAGGGTTGCTAACCTCATGGAGGTTGCGAAGAAAAAAGAACTTCAAGGTAACCATAAAGTCACATTTTGGCTGTTACAAGACCAGAATGATGTAGCGAAAAACTATATCAAGCAATTGATACTAGACAGCGAAATCGAAAATCTTGACGCAACAATTATCGAAATATCAGACAAAAACATATTTAGGTGTATTGCTTGCGACATCTGCCCAACAAATGTTGATTTGGATGAAGTGTACCGATGTATCATTAAAAGCAAAACTGATGAGTTGGAATTGATGCATAAAGCGCTTATTAATACAGATGCGGTAATTCCGGTTGCTTATAGTCCTTTGGATAGAACGGGGATTCAGAGTTCGTACCAACGTTTTATGGAGCGAACAAGATACCTCAGAAGAGGTGATTACATCTTAAGCGATATCATGACAGCTCCACTTATTGTGGAAGATTTAGGTAGTGATGAAAATCTGAATATCAGAATGGTAACCTCAATGATTCGTCACCATACTATCATTTCGCAACCAATGGTAGCGTACAAGAACGGAAACGATATTCTCAATTCGGAGGAAGTTGTCTCACGTTTCAAACGATTTAATGGACTGGTTAGAACTGCCATTTCTGGAAAGCTACAAGTTTATTCTGAAGGTATAAATCACCTGAAATACAATCCTGTTGGATACGTTTTGAGTACGGTGAAAGACGCTGAGGATGAAAAGCTAAACAAGCGTCAGGCGATGGTTGAAGACCGCATTGAGCAGACAAAGGCAGTTGCTAAAGAGCGTTTAATATAAGTTGGTTACTAACAAAGCATTATACCAAAAGTACTGCGAAGATAACCCTGTACCGATATTCAATCAACCTTGGTGGTGGGATGCGGTATGCGAAAACCAATGGGATGTTACTCTTGTTAAAAATGGAGGAAGTATTATTGCTGCGCTTCCTTATCATCTCAAGAAAAAGGGAATATACTCCGTTATACTCCCGCCTCAACTTACGCAGTACACTGAGCTAATTTTGAATTACCCCGATGGGCAAAAGTATGCATCAAAAATTGGGTTTGAGAAGAAGAATATTACCGAAATAATCGACCAACTACCCAACACAGATTACACTGAACTAACACTTTCAGGTAAATTAACTAACTGGCTGTCATTCAAATGGAAAGGATTTACAGAAACAACTAGATACACCTATCTAATTCCTGATTTATCAGACTTAAAAAAGGTACATTCAGAGTTTAAAGAAAATATCAGACGAGAAATTAAGAAAGCTGAAAAACAGTTAACGATTTCTACTATTGAAGATGTGGATATATTCTATTCCATCAATCAAAAAACGTTTGCTAGACAAAAAATTGAAAATCCCTATTCTATAGATTTATTTAAAAAGATGGATGAAGCCTGCACAAAACAGAATTGCAGATCTATCTATCTCGCCAAAGACCAAAATGGAAATGTTCACGGATCGATCTACATAGTGTGGGACAAAACTACCAGCTATTACTTGGCTGGGGGTAGCGACCCAGATTTCAGAACCAGTGGCGCCCACTCTTTACTAATGTGGAAAGCGATTCAAGACGCGGCCAATCGAAATTTAATATTCGATTTTAAAGGCAGCATGATAGAATCTGTCGAAAGCTTCTTTAGAGGTTTTGGTGCGATTCAAACTCCTTATTTTCTTGTAAAAAAGTACAATTCCAAAGTGTTAAAATTTGTTTTACCACTTTTGTATTCAGAATAGATATGTCGGACAAAATAAAAGGGTTAATAGATGCTTTCGGAATGGGATTTGGCTGTCTTCTCATTGCTGGACTCGGTATTATTGGCTTTGGAACTATTTTGGGAGCCATTATTCTTACCGTTTGGCAAAGCCTATAGCCGATGATTACTGTTAAAGTTGATACCTCATCTGATAGCGAACCTCTAGTTAAATATATTTTGGGGCTATTCTGCAAACACTTTGACATAGCCTATTCCTGTGCAAATGAAAGTTATGATTTAACGATTGGTTTTGGTCCAGATTCGGACATTCAGCTCTCGGAAGACTTTTACAATAAACTGCATAACAAAGATTACAATTGGAAATCTCATTTCACCGACTCTCCTGTTGTTACTCTAGAGAACGGACAACCTGATTACCTTAGCTCTGCATTCTATTTGGTAAATTGCGTGCAAGAGTTGAAGTCAACAGATATTGACTCTATTGGTCGATTTGAATACCAACACAGTCTACAGAATCATTTCAATTGCGTAAAAGAAGACCTTGTATCTGGTTATTTCTCAAAAGTGAAGGATAGCATGCCTGCGCTTAAAGAAATCGCCTACAGCGAAGAAAAATCGAAGTTTTTCATTTCACATGACAACGACACATTCCATGCTTCTTTTCTGCAGGATGGATTTTGGGCTTTAAGAAATGGAAGATTTGATGTAATTCTTAAACTTATAACTGCAGAAGCTCTAAGAAACCCAGGCTGGATAAACCTGGACAAAATCATGGACATTAATGATGAACACGGCATTAAGTCTACATTCTTTTGGTTGGTAAACAAAGGAAATACCTTCCTCAAAAAAGGGTTGAAAAACGCTGATTATAACTTTGATGATTCCTATGTTCAGGCTCAAGTTAAGCAAGTTGAAAGTAGAGGGTATTACAATGGTTTGCACAAAAGCATCTCTAAAGAAAACTATAAAGAAGAAGCGCAAAAACTGTCCTTCACTCCTATCGCAAATCGAAATCATTACCTGCGACTTAACGTTGAAGAGCATTACAATGAGCTTGACAATGCCAACATTGACCTCGACTTTTCTTTAGGTTTTGCTGAGCATTATGGCTTTCGAAATTCTTATGGGGTTCCATTCCACCCGTTCGATTTAGCGACCAAAAAAACAAATAAAGTCTTAGAAGTGCCTTTAGCTATAATGGATACAACGTTTCACACGTATCTAAAAACTCCACGAAAAGATATTGCCAATTTGATGATTGACTTTTTAGATGAGAATAAAAACGGCAAGCTGCTTTCAGTTTTATGGCATAACAAGTTCTTTACCTCTTATAAATTTGAAGGATATCTAACGATTTACAAAACGATGTTAGCTTACTTCAAGCAAGAAGGGATCAACCCTGTTGACCAAAACGAAATTTTAAAAACGTTCACAGGCGCCAATTAAGCTTTAGATAAAAATTTCCCGCTCTCATTCATAATTTCAATACATTTGACCCTATGAGTTTTACAAGAAAAATTGACACCGCAATAGTATTTGCACCCCACCCTGACGATGGTGAATTTGGCTGTGGTGCAACACTTAACAAATTAATTAACCAAGGAACGAAAGTTCATTATGTAGCTTTTTCGCCTTGTACCATATCGGTACCCGATGGTTTCGATAAAGATGTTTTGTACCGCGAATTGAATGATGCTTGTAAACAAATCGGCATTCCAAAAGAGAACATTACCACTTTCGATTTCCCTGTAAGAGAGCTGTCCTTTCACCGTCAAGAAATTTTAGAAGCCTTAATAAAACTGAGGAATTCTATTCAACCTGACTTAGTTTTACTTCCTTCATCTTCTGATATACATCAAGATCACGAAACAATTCATAAAGAAGGGGTTAGAGCATTTAAATATACCTCCATATTGGGCTACGAAATGCCATGGAACAACCTAAACATTACTACCAACTTTCATGTGAATATTGATGAAACAAACCTAAAAGCGAAGTGGGATGCAATTAATGTATACGAATCGCAAAGCGGAAGAAGCTATAAAGATTTCGATTTCATTAAAGGGTTAGCAAGACTAAGAGGCACGCAAATAAATACAGAGTATGCTGAAGCTTTCGAGCTAATTCGTTGGATTATCTAGTACAATTATTTGCTTTTCTTGCTGAGCTGTAAGCGAACCCATAATCATATCTTGCACAGCCCAGTTGTCGTTATACGCAATGGCATCAATCAACTCTAATTCTGGGTTGAATATCACAAACTGGTTTCTATTTGAATCGATAGTGATAATGTTACCATCGATATTCTTAGAGTTTTGTAACCACTCCATCCCTTCTAAAAAATTCGGTTTACCTTCAAGGTTGCTAAAATCATAATGAGTAATCTCATCCTTACCTATCACGGCAACAAACCCTGTACCAGTGCTTGTTCCTGTGTAGCTATCATCGAATCGATCGCCACCGTGTGGATTCTTTAAACCAACCACAACGGAAGTAGCAAGACCGGTTGCTCTATCAATCTCCATTACTTTCCCTTCGTGAAAAAACGTAGCCAAAAACTTCCCGTCATTTTTTGTGTCATAGACAACAGAGTTAATAAATGCCGCCCGCATTGCTGTTGGTAAAGCATCCTGTTCTGGATTCGAAACAATATGAAATCCATCTTTCCCCCGATTTGATTCATCCCTTGAAATCGTTACATTTTTGGCTAACGCAGCGCTATACCCTTGATTAAATCCATTTTCCCAAGCCCACCATTCGTACGTTTTCTCCAATGTTGCCACATCAAACTCCATGATGACATCAAACCCAGAAGAGGAAATTAGAATCTTACTGCCGTCTTTCGAAAAATCTAGCGTATGAATATAACTGAACCAAGGGTCGTTAATTAGCCGTACCTCTCCATTTTCAGCGATAACGTACGCTTCATTCTCTGATGAAATTCCAACGTGATTTTTAGATAAAGCAAGACCTCTAGGCTCTTTTAGTTTCGCCAATACTTTCTCGTCTCGTATTTTACCGCTATCAATCGACATTGAAACAATACCACCTAAACTCACCGGTCTTCGCTCGACACTTCCTGTTTTACCTGTTTTATCACCCCGAGACTTGATATAGCGCTTCCGTATCGCTTGTAAGTCAAAGCTTTTAACAGTAAGTACGAGATTCAAGCTGCCGTAGAACGAGCTATCTTGCTTAAACTTTGATATATCTACTTGCTTCATTATTCAACGATTTTATCAAAAAATGAAACTAACTTTTTTGTTTGCAGCTGTCGGCTATACTGTTCAATTTCGGAATTAACAATCAATTGAGGACATTCCTGACTAGATGACATCCACGAATCAAAGGCTTTCAATAACGATTCCTTAATACCAATTTCGTTATTATAATCAAGTAAAGTTCCTCGACTACAACCTCCTATAATCTTAGCAGCGTTGCCAGCTACGGGGCCTATTGACAGCAATGGTGTTCCAGAAGCAAGGTATTCAAAAAGCTTCCCAGTTAAAATCAGGTTATTCTTTTCTGTTTGGGGTACGATAAACAATAACATACAGCTTTTCTGCATTCGCTTGACTGACTCTTTATGCTCTACAAAAGGATAAGCGTTCAGATTATTCTCTAAACCCAAAGACTTTATTTCGTTTACAATTACCTCATGTACGTTACCCGTTAACTCTAGCTTAAAGTGTTGTTTGAATTGTTCATTCTCATTACATAGCTCTAATAATACCCTCCATAGTGTTTTAATATGCTGGTTTGGTTTGAGATTACCAATGTAAGCCAATGTAAACTTTTCTGTTTTAAATGGCTCTAATGGCTTGTAATCATCCTCGTCAAAACCATTATAAACTACAGATGTAGCTTCATTGTATTTCTCTAGCTGCTCTTTTAACCCATCACTTACGGTTATTACATGACTAGCAGTAGTTAGTACCTTGCGCTCAAGGGCTATATCTTTCTCTTTTGTCTTTTCACTTCTAGGAAGATCTTTGTTGTAATGAATTTCAGTCCACGGATCTCGCATATCAGCAACCCAAGGTATGTTATGTTTTTCTTGCAGCTCCATCCCTATAAGATGAGTAGAATGAGGTGGCCCGGTACTTATAATTAAATCGATATCGTTCTGATTTATCACCTTTTCAGCTGCTTTAAGCGCATAAGTCTTCCACCCTTTTCTTGCGTCAGGAATGAAATAGTTCGCTCTAACATGCATAGATAACTTCTGAATCGGAGATTTCGAATCCTTAATTCCAATTAACCCAACCGACACAGATTTCCCCTTCTTTCCTCTAAGCGCATTATAAATTGTAAAAGGTTCAAACGTTTTTGTTTTATGAACCTCTAAACCTTCCGGAATGTCGTCATTCAGCGACTCGTCAATTGACGGATAACTCCCGTCTTTTACTGTTACGACAATAGGCTCCCATCCATACTTAGGCAGGTACTTACAGAACTTTAAAAAGCGCTGTACACCAGGGCCAGAACCCGGAGGCCAATGGTAAGTAAAGATGAGTACTTTTTTCATTAAGCTTTATACCGGTGCAGAATTATCATTTAATTCTCTATATCCCGCAAAACCTACACCTGCCAATAATAATACAGAAAAAGCCAATGACAACTTCTCTCCTATCGAATAAACTGCTGGCTCGAACTTAAATTCTACTTGATGCTCTCCAGCTGGTATTTTCAATCCACGAAGCACATAATTTGCTCTAAAATGTGGGACTAACTGACCATCAACATAAGCATTCCATCCATCAGCATAATACATCTCAGAAAAGATAGCAATACCATCTTTTTCCGCACTTGAAGAATAAACCAAATGTTTTGGATCATAACTATCCAACTTAATTGTTCCAGAAACACCTGCTGAAACACCTGCAATTTGAGCACTAAACCTAGCGTCAACAACACATTGTGTTGCTGGATCAATTTCACCTAGTTTAGTGATTTCTTCGTCTGCATTCGCTACAGTAATTACATCATTTACAAACCAAGCATTACCTAAAACATCAGGATTTTGCTGAGCTTGCAGCCCATTTTTTTGCTGGTTTTGCCCTATCATATATTTCGTATTCAACATATCGAAGCACTTCATGTTCCGCTCTCTACCATTTGGCTCAAGATATAAGCTAACCAACTCCTGAAAACGCTTCATTTTTGCACCATGGTACCCACCAATAGACTTATGAAAGTATGGAGTTCTTCCATCTTGATCTAAACGAGATGTAGTATTCCATACTCGGTAATGTGGGTCTGGATCTCTTAGTATTTGCTGATCTGCCTGAGACATTTGATATGGCTGCGCACTAGCAATTTTCGATTCCCACTGAATATACTGCCCTTTATCCTTATCATTATTTAAGTACCGCTTATTAACGGTCCACATATCAAAAAAGACAAGTAGCGCCAAACTGCCTAACAATATGTTTTGCTTCAGTTTCCCTTGAACAAACATCCAAATTAACCCGCCAGCAACAAAAATTAACAGAAAGCTACGCCAAGCATCTGCAGTGGTAATTCCTTTTCGGATATCCTCAACCTGTGCAAAAAAACTAGGCAGTTGGGCTGCAGGAAATTTAGCTTGCTCTTGCAGCTGTTGCCCCAATCGAGCGTCTCCGCTAGGATTAGTAAAATCTGTAAACATAGTTGGAGAGATTGCAATCAATAATGCTAAGCCACCTGCAACTCCTAGCGATATGTATAGCTTATTGATGTTCTTCTTAATCTCTTCCGAATATTTTAAAACCTTATCCAACGCAACAAACGCAAGGACAGGAATAGCTAATTCAGCAATTACCAATATCATGGATACCGCTCTAAACTTATTGTAACCCGGAACGAAATCTAAAAAGAAATCTGTTAACCCCATAAAGTTCTTACCCCATGCCAACATGATTGACAGAATTGTAGCTAACAACATCGCCCACTTTAATGGTCCATTTACAAAGAACAACCCTAAGATAAAAAGGAAGCAAACAATTGCACCAACATATACAGGCCCAGATGTAAAAGGTTGGTCACCGTGATATTTCTGAGCATAACCCAACAACTGCTTATACTGACCAGGAGCATCTTCTAATAATTCTGGATTAGATGCAATTCCAGCAGATTCTCCACCTTGAAAATCTGGGACAAGTAATGTAAAAGTCTCTCCAACACCATAGCTCCAAGCCGTAGCGTAGTCTTTATCTAAACCAGATGTTTGGTTCTTATTATTAAGTATTGTTAGCTCAGATTTACCCCGCGTACTGTATTTACCATATTCGTAAACTGCCCAAAGTCCTGAAATATTTGGTCCAATTGCTAAAACGATAGCTACCAATAAATAAACTGTTGACTTCGTAAAACCAGGAAGTTGTTTCTCCTTTATTGCTTCGTACAATTTAAACGCCCCATAAATCCCAAGAATCATTGCTAAATAATAGGTGATTTGCAAGTGATTTGCTTTTAGCTCTAGAGAGAAAAACAAGGCAGTTATTGCAGCTCCTAAAAGGTATTTACCTCGATAGGCCAATATAAATCCAGCCAAAATAGGTGCCATATATGCAATTGCTATTCCTTTAGTATTATGTCCGGCTTCCAAAATGATAAAGAAATAAGAAGAGAAGGCAAATGCAAACGCCCCTATCGCACTTGGCAGTGGATCAATTTTTAAAACAAGTAATAAAATATAAAACCCAATTAAGTATAGAAAGAGTTGTTTCACTGGAGGATCCATCCATATCGACATGGCCTTATCCACATCGTTCATCAAATTACCTTTCTTTCTAAACGACACAAGATAAGCTGGCATTCCACCAAACATTGAATTCGTCCAAAGCGCCTCATCACCTGTTTTTTCACGATAATCGGCAATCTCTTTGGACATACCTTTATAATTCTTAATATCCCCTTGAATTAGCTTATAACCTTTTAAAACTGGAGAGAAATAAACTAGCGTTATCGCCAAAAAAGAAGCCACAACAATAATGTGTGGCAACAATATTTTAAAATCAAAATTCTTCATAAATGAGTTTTATTCAACATCTTCAAAATCAACATCTTCAGCCTCTACCTGATGTCTTTTCGATTGTTGCTTGCTTTTAATCCGGACCTCCCCTTCTTCCTGGCGCTGCCCATTTTGTTGCTGGCTGAATTTATCGTGCATATTCTGTTGAGCCTTACTAACAAAAAGTTTTAGCAGATAAGGAAAGAAAATACGGGCAATAAATTTAAATGCGTAGTAGAATAAAACGATTCCTAATATGGTTTTTAACAAACCCATTAACGACTTAAATACAAGTTTCGTTCAGCATAGATCTTGGTGAAGAATGGATCTCTTAAATCATCGATAAACTGAATTGCTTCACCTGTAGATTTCATTTCTGGCCCTAGTTCCTTGTTAACATTTGGAAATTTACCGAACGAGAATACAGGTATTTTTATTGCATACCCTTTCTTTCTCGGTTTAAAATCGAAGTCTGTTACTTTCTT
>JABHTA010000006.1 GCA_018669945.1 Flavobacteriales bacterium
AATCTTTAAAAAAAATAAAATTGGAAACAACAGCGCTAGCCCAATCAAGAAATTAACAGTAGATACCCAAACCTTGCTTAAAGGAAAAACTAATAAGGGAACTTTTACTGTCTGGATTAACTTACCATTTCCGACAATACAGTTTACGGATGAAGAAATAGATTGGCCAAACCACCTATGCGCAATTATACCACAAAACAATAATGCTGGAAATTCGTCAGTACCTCTTTGAAAAATTACTTTAACAAGAAGGAGGTATATTAATAAATAGATTAGGGGATCCAAAATAGCCCAAAGAAAACCCAATTTCTTTCCCTTGTATTGTACTTTTAATTCGCTAACAGATAAATACTTTAGGACATCTTTAGCTTTGATAACTGCTCTAATCTGCTTTATTTCGTCCATTACTGCAATTGATTGTATAAAGAAAGTAATTTTTTTGCTTCATTTTCCCAATTAAATTCAACAGCTGCTTTAATTGTATTTCGCTTCATATTATCTAATGAAATATCTCCGTTGAGAATGAAATTTATAGCTTTTGCTATACTTTCAGAGGATTCTGGGTTAAATGTTTTTCCTATATTATAACCTTCAATAACTCGTTTCAATTCTGGGAAATCACTTGCAACAATTGCAACATTGGCGTTTATATATTCAAACAATTTATTCGGACTACAATAGTAATTGTTTAGCCCGATAAATTGATATGGAATAACACCTATATCCGCACCTTTCGTATAATAAAGGAGTTCTTCTTGCTTGGCTGGTCCTGTAAAGTATATTTTATCGGATAAATTTTCCATAGCTACTAGTTTTCGTAATTCTTCTTCGATTTTTCCCCATCCCATAAAGACCATTATTGCTCCTTCGATGTGCTTCATTGAGAGAATCAGATTAGGCAAACCTCTACTTGGGCTATATCCACCTTGATACAAAATCACCTTCGAACCTGTCGGATAACCTACCTTTTCTTGAAGTAAATCTTGTTTTGAATTCTCCTTAAAATCTGGTTTAGGAGGACAGTTCAAAATAATGGTTGGCTCCGGCACATTATACCTCGCCGCCAATTCTTCTGCAATAGATTTATTAACAGTAATTACTTTATCAGCCTTAGCAATTATTCTTTTTTCTACTAAACGATAAAAAAACCTTTCCGACTTCGATAAGCCACTCATCTCAGTATAAAGCTCGTGTGAGTCATAAATAGCATTGCCTCCTGTGTACTTTCTTCCTAAAAGCGCAGCAGGAAAACCATGCAAATCATGTCCATGATAAAAATCTGCAGGCTCCTGAATAATTAAACGTTTAGTTTGATTATAAAAATCAATGAAACATAAAGGGCGATGAAACAACATAAGCATAGCCTTTAATGTCTCTATAATAATTGTCGCAACCTTATTGAGGATAACAGATAAAGTCGTTTGCAAAAACCTTAACAAATAATACAAAAGAATAAATAACCATCCAAACAACGCTAATTGAACTTTTCGATTTCTGAAGTAATATCTGAAAAATCGGACTACTCCAATTCCCCTAACTCTGTTTACAATTCCTTTTTTTTCTGCCGACGTTTCGCTTTTTTCAGACGAATTAAACCCTCTTAGCACAAAGGAAATAGCCCGAAATGGGTAAATTATGAACAAACGAATTAACAAAAAGAATGTTTTTCTAATTCCACGTCTTATCCCTGCGAAAAAATACCGCACAGATCGAAGAATGCGATAATGAACTGGATTCTTTTCAACCCGAATAATTCTTATTCCATTTCTTATTTCGAAGGGCTCTGTATCTTTATCTAAAATCGCGTATATACGAACATCATAGCCTGCATCAACAAGAGTCGAAGCCTCCTTTAATACCCTTGCATCATTCTTGCAATTGTTGTATACAAATGCGGCTACCTTTTTCAACTTTCTTCCTTAGTTTCAGTTAGCAAATCTGTAGAATACTCTTCCACTAAATTTTTCAAACTATTTACAATCGAATCATTATCATTATTTTCAACAAGCTCAGGAAGTTTAGTCATTTCAGCTTCAACATCCTTCAAACTAGTTGTTCTTATCTTTGCTATAGTAATTTTTGGATGTGGAGTGGGCATTGTTTTCTCCTTATCAGCTAGCAATTCTTCATATAATTTCTCTCCAGGTCGCAATCCAGAGTATACTATTTGTATATCTCTGCCTAACTTTAGACCAGAAAGGCGAATCATTTTTTTAGCTAGGTCAACTATTTTAACCGACTCACCCATATCAAAAACAAATATTTCCCCACCTTTACCTAAAGTACCTGCCTGCAAAACTAATTGACAAGCCTCTGAAATAGTCATAAAATACCTAGTAATATCAGGGTGAGTAACGGTTATCGGCCCACCCTTCTTTATCTGTTTTTTGAATAATGGTATAACAGAGCCATTAGAACCCAACACATTGCCAAATCGCGTAGTAATGAACTTTGTTGTAGTATTCTCATTTAATGCCTGAATGTACATCTCTGCCACTCTCTTCGTTGCTCCCATTATATTCGTAGGGTTTACCGCCTTATCGCTTGAGATAAAAACAAATTTCTCTACTTTATTCTTAATTGATATATCGGCTAGGTTTTTTGTTCCTAAAACATTGGTATATACACTTTCTGAAGGGTTGTTTTCCATGAGTGGAACGTGCTTATAGGCAGCTACATGAAAAACAATTTTAGGAGCGAAGGTCTTAAAAACCTTATTTAGCCGAGCTTTATTTCGAACATCTCCAATTACAATTTCATAATCAGCCTTGTGTAATCCGTTTTGCAATTCGAAATCTAGCTCGTACAATGGTGTCTCCGCTATGTCAAATAATATAACCTTACTAGGAGAATAACGCATCAGTTGTCTAGATATTTCGGATCCAATTGACCCTGCTGCACCAGTAACCAAAACAACTTTTCCTTTTACAAACTGTGATATATTTTTTGTATCTATGTCAATTGGTGAGCGTTCCAATAAATCCTCAACATCAATTTTTCTAATTTGATTAAAACTCAATTCTCCGTTTATCCACTTTTGAATTGGAGGTACGTTGAGAATATTCATGTTATTTTGAAGTCCAATTTCAATTATTTCATGCTTTCTATTAATTGGAATTGCTTTAGTAGAGATTATTAAATGGGATGGTTTTAATTCATTAATTACTTTTTGAACTTTTGTTGCGTCAAATATTTTAACACCTTCTAACTTTTTACCGACTTTCCTTTTATCATCATCAATAAACCCCCCAACTCCTAATTTAGATCCAGCATCTCTATCAATAGATCTTTTCGCAATTACCCCAGCTCCACCAGCGCCATATATTAGCACAATAGATTTTTCTTTTGATGGATTTTTAAGCTCGAAATACAATACTTTAACCCCTATTCTAAATGAAATTAAGACAAACGTTGTTGTCAAAAATTCTATTACCAAAACAGAAAACGGAAGTAAAAAAGCATCATCAATAAAATAAAACCTTACCAAGTTAAGAGTCGCCAGTGTAACAGTTCCTATTACTGTACTTTGAAAAATACGCGTTGCATCCTGCGTGCTGGTATATCTAATTATTCCTGCATAAGTTTTAAAAAGG
>JABHTA010000131.1 GCA_018669945.1 Flavobacteriales bacterium
AATAATTATCTTTTTCATGGTATATACTTTTATTCTTCCACTTTATAATAGATATCTCCCTCGCCTGAAGAATAGCCACCAACAGGTGATTTTGAATTTAAATAATGGACCTCAATAAATGCAGTACCTTCTACTGTAGTACTTCCATTGTTGCCAATTGTAAAAGTAGTCTCATGAGATGTTGGAGCTTGAATTACTTGTAACTCATTAATTTTATTTTCCTGCATCAAAAACCGATATTCTATGAATATTCTGTCGCCTTCAATTTGAATTATCCCCTTTTTATCACTTGTGCTCCCATCTCTATCTGGTGAATTGTTATCATAATAAGCAACAGTATGAATTATTTTTCCGTTTTCTTTGATTTCATAAATATCATGACCAGTACCTAAGGGTAATACCCATTTACCGATAAAATCGGAGTTATCAATAGAGCCATCTAGCGTGTATTTCTTTTTACACGATAGCATCGGTAAAAAGAGAAGCAAAATAAGTACGTAGTTTAGTTTTTTCATGGTATATACTTTTATTCTTGCATTTTATAATATACATAGCCATCTCCTGCAACATAACCAGGATTTTCTGAATTTATGATGCCAATCATTTCAAAATAAGAACCACTTGTTATTACATCTTGATTGTTCTCTCCAGTTGTGATTGTTGTATCAAAATTAGTTGGGTGCTGGATAATAAAAAATTCGTGCATCAAATTTTCCTGCATCAAAAACCGATATTCCAATAGCATTTTATCTCCTTCAATTTGAATTTTCCCCTTTTTATCACTTGTGCTTCCATCTCTATCAGGTGAATTGTTATCGTACGTGGCAACGGTGTGGATTATTTTTCCATTTTCTTTAATTTCATAGATATCGTGGCCAGTACCTAGTGGCAATACCCATTTACCGATAAAATCAGAGTTATCAATAGAGCCATCTAACGTATATTTCTTTTTACATGATAACATTGGTAAAAAGAGGAGAACAATAAATAAATAGTGTAGATTTTTCATCTTAGTTAAATTACTTATTTCGATAAATCTTCTCTGAAGGAACATTTGGCAGGTGGTTATTTTGATCAATAAAGATACTAAGATTTTCTAAAGACATCAAGTCATAAGTCTCATCAAATACATAATCAGGCCAGTAGTTATATTTTAATACCTCTACTCTTTCGGCTATTATTGCTCCGTGGCCAATCGTTTTTTAAGCGTGCATATGAGAAAAAGAGGGCGAAAATGCAACAATTATTTCGTAAACAAATCTGTTGAAATTACATTTGGTTGACTATTACAGCTATATATGACAAGGGTTCGGGGAACTAACACCTGCACTGAGGCTGATGAATTTTTTAGCGAAAGTATTTAATCGACCACAAAACGGAAGTCCCTTTTTATTTATCCTTATTTGATATCCAGCTAGTAATTTAATGTTGCTTAATTTAAAGAAGAAATCAATAAAAAATACAGCAGAATATTATACTTCATAAAATAATTTTGAATTTATAAGCAAAAACACATTTCTTTGCATCGATTTAAAAACTTAAAATCTAAATAACATGTCTGATATTAAAACCAGAGTAGTAGCAATTATTGTTGACAAATTAGGAGTTGACGAAGGAGAAGTAACAGAAGCAGCAAGTTTCACAAATGACTTAGGTGCTGATTCACTTGACACTGTTGAGTTGATTATGGAATTCGAAAAGGAATTCAATATCGCTATTCCAGATGATCAAGCTGAAAATATCGCTACTGTAGGAGAAGCAGTACAATACATTGCAGATAACGCAAAGTAATTTTCACATAAAATAGTTAGATGCAGTTAAAACGAGTTGTTGTAACAGGGATTGGTGCATTAACACCAATAGGTAATACTGCCGATGAATATTGGCAAGGATTGATTAATGGTGTTTCTGGTGCAGCGCCTATTACTCGTTTTGATGCTTCTAAATTTAAAACCCAATTTGCCTGCGAGGTAAAAGGGTTTAATCCTGAAGACCATTTTGACAGAAAGGAAGGTCGAAAGCACGACCTTTATTCAAAATTTGCTATGGTTGCTTCTTCTGAGGCTGTTGCAGATTCTGGTATAAATGGAGAAAATGCGGACTTAGGTCGTATAGGAGTAATCTGGGGTTCTGGAATAGGTGGGCTAGAAACCTTTAGAGATGAGGTAGGTGACTTTATCAGAGGTGATGGAACTCCTAGATTCAATCCGTTCTTTATCCCAAAAATGATTGCAGATATAGCTTCGGGTAATATTTCAATTAAGCATGGTTATAGGGGACCAAACTTTACAACTGTTTCTGCTTGTGCTTCATCAACAAACGCTTTGGCAGATGCGTTCAATTATATCCGTTTAGGGAAAGCCGATGCGATTGTAACTGGAGGTTCTGAAGCTGCGGTTAATGAGCCAGGCGTTGGGGGGTTTAATGCTCTTCATGCATTATCTACTCGTAATGATTCTCCAGAAACTGCTTCACGTCCGTTCGATTTAGATAGAAATGGCTTTGTATTAGGAGAGGGTGCAGGAGCTGTTATACTTGAAGAGTACGAACATGCTAAAGCTAGAGGAGCAAAAATATATGCAGAGATGACAGGAGCTGGACTGTCTGGCGATGCTCATCATATTACGGCACCACACCCAGAAGGGTTAGGAGCCACAGCAGTAATGATTGACGCGCTTAACGATATGAACATGGATCCAAGTGAAGTTGATTATATCAACGTTCATGGCACATCTACTCCTCTTGGAGATTTAGCAGAAAGCAAGGCTATTCTTAAGGTGTTTGGAGAAAGCGCTTACAAATTGAATATAAGTTCATCAAAATCGATGACAGGTCATTTGCTTGGTGCCACTGGTGTTATTGAGGCGATAGCTTGTATCTTGGCTGTTAAGAATGATATTGTTCCGCCTACAATTAACCACTTTACTGACGACCCAGCATTCGACCCTAAATTGAACTTTACGTTCAATAAAGCAGAGAAAAGAATAGTTCGGGCAGCTCTGAGTAATACGTTTGGTTTTGGAGGTCATAACGCTTCAGTTGTGTTTAGAAAACTTAGCTAAGACTTGGGTCTTTTCGATTTTCTATTCCCCAAAAAATATAATAAACAAAAACTTCCTATTGAAATTCAGCAATTAGTTGGATACAAAAAAGGCGAATTACAATGGTATGAACTTGCTTTTACACATAAATCTATTCTTAAAAAAGAACATAGAGATATGCCGGGCAAGAGTAACGAGCGCCTTGAGTTTTTAGGAGATGCCATACTGGATTCTGTAGTTGCAGATTATTTATTCAATTCATTTCCTGAGCACGATGAAGGTGTTTTAACACAAATGCGTTCTAAATTTGTTAGCAGAAAACACCTTTATATAGTTGCAAAAGAGATTAACCTAGATCTCGTTCTAAAATCTTCTTTAGGTAAAAATGACCAATCTCAATCGATTTATGGGAATGCGTTAGAGGCATTAATAGGGGCAATTTACCTTGATAAGGGATACAAAGAGGCAGCAGCGTTTATTAAAAAGATAATGCTTAGGTCAGACCAGGTTAATAAAGTTCTTAAGTCCAACACTGATTTTAAGAGCAAACTGTTAGAGTGGTGCCAGCAGGAGAAAAGGAAATTGAGGTTCACGACCGAAGCAGACTCTAACTTGTTATTTACTAGTGAATTAAAAATAGACGGAAAGTTAGTGGCTAAGGGGTTAGCAAAAAACAAAAAGCAAGCAGAGCAGCAAGCATCGAAAAAAGCATTTGAATTAATTATCGATCAAGCATAGTTTTCGTAACCTTGCAACTAATGGCAATAAAGAAACTTGTTCTGGATTATGATTATGATTTCCTTTTAATAGGAATATTGTCTTCGGTACCCGATTATAAGTTGTGTTGGGGGATAAATAAAGTACTGAATATAGTATTGAAAAAAGAGCAAGATTTAGAGCTACAATTACACGATAAAGAAATGAATGACGGGCTTAAATTAACATTTGATAAGCCAGAAATGACCCCACGATATTCAATGTACACTTATTATAATGAGGTAACTCATCTCAGATATACAGTTGCCTCGAATAGATCGGTAAGTGGGTTGCTGATAAAAGAGGAACAGAGTGTAGATTTTTTTTTAGTAGTGGACGGACTGTATGATGATTTAAAAAAAGGTGATAGTATAGTGAACGATTTGAGAAAACAAAGAGAAATAATTACAGCATATAAGATTGATCCAAACAATCTTAAATCGAAGCAAAATCTTATCTTTGAATGATTAAGTGAAAGGCTGACAGTCTTCAATTAGAAGATTAGACACTGATTTTCGCTCTCCCTGATTTGGAGTACAATCGATAAACTAAGTATGAACAAAACAAAGATAATAGCCACAATCGGCCCGGCAACTTCGTCTAAGGAAATGCTGAAAAAAATCATTTTAGCAGGCGCTAATGTTTGCCGCATTAACTTTTCTCACGGAACACACGATGATCATTTACAAGTTATAAATTCTGTAAGAGAGCTAAATACTGAACTGGGAATCCATACGGCTATACTCGCAGATTTACAAGGTCCAAAGTTAAGAGTTGGTATAGTAGCGGAAGGAAGTAAATTGGTAAAAGGAAGGAAGTTGGTTTTTACAACTAAAGAGCGCGAGGGGAACTCTGAAAGAGTGTTCATGACCTACAGTGCTTTTCCAAATGACGTTGCGAAAGGAGATAAGATACTGATAGACGATGGAAAGCTAGTGCTCAAAGCTTTATCATCTAACAAGAAAGACGAAGTAGTTGCAGAAGTTCTTCAAGGCGGACCACTTTCTTCAAATAAGGGAGTAAATCTCCCTAATACTAGTATTTCATTACCTTGTTTAACAAAGAAAGATTTAGTTGATTTAGACTTCGCCTTGGACCATAAAATTGCATGGATCGGGCTTTCATTTGTTCGTTCGGCAAGAGACATTATCGAGATCAAAGAAATTATTGCTGGGCGAGGAGAGCGGTCGTTAGTTGTTGCTAAAATTGAAAAACCACAAGCCGTTGCAGATATAGATGCGATTATTAAAGAAACGGCTGCAATAATGGTTGCCCGTGGGGATTTGGGTGTTGAAGTTCCTATGCATGAAGTTCCGTTGATTCAAAAAAGAATCGTTGAGAAAAGTAGAAAATCAGCTAAACCAGTTATCATTGCTACGCAGATGATGGAGACTATGATTGACAGTCTTACACCAACTAGAGCAGAAGTTAACGATGTTGCCAATGCGGTTACCGATGGTGCTGATGCAGTTATGTTGAGTAGTGAAACTTCGGTAGGTAAATATCCGATTGAAGTAATAAAAATGATGGGA
>JABHTA010000120.1 GCA_018669945.1 Flavobacteriales bacterium
AAGTGAGACAATTCGTGCTTGTCAAAATCCACCACACCAAACGAACGAATTCCTGGGGTATCGATTACGCTTCCACCAAATGAGAATTCGAACATTTCAGCAAAAGTAGTTGTGTGTTTCCCTTTCTCATTAGATTCAGAAACTTCACTGGTTTTTAATTCCAGAGAAGGTTCGATGGCGTTAATAAGCGTACTTTTTCCCACACCAGATTGCCCTGAAATTAGTGTTACTTTATCTTTAAATAAGCCCTTCGATTCTTCAATGCCAGCATTATTGATTGCTGAGGTAAAGAGACATTGATAACCAAGAGATTCATAAACTGCTTTTAGGTAGTCTAATTCTTCAGCCAGCTCATCATCACATAAATCAACTTTATTGAAAATAACGATACTCGGTATTCGATATGCTTCAGCAGTTGCTAAAAACCGATCGATAAAACCAAGAGGAGTTCTTGGATTAGCTACACTAACAATTATAGCGGCTTGATCCATATTAGCCGCTATAATGTGAGTCTGTTTGGAAAGTTTAGTTGATTTTCGAATAATATAATTTTTTCGTTCTTCTAAAGTATGAATTGTGCCAGAATCATCATCTTCTAAATCGAATGCTACCAAATCACCAACGGCAATTGGGTTTGTACTTTTTATTCCTTGAATTCTGAATTTTCCTTTGATGCGGCAATTATAGATGACATTTTCTGCCGTTTTTACAGTAAGCCAACTACCGGTAGATTTAATTACAACACCTTTCAATAAATAGGAATTAGATTGTTCGATTCAAAATTAAGATAATTGGTACATTTGGCAACATGTCTATAGAAGTAAACAACATCACAAAAATTTATGGAGAGCAAAAAGCGTTAGATAACGTTTCTTTTGAAATTGGTTCAGGCGAAATTGTTGGTTTTCTTGGGCCTAATGGCGCTGGGAAGTCAACTATGATGAAAATACTTACTTGTTTTATTCCTCAAAGTGAAGGCACAGCGAAAGTATGTGGATACGATGTTTCTGTAGACACAATTTTAGCGCGTCAAAATGTTGGTTACTTACCCGAGCATAATCCGCTTTATATAGACATGTACGTGAAGGAATACCTTCAATTTATTGCTGGATTACATCAGCTAAGAAACAAAAAGAGACTTGTTGCTGATATGATTGATAAAGTTGGCTTAGGTGTTGAACAAAATAAAGTAATAGGCACTTTATCTAAAGGCTATAGACAAAGAGTAGGATTAGCTCAAGCAATGATACATAACCCGAAAGTATTAATCTTAGATGAACCAACGACCGGCCTTGACCCTAATCAAATTATTGAAATTAGAAATTTGATTAAAGACATTGGTAAAGAAAAAACGGTAATGATGTCTACACATATAATGCAAGAGGTTGAAGCGATTTGTGATCGCGTTATTATCATCAATAATGGAAAAATTGCAGCAGATGATACTGCCTTGAATATTAAGTCGAAACAAAAACAAATATCAATTATCACGGTTGAGTTTAGTGAAAATGTTGAAGTTTCTGAAATTAAAAAGCTGAAAGGAGTTAATAAAGTAGAATCGTTAGGTGATAATAAGTATCACATATTTTCTGATAGCGATTCTGATGTGCGCCCATTGTTATTCAATTTTGCTGTAGGCAAATCTGTCGAAGTTCTTACTCTGCAAAAAGAAGAAGAGACTATGGAACAAATTTTCAAGGACTTTACTTCAAAATAGTTATTGATTTCTGTACATTCGCACCCGCTTGTGGATTGATTTGGGTGATTGCAACCACAATAAAAAGTGCTAAGAGCTTGTGCAAGCCCAATATTATTAACAAATATTTAAATTATAGATGGGATATTTATTTACATCAGAGTCGGTTTCAGAAGGTCATCCAGATAAGGTTGCTGATCAAATTTCTGACGCATTAATCGATAATTTTTTAGCTTTCGACAAAGAATCGAAAGTCGCATGTGAAACTTTGGTTACAACCGGTCAGGTTGTTTTAGCCGGAGAAGTAAAATCAAAAACATATATAGACGTACAAAAAATCGCTAGAGATGTAATCAATAAAATTGGTTATACGAAAAGTGAGTATATGTTTGATGGTAATTCTTGTGGAGTTTTCTCTGCAATTCACGAGCAATCTCCTGATATTAATCAAGGAGTTGAGCGCAAGAAAAAAGAAGATCAGGGTGCTGGTGATCAAGGAATGATGTTCGGTTATGCGACTAACGAAACCGAAAACTACATGCCTTTGGCACTTCAGCTATCTCACATGCTATTAATCGAGCTAGCTGAATTACGAAGAGAAGATAAGAAAATTAAGTACTTACGGCCAGATTCTAAATCGCAAGTAACTATTGAGTATTCTGATGATAATAAACCAGTTAGAATTGAGGCTATTGTTCTCTCTACTCAACATGATGATTTTGATACGGAGAAGAAAATGTTGGCTAAAATTAAAGATGATGTAATCAATATCTTGGTACCAAGGGTAATGAAAAAATTACCAAAGCACATCAAAGCCTTATTTAACGATAAAATCAAGTATCATGTAAATCCTACTGGAACTTTCGTAATTGGTGGTCCCCATGGCGATACGGGTCTTACAGGTCGTAAAATTATTGTTGACACTTATGGCGGTAAAGGTGCGCATGGTGGTGGCGCTTTTTCTGGAAAAGATCCAAGTAAGGTTGATCGTTCTGCAGCATACGCAACGCGTCATATTGCTAAGAATGCTGTGGCAGCTGGATTAGCTGATGAAATATTAGTGCAGGTTGCATATGCAATTGGTGTAGCAAAACCAATGGGTGTTTTTGTAGATACCTATGGTACTGCAAAAGTGAATATGACTGACGGTCAAATTGCTAAGAAACTTGAAAAGTTATTTGATATGCGTCCTTACGCAATTGAAACCCGATTTAAATTAAGATCTCCGATTTATCTCGAAACTGCTGCTTATGGCCATATGGGTCGTGAGTGCGAAATAGTTGAGAAAATGTTTACTGATGGTACTGGTAAATCCAAGACAGCTAAGGTTAAGCTTTTCCCTTGGGAGGAGCTAAACTACGTAGCTAAAGTAAAGAAGGATTTTAAATTGAAATAACAAGATAACAAGAAACCAAATTATAAGGGCTCTGAGTTATCAGAGCCCTTTTTTTATGCTAAAAAATTAGTAAAATGGAATTACAAGAAAACGAATATCAGATTGGAGGAATAAGTATTAACGAAATTGCTCAGAAGTATGAAACACCTTTATATGTATATGATGCAGAACAAATGCAATTACAATATTCAAAATTACATAATGCTTTTTCAAAAAAATGTACCGTTAAATTGAATTACGCTTGTAAAGCACTTACAAATATCAATGTTTTAAGGTTATTCAATAAGATGGGCTCGGGGTTAGATACCGTTTCTATACAGGAAGTTTGGTTGGGAAAACAAGCGGGTTTTGAAGCTCAAGATATAATCTATACTCCTAATTGTGTATCGATGGAAGAAATTGATTTGGCTGTAAATGAAGGAGTGAAAATTAATATTGATAACCTTTCTATACTCGAACAATTCGGAATTAAATATGGCAATTCTTATCCTGTTTGTGTTCGAGTAAATCCACATATTTTGGCCGGGGGAAATCACAATATTTCGGTGGGGCATATCGATTCTAAGTTTGGAATTTCTATTTACCAATTGCCGCATGTGCATCGAATTGTCGAAACGAATAATATGACCATTGAGGGATTGCATATGCACACTGGTTCAGACATATTAGATGTTGAGGTATTCCTTAATGGAGCTGAACTTCTACTAGATGCCGCGAAGGATTTTAAGGAACTCGACTATGTAGATTTTGGAAGTGGGTTTAAGGTGCCCTATAAGCCTAACGATATTTCAACAGATGTTGAATCACTAGGAGAACAATTAGGAGATAGATTCATTTCTTTTTGCGAAGATTATGGAAAGGATTTAATGTTAATGTTTGAACCAGGAAAATTTTTGGTAAGTGATGCTGGTTATTTTTTAGCGACCGTTAATGTTGTTAAGCAAACAACGTCAACTGTTTTTGCCGGTCTCGATACGGGGTTTAACCATTTGATTCGTCCCATGTTTTACGATTCGCATCACGAAATTGTAAACGTATCGAATACAAGTGGAAAGGAGCGAATTTACACCGTGGTGGGATATATCTGCGAAACAGACTGTTTCGGTTGGAATAGGAGAATGCATGAAATATCAGAAGGAGATGTATTATGTTTTAAAAACGCAGGGGCATATTGTTTTTCTATGGCTTCCAATTACAACTCAAGATTCAGGCCCGCTGAAGTTCTAATTCACGAGGGCAAAGATTATCTAATCAGAGAAAGAGAAACGATGGAAGATTTAACAAGAAATCAAGTAGAGGTGCTGTAATTATTTTTTCCTAAGAAATATTCGAATAGGCACACCATTAAAGTTCCATTTGGCTCTTAATTTATTTTCAAGAAAGCGTTTGTATGGCTCTTTTACGTACTGAGGCAGATTACAGAAAAATGCAAATGATGGCGCATGAGTAGGCAACTGTGTTACGAATTTAATTTTGATGTATTTGCCTTTAGTCGCTGGTGGAGCTTGGTTTTCTATTAAAGGCAAAAAGAAATCATTAAGCTCAGAAGTCTTAATTTTTTGTATTCTATTTTGGTAAACTTCAACAGCCTTTTCTAAGGCTTTCAAAACTCTTTGTTTATTAGTTACCGAAGTAAATATGACCGGAACATCAGTAAAAGGAGCAATCTTTTCCAAGACTTGCTCTTCATATTTTTTGATAGTATTAGTCTCTTTATCTTCAACTAAATCCCATTTATTAACCAAAATGATAACTCCTTTATTATTTCGTTCAGCTAGGTGAAGAACGTTAATGTCCTGACTTGTCATGCCGTCTTCGGCATCTATTAATAACAAACACACATCACAATTTTCAATGGCCCTAATAGAGCGCATCACTGAGTAAAATTCAATATCTTCATGCACTTTGCTCTTCTTTCTAAGGCCAGCAGTATCAACCATATAGAAGTCAAAACCAAAGGCATTGTACCTCGAGTGTAAAGAATCTCTTGTTGTGCCAGCTACTGGTGTAACAATGTTTCTTTCTACACCAATAAGAGCGTTAATCAGTGATGATTTCCCAACATTAGGTCGGCCTACAATAGCAAATCTAGGTAAATCTAGTAGCTCCTCTTCTTTTACTTCGGGGAGAGTCTTTACGACAGCGTCAAGTATTTCTCCGGTACCACTTCCATTGATAGATGAGATGCAAAATACTTCTCCTAATCCAAAAGAATAAAATTCGCTGGCATCCGCAATTCTATCATGATTATCAACTTTGTTAGCAGCAAGAAATACTTTTTTGTCTGCTTTTCTAAGAAGATTGGCAACGGCTAAATCTAAATCAGTGATTCCGCTAGTTGTGTCAACCATAAAAATGATTGCGCTAGCTTCCTCAATAGCAATAATAACTTGCTTGCGAATTTCTGCTTCGAACACATCATCAGATCCGCTAATGTACCCACCGGTGTCGATTACCGTAAATTCAGTGCCATTCCATTCTGTTTTCCCATAGTGTCTGTCTCTCGTTACACCGCTAGACTCATCTACTATGGCCTTTCTTCCTCCGACTAAACGATTAAAAAAAGTTGATTTTCCAACATTCGGACGACCTACTACTGCTACAATGTTTCCCACCTTAATTAGTTTAAATACCCGTATCTTTTTAAGCGATTATCATCACTTCTCCAGTTGTCATCAACCTTTACGTAAAGCTCCAAAAATACCTTTTTCTCAAAGAATTTTTCCATATCCTTCCGAGCATCCGTACCAACACGTTTAAGTTTTTCTCCTTTGTGGCCAATTACAATTCCTTTTTGGCTCTTGCGAGAAACCATTATCTCTGCTCGAATACGAATAATGTTCTTATCTTCTTTGAATTCGGCAATAACAACTTCACACGAATAAGGAATTTCTTTGCTGTAAGTTTCAAAAATTTTCTCTCGAATTATTTCTGACACAAAAAATCGTTCAGGCTTGTCTGTTAAAGCATCCTTTGGGTAGTAGGGGTCTCCCTCGGGAAGAAGTTCAGTAATCCTTGCAAACACAGTATCGATGTTGAATTTTGTTAATGCAGAAATAGGATATACCTCTGCATTAGGAATTAAAGCCCTCCAGTTCTCGATATGCTTCTCCATTTTTTCTTGATCGGAAATGTCAATTTTGTTGACGAGTAAAAGAACAGGCACTTCAGCGTTAACTATTCTTTTGAGCGTTTGTTCGTCTTTAATTCTTTGTTCACCAACCTCAGTCATGTAAATAATGATGTCAGCATCAAGAATAGCAGTGCTAACAAATTGCATCATACCCTCATGCATTTTGTAGGAGGGAACTACGATGCCAGGGGTATCAGAATAAATAATTTGATACGCATCTGTATTTACTATTCCAGAAATTCTATGGCGAGTTGTTTGTGCTTTAGATGTAATAATTGAAAGCTTTTCGCCAACCAATTGGTTCATCAATGTTGACTTACCAACGTTAGGGTTTCCGATAATATTTACAAATCCTGACTTGTGCATATAACAATAAAAAAAGCCACCCTGTTCGAGTGGCTTTTGTTAGTTGCGGCCCCCTCGGCTTTATCGAACAAACTTATAAAAGATTATTTAGCAATAGTTAAGTTTTTAGAGTTAAACAATATTCCTCTTTCAAATTAAACGATTGACACTGTAATTATTATAAGCTGATATATTTTATTCTTTTGGTATTGATGGAGGTGGCGAAGGAGGCAATGGATTCCAGTCCAAATAGTATTTGCCATCAGATTTAATGTAGTGAATTTCACATTCATACCTACCTTCAGAAGAATCTACCTTTCCCGTTCCGCAACCTTTAGGAGCAATCATTCTTGGTACTGGAGAGACAACAGCAATTCCGATTATTCTACCTGCCAATTCTTCTCCTATTACAACAATAGATTTACATGTGACCACTTCAATTACATCTCCTTTGGATAGAGTGAAATATTCACCTTCACAGATTTGTAAAGAGTCCAAGTCATACCCTGTCCTGTTATGCACTTTGACAATTAGTGCATTGTCTTGTGCTGTAGTGAACAAACTCAACAAGAAACCAACCACTAACATTAAACTTCTCAAACCTGTCATCCTTCAAATCTACAGAACAAATAGAATATAAATTCAACCTAATGCTGAACTAAAAACATTGGAAAGAGTAATTTGTCCAATTTTAAACTAATAAAAAAGCCCCTAATTTCTTAGAGGCTTTGTAGTTGCGGGGACAGGACTCGAACCTGCGACCTTTGGGTTATGAGCCCAACGAGCTACCAACTGCTCCACCCCGCGATATGATGCAAAGGTATTACAATATTCTCTAAATCCAACCCTTTTTCTTTTCTTATATTGCGGTCAGTTATGTTGAAGAGAAATGTATTTGGACAACCAGTAATTGTTAAGCGATGGCTTGTGCGCGTTTTTGGAAGTATGTTTTATCGTAAGTTTAGATGGAAGAATAGTACGGATATACAAGGGGCAGAAATATTCCAAGATCTCCCTGATTCGAATGTGTTATTGGTCTCAAATCATCAAACCTATTTTGCGGATGTTACCTTAATGGTTTACTCGATTCAAAGCTCGTTGATTGGGCGGCCAAATGAAATAAAGCTCAAAGGATTTTTGAAGTGCCCTAAAGCAAATTTTTATTTTATTGCAGCAGAAGAAACGATGAAGTCTGGGTTTCTGCCCAAAGTATATGCTAGGGCGGGTGCTATTACTGTTAAAAGAACGTGGAGAGCCAAAGGGAAGGAAATAAATCGTGAGGTTGACTCTAATGACACTACAAACATAGCGATGGCACTATCCGATGGCTGGGTTATTAGTTTCCCGCAAGGAACCACGACTCCATTTGCCCCCGGCAGAAAAGGCACTGCGCATATTATCAAAGAGCATAAGCCCATCGTTATACCAATTGTTATTAATGGGTTCAGAAGAGCGTTTGATAAAAAGGGACTGTTTACCAAAAAGAAAGGAACTACGCTTAGTTTGTGGATTAAGCCTCCATTGAAAATTAATTATGAAGACAACGTCGAAACCATTATGAAACAGGTAATAGAGGGGATCGAGCAGTCTCAAGAGTATAATTTGGTAGAGAAAGATCTGCCCATATTGGATAGAGATAGCTTACAGAAACAAAAAAGCCCCTCCAGCTAGGAGAGGCTTAATCTGCTTTAACCTAAAATATAAGTGCTAGTAGCAGTACTTATTCTCGTTAATTAACCCTTGCGCGATTAGTTGTCTTGCTTCTCTTGGGTTAAATGCAACTAGCTTCGTAAAACGTTTAAGTCCCATTAGCATCATGCGTAATTCGTCTCCTTCGGCGAAAGAGTTTAAAGCATCTTTGCCTGCTTTGTTAATTTTATCTGCTGTATCGTAAACCAATGTTTTAGCAATTGCTATCTGTGCAGCACATGCTTCTTCACCTTTCATTGACACCATTTTCTCAACTCTTAATAAAGTTGATTCAGCCATATAGGTATCAATAACTAAGTCCGCAATATTCATTAGAATCTCTTGCTGTTTGCTTAGCTCCATCATTAATTTTTGAGCAGCAGAACCAGCAACCATGAGTGCTACTTTTTTAAAGTTAGCTAAAGCTTTGTGTTCTCCAACAAATAAACCTTCTTCTTGGTCTCCAAATTCTGGAATAGACATCAATTCTCCAGCCACTGCTTGAGCAGGCCCCATCAGATCTAATTCGCCTTTCATCGCACGTTTTAATAACATGTCAACGATGAGCATTCTATTAATTTCATTGGTTCCTTCGAAAATTCTGTTGATTCTAGCGTCTCTATAAGAACGCTCCATAGGAGCTTCAGCAGAATAACCCATTCCACCATATACTTGAAGACCTTCGTCAACAACATAGTCTAACGTTTCAGAGCCATCTACTTTAAGAATAGCACATTCAATAGCAAATTCTTCAACCCCTTTTAATATTGCATCCGAATGAGACATTCCACCCGCTTCAAGCGCTTGAATAGCATCATCAATATTTTGACTTGCTCTGTAGGTTGCAGATTCTGTGGCAAAAGTCTTAATTGCTTGTTGAGCAATTTTATAGCGAATTGCACCGTATTTGGAAATTGCTCGACCAAATTGCTCTCTTTCGTTCGCATAATTAATCGTTTGAGAAATAATTCCTTTACAGCCACCCATTGCAGCTCCAGCCAGTTTAATACGGCCAATGTTCAGAATATTTAGTGCGATTTTAAATCCGTTTTCGCGGGTTGATAACATATTCTCAACAGGTACTTTTACATTATTAAAGAATACTTGTCTTGTTGAAGAACCTTTAATTCCCAATTTCTTTTCTTCAGGGTTAAGTGTAAGGCCTTCAAAATCTTTTTCTAAGATAAATGCACTTAGCGTTTCGTCATCGTCAATTTTAGCAAAGACAGTAAATACATCAGCAAATCCACCGTTAGTAATCCACATTTTTTGCCCGTTGACGATATAGTGTTTTCCGTCATCAGAAAGTGTTGCTTTTGTTTTTCCAGAATTAGCGTCAGATCCTGAGCTTGGTTCAGTTAAGCAGTAACATGCTTTCCATTCTCCAGAAGCAAGTTTTGGAATATACTTCGCTTTTTGTTCTTCGTTACCATAATACAATATTGGGAGCGTTCCAATACCAGTATGTGCAGCCATTGCTACAGAGTAGGAATGACCAGCACCAGTAACTTCAGTTGATAACATGGTTGTTACAAAATTTTTCCCAAATCCGCCTAGCTCTTCAGGCACAGATATTCCAAGTAAACCAAGTTCACCTGCTTTTTCTAATAAAGACTCCATGAGCCCTTCCTCTTGATTATCGATTCTATCCAAATTCGGGTGAACCTCCTTTGTTAAAAATTCTTGACAGGTTTGGGCAATCATTAATTGCTCTTCATTCCACTGTTCTGGAATAAATATGTCTTGAGGATCGGTTTCTCTAATGAGGAATTCTCCTCCCTTAATTGCTTTTTTTTCTTCACTCATAATAAATAGTATTGGGTGTGTTTATAACATTTCAAAAATTCCTGCAGCTCCTTGCCCAGTGCCTACACACATGGTAACCATGCCATATTTTTGACTTTGTTTTTTCATTTCGTTCAATAATTGAACGGTAAGTTTAGCTCCTGTGCAACCCAATGGGTGACCCATTGCAATTGCACCACCGTTAACATTAACGATATCTGGATTCAATCCTAATTTTCGAACAACGGCTAAAGATTGTGAAGCAAATGCTTCATTCAATTCTATTTGTTCTATGTCGTTCTGAGTTAGTCCGGCTTGTTTTATAGCCTTGGGAATAGCTTCGATTGGCCCTATTCCCATAATTCTAGGTGGAACACCAGCAACTGCATAAGTAACTAGCCTTGCTATTGGTGTTACATTTAATTCTTTAACCATCGCTTCAGACATTACCATTACGAATGCTGCACCATCTGATGTTTGAGAGGAGTTCCCTGCGGTAACAGATCCACCAGCTGCAAATACCGGTTTTAATTTAGCTAACGCTTCAATTGTTGTCCCTTTTCTTGGCCCTTCATCCGTATCAACAACAGATGTTCTATTTGCCATTTTACCTTTAGAATCAATGTAGTTTTCAGTTACTTCAATCGGGCAGATGTCATCTACGAAACGTTTTTCTTCTAGCGCTCTAAGCGCTTTCATGTGTGAGTTATAAGCAAACTCGTCTTGATCTTCTCTAGAAATTTTAAATTCTTTTGCCACGGCTTCAGCAGTTAGACCCATATTCCAATACCAATCTGGATTAGATTGGGCATACTTCGCGTTGGGAGTAATTCTCCATCCGCCCATTGGCACAAAAGACATAGACTGTGCTCCACCAGCGATAACACAATCGTCCATGCCAGACATGATTTTTGAACTCCCGATAGCGATCGTTTCCAATCCAGAAGAACAATACCTGTTCACAGTCATTCCAGGAACCTTATCGGTGTCTAAACCCATAAGAGAAATCATTCTTCCCATGTTTAAACCATGTTCTGCTTCTGGATCTGCATTTCCAACAATTACATCAGAGATCCTTTCTTTTTCTAATTGAGGTAAATCGCTTAGCAATTTCTTTATTACTTCAGCCGAAATATCATCAGGCCGAGTAAACCTAAACCCTCCTTTTTTTGCTTTACCTACTGCCGATCTATAACCAGCTACTATATATGCATCCATAATTAGTTTCTTAATACTTTACCAGAGGTTACGATACTCTGTATTCTTTCTAATGTTTTCTTGGTCGTACAAAGTTCAAGAAAAGCTTTTCTTTCTAAGTCAAGTAAGTATTGTTCCGATACTTTTGTCGGTTGCGATAAAGGGCCACCGCTCATTACAGTTCCAAGTTTTTCAGCGATAAGCGCATCATGTTCAGAGATGTATTTCCCTGATTTCATAGAATTAGCGCCAACATAGGCAATGCCTATTCCTTCATTACCTAAAACGGTAATATCGGTTCTTCTAGTAGGTTCTGTATACCCATTTTCTGCCATTTGAAGCGCAGCTTCCTTCGCTCTAGTCAATTGATAATCTCGGCTAACCACAACTTCGTCTTTTCCTTCTTGTAAATACCCTAGGTCGAAGGCTTCGAAACCAGATGTTGCAACCTTTGCTTGACCAATGGTTAAGAATTTCTCTCTAAATGTATTCAATCGGATGTCCCCATCTTTTATCTCATCTGATAAGCGAACAGCAAACTCTTTGGTTCCACCACCGCCAGGAATAACCCCAACACCGAACTCAACTAAACCGATATACGTTTCAGCATTTGCAATTACTTTATCAGCATGTAAGCACATTTCGCATCCGCCACCAAGAGCTAGGCCATGTGGAGCAACAATAACAGGAATAGAAGAATAGCGTACTCGCATCATTGCATTTTGAAAAGCCCGAATAGCCATATCTAGTTCTTCGTATTCTTGCTCAACAGCCATCATGAAAATGAGCCCTACGTTAGCTCCTGCTGAGAAATTAGCACCATCATTTGAGATAACAAGGCCTCTGTATTGCTCCTCGGCAAGCTCGATAGCTTTATTGATTCCAGCAATTACTTCTCCGCCAATGGTGTTCATCTTAGTGACCCATTCGAGGTTTAATATGCCATCACCGAGATCTGTAACTGTGCACGCTGAGTTTTTCCAAACTGTATTTTTCTCTCTAATGTTTTCAAGAACGATAAGTCCCTCAGAGCCAGGTATTGTTTTATAGCTTTTTGAGGGAATATCGTAATACTGTTTTACTCCATTCTCTAATTTGTAAAACGCTGTTGCGCCTGATTCAACCATGTCGTAAATCCATTGGGCTGGTTTTTTATCAGTTTCTTCCATCAACTTAATTGCGTTCTCTACGCCTACAATATCCCAAGTTTCGAATGGACCTAATTCCCATGCAAACCCTGCTTTTAGGGCATCGTCAACTTTATATATTTCATCAGAAATTTCTGGAATACGGTTAGATACGTATTGAAATAACCCGTTAAATGCTGTACGATAGAATTCACCTGCTCTGTCTTTGCCGCCATAAAGAACTTTTGTTCTTTCTTTAAGATTATCTATGGTTTTCGTTAATTCAAGAGTAGCAAATTTGGCTTTTTTCTTTGGTGCGTATTCTAAGGTTTTCAGATTCAAGGACAGAATCTGTGTTTTGCCTTTTTCGTCTTTAGACTTTTTATAAAAACCTTGCTTGGATTTAGAACCCAACCAGCCTTTTTCAACCATTTTGGTTATATAGTCTGGCGAATGAAAGAGTTGATTTGCTTCGTCATTTGGGCAGTTTTGTTGAACTCCATTAGCAACGTGAACTAAAGTATCTAAACCAACTACGTCACATGTTCTAAACGTTGCAGATTTGGGACGACCCAAAACAGGCCCCGTTAGCTTATCAACCTCATCAATGGTTAGGTCCATTTCTTCAACTAGATGGAACAAAGCCATAATGGAATAAACCCCAACACGATTGGCAATAAAGGCAGGCGTATCTTTACAGAATACTGTGGTTTTTCCTAAGAATCGATTACCGTAATCCATTAGAAAGTCGATAACGTCAGAATCAGTTTTTTTAGATGGAATGATCTCTAGCAACTTCAAATACCTAGGAGGATTGAAAAAGTGTGTTCCACAAAAATGTTTTTGGAAATCTTCACTTCTTCCATCAATCATCAGGTTTATAGGAATACCTGAGGTGTTAGATGTAATTAATGTTCCTGATTTACGAACCGTATCAACCTTTTCAAATAATGACTTTTTAATCTCCAGATTTTCAATGATTACCTCAATTACCCAATCAGCTTCTGCAATCTCAACAAGATTGTCATCAAAGTTACCGGTAGTAATTCTATTCGCAAATTTCTTAGTGTAAATTGGCGATGGATTAGATTTTAATGCAAATTTAAGTGCATCATCAACTATTTTATTTCTGGCTTTTTTGTCGCTTGATTCTGCGGCTTCTTTTGGTACGATATCTAATAATAGAACTTCGCATCCAATATTAGCAAAGTGACAAGCAATTCTAGATCCCATTACACCGGAACCAAGAACAGCAACTTTATGAATTGATCTCTTCATTTTTAAAAATTTGTTCTGTTTCTAAGATTGAATTAATATCGCTCATCGTATCAAAAAATACGTTAAGATTTTTCTTACCTATTTTAGCTTGAACGACTTTGTTTAAATGAATTACGGAGGTTTTTGTTATTTCTCTCATTTCTTTACCATAATCAGTAAGAAAAATTCTAACAAGTCTTTTATCTTTTTTGCCGGGTTCTCTATATATCAATCCCTTTTTTTCCATAGATTTAAGGGTTCTAGTCAAACTCCTTGGTTCCATGCCCATTTTTGGCCCCAATTTAGTGGAAGGGGTGCCTAAGTCAAAGTCTACATTAAGTAATACGTAGCCAAGAGCCATGCTGCCACCATATTTAGATGCTTCCGCATTATATAACCTGGCTATTCTATGCCACGCCCAACGAATAGGGAAATCTATAGTTTCTTCTGGCTTCATCTGGCGGCAAATATAAAAAAAATGTTATGCACGCATAACACATTAGTGAAAATTTAGAAGAAATAGGATGATGACGGAATTTCAGATTGTTTTTTAATTTTCACAGCTAAATTAGTGATTTTGAATTCATCTCCAGTATTGTTCCAAACAAAAACTTTTAGCACATCAGAAGGTTTTGCATGCATGGGTAACTTCTTGCACAAAAACACTTTAGAGCTTTCGGATGTCGATAGATAATCTTTAAAGTGTGATGAACGCCATAGTATTTTTTCTTTTCCTCTAGTTAAAGACAAAACTAATAGTGGATCAATTTCTGTTTTAGATTCAAAATTAACCGAAGCTACAATATAGTTGTCTTCCAAGTCGATGGTAAGTTGGCTAATTGGCGCCTCGAATTTCGAGCTGTATCTCCTTTCATTATTTAATGATTCGAGAGCAATACTGTCTTTTGAATCCAAATTTTTACGATTTACTACCCAATATTTCCATGTTTCGTTATTGTAATCTAAAGATTGGTTAAAGAAAATTGAAGTATTATTTTCCTTTTTAGAGAATAGGGTTATTGCTGAATTGTAATAAATATTTTGTTTTTCAATATGGGGATATTTCTGCATGATTATTTCGTAAAGCTCAAGTGGAGTTTGTATACTTGACCATGAAAATATGAAGTAGTCTTTGTTTGATTCATCAACTAAACGAGTTATTTCTTGGTGTTTTAATTTCTTATTCAGGTAGACCATTGTTGGTGGATTAATATCTAATTCATCGAAATAGTATTTAAGATATTTTTCTGAATTTATTAGAGAGACACTTAAGGTGTTTTCAGCATTATATTCCTGTCCCCATTGAAAATGATCTTCTGCAATTTTTTTGAACTCACCAAAATGGTCTGTTGAATATGTTTTGTTAATAAAAACGGAGGAACCAAGTGTTATACATACAATCGTTAGCGCGAGACATTTTGATATGCGATTGTCTTCTAAAAAAGAAAGGAAAAATAGTAATAGAAAAGGAAAAGAGAAGTAAAGATATCTAGATTGCATGGCTGGCTGAACAAGGGTTTCGTATATTAGAATTCCTAAATATGGTAGAATAAAGAAGAGAAAAGCTAGAAATTGAAATTTACTTATTCGGTTACTTTTGTTTTTAGTTAACCATACCAAAAAAGGCAATAAGCATACTATAAGAACAATGAAAGAATTATTCAATACATACTTGATGTGAGTAAAAATAAAATTGGGTGATGAATATCCGATCCAAGAAACTGATTTTTCACCGGATAATTGGTTCATCAAAACGAACCAATTAGGAGAAACCAAAATTAAACTCAATATGCCAATTACTAAATACCCTTTCCAATTCTCCTTAGCTAAATAGAATAACCCTATAATTCCGGTTATTCCGACAGAAAGTGCACAAAAGTAGTGCGTTGAAGCGGCAAGAGCAGCGAGGATAGAAACGAGAATTATAATCCACGATTTATTAATTGGCCTATCAAAAAGAAAAACACTCCAATAGTATATGAAGCTAAGATAAAAGAAGAATCCGGGGCTATATGGGCGTACAATCTGTGAGTTGATTAGCGAGAATTCAAGACAAGCAATCATTCCTGCCAAAGCCAATCCTATTGTTGGATTAAACCATTTTTTTCCGATTAAATAAGAATACCATATGCTCGCTATTCCAAATATCACCATGGGAAGTCTTAGTGCTATGGCGCTCCATCCAAATAATTTACCAATAACGAAAACAAAAATTGCTAGGAATGCCGTGTGTCCATCAGTTTTTACTCCTTTATTAAGTACTTCAGAGAGGTTACCACAGTTCTTAACACCTGTAATAATACTTAGCTCATCATTTGTAAGAGAAAAACTTTCGAGACTAGCTAAACGTAACGCTGTTCCGAGAAGCAGGATAACAATTATCCAATACCTATTAGATTTCATTGAGCTGTCGTTGGCGAATGGCTTCATACATTAACACTCCAGCTGCTACAGATACATTCAGTGATTCTATTTTCCCTCCTAATGGAATTTTTGCAAGATGGTCAGCTTTACGTATTAATTCACTACTTATGCCGTCTTCTTCAGATCCCATAATTATAGCCATTGGGCCAATATAATCGAAATTAAAATAATAGTCTTCAGTTTTTTCCGTGCAAGCAACTAGCTTTAGTCCAGACTGTTGAAGAAAATCTGCACATTGCTTAAGCGACCTAGTCTTACAAACAGGAATTTTAAACAATGCACCAGCAGATGTTTTGATTGCGTCTGGACCAATCATTGCCCTACCTTTTTCTGGAACTATTATGGCGTGAACGTTAGCACATTCAGCAGTTCTAGTAATAGCACCAAAATTACGAACATCAGATATTCTATCTAGAATTAATAGGAAAGGAGTTTCACCCTTTTCATAAATACCGGGGAGAATATCTTCAATATTTTGATAAATAATTGGAGAAATAAAAGCAACTACTCCTTGATGGTTTTTTCGTGTTATTCGATTTAATTTTTCTACTGGAACGTGTTGTGAAACAATGTTCCTTTGCTTAAGCATTTGATTTAGTTCAGCATAAACTTCGCCTCTAATACCTTTTTGAATTAAAACCTTATCAACTTCTTTTCCCGATTGAAGAGCTTCAATTATTGGACGGGTTCCAAAAATAATATTGGATTTTTCTTTTTCTCTCATTAGTTGTTTAGGAAAACGCGACCTTGTCGCCAGCTATCCACTGCTCGATACCAATGGCTTTTATAGACGGAGGAACGATTCAATCGATAATCGTTATCACTAAATGGATTTATAACTTTAGAGAATACAAAATTTACTGACATATAATTATTGTCTTCACCATACACCCAACTTTCAGAATTCGAATTCTTATAAATTACGTTGGGTGGCCCAAATATTAGATAGGTCATGCCTCTATCTGTTTTCCAACCTTCATCAAACGATGAAAAGTAAATATTCGCGTATTCAATTCTATTGTAAAAGTGTTTGATTAGCTCTTTGGCTCTTTCAGGATTTGTAGCATTTTCTAGCCAAAACTGATCCAATGCACCCTTTAAATCGGAATCATCCAATAAAGCTTGGTATTCTTTCTTACTAGTTATATAACGCAGCGGTTCTACCATTCTTTCATTGGTGCCAAACGCAGGGAAATACGCTGGAAATGTATACAATGTTATGCCCTTCCGAGACTCTACATCAGCAACCAAATGGATTAAACCATCCTCTGGCATAGTAATTTTAGCAACTCCATTAGATAATTTAACCAATGATATTCTGTCTGCATCATACAAAAATGGTTTAGGAGTATAGGTTGCAAAAGGGGGTGGCGCTAACTTAAATTCGCGGTCATAATATCTTATTTGAAGTTCTTTGAACCTGATATGATTAAAATGAACGAGAACATCTTGAGATTGATTGATGAAATTCCCAAATATTGGCGCCCCTGAAGTATCTGTTATGAGGTAATTTTGCTTAGTTAGTAGGTCAAGTTTAGTTACGTTAATAAATTGTTCGGATTCCAAACCACTGTGTACATCAGCTGAGGTAACTCTCAACACATATTTTTGATCTCGTTTAGCTTTTATATTAATTTTTCCGGTAATGTAATTTGGCTCACTAGCCGAAGAGTTTTCTATTAAATAGGAAGTCAAGCTATCTTTAATTATTTCGGATTCGAACGAATCGTATAAAATATAATTCACTTTAACCTTTGCTTCAGCTGGTTTCGTAGCATCAGTTACCCTGTATGTTAATTCTTGCGAGTTGAATTGAAAATAAAGTGAAGACGATGAATCATTATCGTGATAAACGATGTACTGCGGGTTGAATTTTTCATCAGACCAATTATATATACTCGAAAAATTGGTCGAGCTTAACTTTGTTGTGGTTGTGCATGAAGGAATAGCGCAAAGCACAACTAGCACAATATATATCCATTTTCTAAGCTTCATTCTCTTCAGGTTGGTCAATCAACGACTGATCTAAGTTTTTATTGGACGTAGTTGAAGCACCCAATTTTTTTAACTTTTGAACCCGGCCAACTAAATTTCCAGAGCCCGAAGATAGTTTCTTCATAGCGTTTTCATAAGATTTTGACGCGCCTTCCATTTTATTGCCAACTTCGATTAAATCACCAGTAAACCCAACGAATTTATCATAAAGTTTACCAGCTTGATCTGCAATTTCTTTGGCATTTTTGTTTTGTTTGTCAGTTTTCCATATGTAAGAAATAGTTCTAAGCGTAGCTAGTAAAGTAGAGGAAGACACTAAAACAATATTCTTTTCCAGAGCTTTTTCAAATAACCGTGGTTCTTTCTTTAATGCCAATGTGAGAGCGGGTTCATTAGCTAAAAACATCATTACGTAGTCGGGTTGAATAATATCCAGATTTTGATAATTCTTATTACTCAAAGAATTTATATGCTCTGTTACGCTTGCTAGGTGTTCTTTAAAAAACTGTTCTTTTACAATTTCATCTTCTTCGTTATAGTAATTATTGTAGGCAGTTAACGAAACCTTTGAATCAATAATTAGATGTTTATTATCGGGCAGCTTGATGATATAATCGAGGCGTTGATTTGCCCCTTCTTCTGTTTTTAAATTATGTTCTTTTTCATAGTGTATACTCTTTTCAAGTCCAGCTCTCTCAAGAATTTTTTCGAGTTGTAGTTCTCCCCAGTTTCCTTGGGTTTTTGAATCTCCTTTTAAAGCTCTTGTCAAATTTTGAGCGTCGGTATGCATTTGCTTATTTAGCTCCGCTAAATTTTTAACTTGTTCTGCTAATGTGGAGCGCTCTTTGAGTCCTTTCTCGTATGTGTTTTGAACTTTTTCTTCAAATTCTCCGAGCTTTACCTTGAGCGGATTTAATACTTCGTTAAGTTTCTTTTGGTTAGTCTCACTAAATTCAGTTGTGTTTTGTTTGAGAATTCGATTGGCAATGTTTTCAAATTCAGTAGCAAATTTTTTCTGAATGGTTTCAAGCTCTTGCTTGTGTGTTTTTAGCTTTTCATTAAGCGAATTATTGTCGGCTCGTAATAAAATGTTTTCTTCTTTTAGCTTGTCGATAACCGTAGCTTTTGTATTTAAATCTTCTTCTTGATTTTTAAATTTTTCAACTGCATTAGAAATACGTTCCTCGAGCAGTGTTTTTTGCTTGTCTATTTCGTGAAGTTGATTTCTAAGCTCATCTATCTCAATGGCATCGCTGTCACTAAAGGCGTTAGTATTGATTTTGGATTTTTGATAAAAAAATCCGGCAACAAATCCGATTGATACACCTAATATAAGTAGAATTATTTCCATAGAAACCAGGCGATAAAAGTACGTAATAACTGTTGATTATCAGAAGAAGTTTACGAAACCAAAATGAATTTTAGCGGCTCTTATTGGGGCCAGTTCATTTTCTTGATATCCAAGAGCGTAATTTAGTGAGAAAATACCGGCTTTTGTTTCAAAACTTATGCCTAAACCAAATCCAAAAGGTGTGTCAGATTTATATTCTTCTATAGATTTGTTTTCATAATATCCCCCATCAATAAATAAATAGGTATAAGAGTTTTGTTCCAGTAAATATCGAAATTCAATCGTTCCGATTGCGTATGATGAAGCGTTAATTGATTCTTCGTCAAAACCTCTTAGTGTTAACAATCCTCCAATTCTATAAAGCTCATTTTTAAATAATTGTTCATTATAGCGGTATGCTCCCTTTGCTCCAAATTTTATAGTTGCTTGTTTTTTTACGGGAATGAAATAGCTAAAATATCCTATTCCATTTAATTGTAGGGTGTTGAGCTGGATATCATTATACGCTTGTTCTGGTAAATTAGCATTTTTAATAATTTGTCTAGTTCCTGCCCCACCTTCGATAAAGAATTGATAGCCCCGTGTCGGGTTAAACTTGTAATCTAGGTTTTCTGATCGTAAACCTAATCCATAGGTTGTATTGTTCACATCTATTTGAGCTGGCAGCGATGAAATATTCTCCATTCCCTTGGTGCTGAGAAGTCGCGATTGTTTTTGATCTGCGAATACTTTAAAGTAGTTCCCTCTTGGCAGAATGTATTGCACTCCAAGCATTCCTTGAACATCTTGAAAAGTAGTATCCCTTTTATATAACATGAATTTAGATTCAATACCAAAAGGGGTGTTTAAGACGAAAGGGTAAGCAGCAGTAACTTTTAGATCAGTAGTTTGATTTTGAAGTTTTCGCCAGTTTAATTTAATTGATTCTCCTCGACCTAGCGAGTTTAAGAGAAGTAATTTCATGTCACCCGTAAATATGACTTTATTAGTTTTATTGTCGGGCAATATTCCGAGTACGCCATCAAACCGACTGGCTTTTTTGTTGTCCAAAAACAAAGTCAATTTGTTAAAATCATTTGTGAAAAGAACCTCGTAAGGTTGTTTTTGTTTAACAAAGGGTAATTCGGTTATTCTAGTAGATATTCTCGAAATATTTAATTCGTTATACATTTCACCTGGTTTAATATCTAAATAATTATACATATATATAGGTGAAATTTTTGCTGTCCCGATTATGGAAACGCTATCGATTGTTGTTGCTTGATTTTTTTGGAGGTTAAGTTGAGCAGAAATCGATTCTTCGTTTATTTCTATGCTATCTAGTTGAATTGAAGCAAAAGGATATCCGTTATTTTCGTAGTACGCAATTAATTTTTCGAAAAGTTGTCCTAGTTGCTTTTGATTAAGGGCCTTGTTATTATAGATTTTATCTCTAAACCCTACCTGAGACAGAGCATATTCGTCAATATTTCCCTTACCGAGTTTAGCCCATTTGTAACGGTTGCCTATATAAAAAGAGGCCACACAGTTTATAGAATCACATTTCCAATAGTCTAAAGAAGCGGAGATATATCCATCAGAGATTAATTTTGGAATTATTGCACTAACTGCTTTTTTGGCTTGAT
>JABHTA010000238.1 GCA_018669945.1 Flavobacteriales bacterium
AATAATTCCACCCATATCTCGCAAACGCATTTGCCGACCCATTTCTTCTGCTGACTCAAGGTTAACGCGCAAGGCGTTAGTCTCTTGATTGTCTTTAGACTTAGCGGTACTGCCGCTGTTTACATCTACAACATGGAGTGCCTCGGTGTGTTCAATTACCAAGTATGCCCCACTTTTCATGGTTACATGACGACCAAACGATTGTTTAATCTGCTTTTCAATTCCTGCACTTTCGAACAACGGCGCCTTTCCTTTGTAATACTTAACAATGTTCTCTTTCTCGGGAGAAATTATTTTAATGTAATCTTTAAGTTCTTCTGCCATTTCAGCATTATCGACCTTGATGCTACTAAATGATTCACTCATTACATCACGTAATATCGCTGACGATCTATTTAACTCACCAAGAACTCGTTTTGCTGGCTTCGCTTCATTCAAATTCTTGTGAATTTTTCTCCAGCGTTTTACTAATTCTTTAAGGTCTGCATCAAGCTGCGCAACTTTCTTATCTTCTGCAACCGTCCTAACAATTACACCAAACCCCTTAGGCACAATACTTTCTAGTAATCTTTTCAATCTTTCCTTTTCCCCATTTTTTCTGATGTTTTTTGACATCGATATTCTATCAGAAAAAGGAACAAGAACCAAGTATCTTCCTGCCAATGTAATTTCAGTTGTAAGACGAGGACCTTTTGTTGAGATTGGTTCTTTCGATACCTGAACCAGTATATCGTACCCTTGCTTTAAAACATCGTCAACTTTACCGTTTTTATCAATGTCCTTTTCTCTTCGGAAAGCAGCTAAAGCAGCAGTATTCTGCTTGCCTTCAATACAGCGCTTTGTGTAATTATTGTGCGTTAAAAACTGAGGCCCTAAATCAAAATAATGAAGGAAACCATCTTTCTCATGTCCAACATGGACAAAAGCTGCATTTAAGCCAACTGCCAGTTTTCTCACCTTCCCGAGGTAAACATCACCTACTGAAAACTCGTTAGACTCGGGATTTTCTTTGTGGAGTTCGATAAGTCTATCATCTCCTAACAGCGCTATTCTTACTTCCTCCTCGGAAGTTGCGCTAATAACTAATTCATTATCCATAATGATATGTATATAACCGACTAAACCTCGAAATTCGAGGTTTAATAGTCAATTAATAAAATGGAGGAGCCCTTTCGAGCAACTAATAATATAATAACCTAATTTAATTAGGAATCAGACAAGAATCACTTCTTCTTTTTATGTCTGTTTTTTCTTAAACGTTTCTTACGTTTATGCGTTGACATCTTATGTCTCTTTCTTTTTTTACCGCTTGGCATAACTAATTATTTTTTAATTCTTTAATATGTATTTCAACCTCTTCAATGCGTTTTTCATCACTGATGGAGGCTTTAAATTCCTCAAAACTTTCTATCGCTAATTCCTTATTACCTATTCCTGAATAAGAATGACCCAAATACAAATAAGCTTCTGTATATTCTGGGTCTAATTCAAGCACTTTGGTTAGTCGTGTAATAGCTTTTTCTAACTGCCCAGATTGAACAGAGAATATACCTAAATAAAATTGGGCCTCTACATTCTCAGGATCTTCTTCTGCTATTTCGCGCAGCTTTAGAATCCCTTTCATGGGGTCGCTTCCATTTTTCACTAACTCAACCGCATCCTCAATCCCTAATGGCGAATTGCTTTCCACAGCAGTTGTATTTGCTACCTTGTTCGGTAATAGATATAAAAGAACTACTAATGCAATAGAAAATGCAACTGCAAATATCTGACTTTTAGTTGAGAAACGCACTAAGGTTACCCAACTTTTATGCTCTTCTTAACTTCTTCGCTGAATGTTTTAGAAGGTTTAAATGCTGGAATATAGTGTGCAGGTATAATGATAGTGGTATTTTTAGAAATGTTTCTGCCTGTCTTTTCAGCTCTTTTCTTGTTAATGAAACTTCCAAATCCTCGTAAGTAAACATTTTCACCTTTCTCTAATGAGCTCTTGATGGAAACCATAAATGCTTCAACGGTTGCTTGAACCGCTATTTTTTCAATCCCTGTTTGATTCGCAATTTCGCTAACAATATCTGCCTTTGTCATAATTTTATTTTTAAAGCTCTCTAAATCAGAGGGCTAGATTTAACGTACTATGGACACTATTGTACAAACTTAAATTATAAAATATAGTTTTTCATGTAAAATCTATTATTTTTGACCAATAGCTGTTTTTGCACTACCAAATGCATTTTTCCAAAGAAATAATTAATTGGTATCACCTCAATAAAAGGGATTTACCTTGGAGAAATACTCGAAATCCATACAAAATTTGGTTGTCTGAAATTATTCTACAACAAACAAAGGTCATTCAGGGGCTCAGCTATTACCTGAAATTTATCAAACACTTTCCAACAGTGCAAAATCTTGCTCAAGCCAAAGAAGATACTGTTCTAAAACTATGGCAAGGTCTAGGCTACTATTCTAGAGCTCGGAATTTACATTATTCAGCTATTCAAATTGTTTCAGAGTTTGACGGGAAATTTCCGGCAGAATATGCTAATTTAATAAAACTTAAAGGTGTTGGTGATTATACCGCTTCTGCTGTCTCTTCATTTTGCTTAAACGAAAACCAAGCAGTAGTTGATGGTAATGTTTATAGGGTTCTCTCTAGATATTTTGGCATTGAAAATGCAATAGACTCCACCCTAGGTAAAAAGAAATTCAAAACTATGGCCAACGATGTTCTCGATAAAAAACAACCAGGATTGCATAATCAAGCAATAATGGAGTTTGGGGCACTGCAATGCGTTCCAAAAAGTCCTGAATGTAAAAAATGCCCGTTGGTTTCTTCTTGTTCTGCTTATTCAAATTCCACAGTTAATATTCTTCCGCATAAACAAAAGAAAATAAAACAACGACACCGCTATTTCAATTACTTTATAATAAGACATGGTGACGACACATATTTAGAAAAGAGAACGGGTCAAGGAATATGGGAAAATCTGTTTCAGTTTCCATTAATTGAGACTGCAGAAAAGTTAGTAATTGATAAGTTAGTTCAACTGTCAGAATGGGATACGCTATTTAACAAGTCAACCTACAAAATTGGCACTATTCATGAAGAAATAAAGCACGTTCTTAGCCATCAAATTATTCGTGCACGATTCTTCGAAATCATCATTATCGGAGGTTTTGAGAGTGATTACCTAAAGGTTTCATTAGGTGATATAGATAAATATCCAGTACCTATTTTAATCGGTAATTATATCGAGCAGCACATTTCTTCTGTTTCGGTTTAATTTTCTACATTTGTTAGGATAAAGACGAATACAATGGCTGGAAGCGTAAATAAAGTAATTCTAATTGGTAACCTTGGGAAAGATCCAGATGTAAGACATTTTGAGAACGGTGGTTCAGTTGCGAGTTTTCCTATGGCAACTACTGAATCATACAAAAATAAAGAAACTGGTGAAAAAGTTGTTATGCCAACCGATTGGCATAATATCTCAATTCGAAGACCTGGTCTTGCAAAAATAGCAGAGACTTACCTTAAAAAAGGTCAACAAATATATGTTGAAGGTAAACTTAGAACTAGAACTTACGAAAAAGATGGCGACACCAAATACATCACAGAAGTAGTTGTAGATGAGTTCACTATGTTAGGAAGTAAAGCTGATAATGACAATGCTGCCCAAGAAACTACTCCGCCCCAAGCGGAGGCAATCACCAAAGACAAAAAAACTGAATCGGAACCGAAGTTGGAAGATAAAACTCCAAATGACGATTTACCGTTTTAACTTAAAATTAATATAGAAATTGGACGAACCTCCTCCCCTTTTACTTCTTAATATTTTTTCAACCGATTCGTTCGTGGTCTTTATTGGATTTATCATAATGACTGCTTTACTGTTCTGTTCTGCTTTTGTGTCGGGGGCAGAAGTCGCTTATTTTTCGCTATCTCCTGCCGACCAAGAAGAACTAAAGTACTCAAAATCAAAACTTAGCAATCTCATACAAGATTTGTTAGCGAAACCAAAAAAGCTTTTGGCAACAATA
>JABHTA010000112.1 GCA_018669945.1 Flavobacteriales bacterium
CGGTATTAATAACAACCATCACTTTACTACCGTTAACTCCTGCCAAATGCTGAATCGCACCAGAAATTCCGACAGCGATATACAAATTAGGACGAACAGCTACTCCAGTTTGCCCAACATGCTCATGGTGAGGCCTCCAACCGATATCTGCTACGGGACGCGAACAGGCTGTTGCTGCTCCCATTTCGTTAGCTAATTCTTCAATCATTCCCCAGTTTTCAGGGCCTTTAAGTCCTCTGCCGGCAGAAACAACCAAATCAGCATCAGTAAGCAATACACCTCCCCCGCCTTTAGCTTTGAATTCTTTAACAGATAATGTTGAATCACCCATGTCTGCACTAAACTCTTCAACAGTCGCCATAGCATCCGAAGTTTCAACTTGAATTGAATTAGGCATTAATGCAATTACCTTTTTAGCTGAGTTAATTTTACAATTTGCAAAAGCTTTTCCAGAAAAAACAGCTTTCTTAATTATAAATCCATTAGATGTGTCCGGTAAACTTAAAGCTCCTGAAACCATTCCAGCATTTAATCCGGCCGCAACTCTTGAAGATATCGATTTTCCCGAGAAATCCATAGCAAAAACAATCACTTCTGCACTTTCTGCAGCCGCCCTAACTAATTTTGATAATTTCTGACCATCAAATTCAGTAATCGTTTTATTAATCAACACTTTTGAGGCACCATAGCTGCCTAATGCAGCTAATGCCGAATCATCAACATCGCCATACGTTATTACTGTGGTTTCTCCTATTTTACTTCCATAATGAATGGCTTCTTGCGCTGACTTAGCAATAGCGCCATTATTCGAATCTGCAAATACTAATACTGACATATCTTATATAACTTTAGCTTCGTTGTGTAATAAACTAATTAACTCATCCATGTCTTCTGCATCAACCATTTTACAGGCTGTTTTAGCTGGTGGCAGCTCATAAGAAACAACTTCAGTCATTGCAGATGATCCAGATGCCGGAACAACTGTTAACGGTTTCGTTCTCGCCTGCATAATTCCCCTCATATTAGGAATACGCTGTTCTGCCATCCCTTTGGAAGCACTTAATACAAATGCTCCAGAAACTTCAACAACTTCTGTACCTCCCTGAACATCTCTTTCGATAGTTGCTATAGTTCCATTCACTTCTAATTTAACGGCTAGTGAAACATATGGTAAGTCCATCAATTCAGCGATCATTCCACCAACTTGAGAGCCATTATAATCAATGGTCTCCTTTCCGCAAAGCACCATATCATAACCATTATCTTTTGCATAGTTTGCAATTTCACTTGCTACTTGATACGAATCAGTTGGCTGAGCATCGATGCGCACAGCAGCATCAGCTCCAATTGCCAAAGCCTTTCTAATAATTGGGTCATAATCCGGACCACCTACTGAAATAGTAGTAACAGTTCCGTTATTTGCTTCTTTTAATTCCAATCCTCTTACTAAGGCATACCATTCATCGTAAGGGTTAATTATAAACTGAACCCCAGCTTCGTTGAATTTTGTATCTCCATCAGTAAAAGAGATTTTTGCCGTAGTATCAGGCACTTTGCTAATACAAACTAATATCTTCATTAATTAAATTTTATAAATTTTCCCAAAGGTGCGAAAGTAAATAAAAAAGACCCAAAAGGAAAGGATTTACACCTACTTGTTATCTGACTGACAGATAGTATTTTTTGATGATTTTGGAAGTGATATACGAACCGACTTTTATTTTTACTTTTGCTGCCATAATTCAATAAGCTATGAGAGAAATTCAGATGCGAGATGCCCTTCGTGAAGCGATGAGCGAAGAAATGAGAAGAGATGAAACCATTTACCTGATGGGTGAAGAAGTTGCAGAGTACAACGGAGCCTATAAGGTTAGCCAAGGTATGTTAGCTGAATTTGGGGAAAAACGTGTTATCGATACCCCTATTGCGGAATTAGGGTTTACAGGAATTAGTGTTGGTGCAGCAATGAACGGACTAAGGCCAATTGTTGAATTCATGACTTGGAATTTTGCCATTCTAGCTGCAGACCAAATTATTAATAGTGCTGCGAAAATGTTACAAATGAGCGGTGGTCAAATTAATGTGCCTATCGTTTTCAGAGGAGGAAATGGTTCTGCAGGGCAGTTAGCAGCTACACACTCTCAAAGTTTTGAAACATTTTATGGACATATTCCAGGTTTAAAAGTTCTTTCTCCTTCAAATCCATACGATGCGAAAGGATTATTAAAAGCGGCAATTAGAGACAATGACCCTGTAGTATTCCTAGAATCCGAAAGAATGTATGGCGATAAAGGCGAGGTTCCTGAAGGTGAATATATTATTCCTATTGGGCTTGCTAATGTAACGAAAAAAGGAACCGATGTTACTATTGTTTCTTATAATAAGACGATGAAAATCGCTTTGGCAGCTGCTGAAGAATTAGAGAAGGAAGATATATCTGCAGAAGTAATTGATTTAAGAACTATCCGCCCAATGGATTACGCAACCATTATTGAATCTGTTAAGAAAACAAACCGATTGGTGGTTGTTGAGGAAACTTGGCCATTTTGCGGTATCTCTACTGATATTGCTTTCAACGTCCAACGCCATGCCTTTGATCACCTTGATGCGCCCATAAAAAGAGTAACTCAAGCAGATACCCCTTTACCTTTTGCAACTCAGTTAATCGATGAATCGTTACCGAACGTTCCTCGCGTTATAGATGCTGTGAAAAGTTTACTATACCTTAATTAATAGACACGGAGGAGAGAGTGACTTGATAATGTTTGGGTTTTTTAATCCAAACACATACTTTTGCCGCCTCAATTTTTTTTAAAACAGAAAACACTAATATTTTTTTATAATGGAATCAATAGCAATTTATTTACCTATTATATTATCAATCGTTGGCCTTATATATATGGTCATAAAAAAAGGATGGGTAATGAAACAAAATGCCGGTGACGGCAAAATGAAAGAAATTTCTGATCACATTTACGAAGGTGCTTTAGCTTTCCTAAAAGCCGAGTACAGGCTGCTTGCTATGTTCGTTGTTGGGGCAAGTATTGTTTTAGCTGGTGTTTCATTTATGGTTGAATCAACCCACATTTTAATTGTTGTTGCTTTCGTTATTGGTGCTATTTTCTCAGCTTTAGCCGGAAATATGGGAATGAAAATCGCTACTAAAACTAATGTAAGAACAACTCAAGCTGCACGTACAAGCTTACCAGATGCATTAAATGTATCTTTTGGTGGTGGTACTGTTATGGGTTTAGGAGTTGCGGGGCTAGCTGTACTAGGATTAAC
>JABHTA010000134.1 GCA_018669945.1 Flavobacteriales bacterium
CTTATGCAAAAAGTAAAACATTGGCAGAACAGAGTGCTTGGGATTTTATAAATAACCAAAAAGATCCAGACCCTATGGAGTTAACAGTTGTTAACCCTGGTCCAGTATTTGGTCCAACGCTTTCAGGAAACCTTGAAGGTGCTTCTATGGGTATGGTTAAACAAATTATTACTGGTAAAATGCCAATGGTGCCGCAAGCTGCAATTAACATGTCAGATGTCAGAGATATCGCAAAAATACATGTTTTGGCTCTTGAGAACAAAAGCGCAAGTGGTAAAAGGTTTATTGTAACAACCGAAAAACCTTATAAGTTTCAAGAAATGGCAGAGATATTAAAAACCAATGGATATCCTAAGGTTAGTACGAAACTTGCACCAAATTTTTTGCTAAATTTTATGGCTAACTTTAATAGAGAAGCTAAGAGTATGAGAGCTTTTATTGGTAAAACATACTCTGGTGATGTTTCTTCAACAATGGAAACTTTTAATTGGAAACCAATAAGTTTTGAAAAAACAGTTATAGATACTGCTAAATCGGTTGATGAGGCTATGAAAAAATAGAATCTAAATTTAAGAAAACATAAGGCTCGAACTGGTAAGAACTAGTTCGAGTTTTTAATTAGCTACAACGTCCCCGGCTACACGCAGTATTTCGGAGGGTATTTCGTATAGGTGGTGTTGGGGTTATGTTTTGTTGTTTTACTAATCTTATCATTCAACCACAAGTTTATATTTCTGATGATCAATAATAAGTAGATAAAATCCTTTAGTAAGATTTGAAATATTAATGTCTTCACTTCCTTTATGAGTTGATACATGTTCACCTTGAATGTTATAAATGTTTAGTTGCTCATATGTCTGTTTGACTCTTAGATAGTCCCCATTTGAAATTGGATTTGGATATACGTTAATCGGAGATTGTATTATTTCACTATTAGATGTTGCATTACAAAAGTACTCTGGAGTTTCTATACTCCATGTTGGATTATTTGTTAATACTCCATCGTTGTGATTGGTAGTTAAGTCACTTAATGTTGATCCAGTTCCTTCTTCGAAATTCCAAAAAGCTACAAGTTCTTGTTCAGTTCCATTGGGAGGGCAATTCATGTATTGCTCAATTTCTTGAATGGAAAGAGCTTTACTCCACAAATGTATATCATCAAGATATCCATTAAAAAACCTTGTTTCGGCTCCTAAGCTTGATGATCCATCGTTAATATTTGATCCAATTGAAAATGGAGTGTTTTCTGGACTCATATAGATGGTTTTTGTCTGATTTCCATCCAGAACTGCATCTACATAAACTTTGGCTTGGGCCCCATCATATGTGCCTGAAACAAAATACCATTGATCAGATTGTAAAGCAGTGTTACCCGTTAGTAATACGAAGTCTCCAGGGCAACCATTTTCTTCACATAGAACTAACTGTAGGTTATTAGTGGATGAGAGTCTAAAATCTATGTGATTAAAATTGCAAGACTCTATATTTTGCTTAAAAACAATATTGCCAATGCCTCCACCGTGATTTCCTTGAACATTTACCCATGCATTGATAGATATGCTATCTGAAATCATTAGAGATGAATCGTTCTGGACTATGACATGATCATTTAAACCATCAAACTGTAAACTATTGGAACTCTGACTTATTACGGTTGAATAATTTAAAAATAAAATTACTACTATCAATATCGATATTCTAATGTTTGATAATTTTTAATTAACCCCAATGTAGGAATAAAGAATGTATGCTCTTTATACCTATCGTTGGACTGTTTGTGTTTAACTAATGATAATAAGCCAAAGTAACCAGTATTCTAAGTCTTTACAATAGCCAATTGACAAACGTACGGTTTGGGTTTACCAAATGAGGATTGGAAAGCATATGTTACAAGGACTTAGGTTCAGGCATTGGCAGGCAGGGTGGGAATGCTTGCCAACGTTTTGGCTAAACTGCGTTATTATGCAATTTACACATTGTTAGCTATAGTACTTTTTCGATTTTATACATTTCCTTCATCTTATTCTCTAATATTCTTTTTGGCATACTTTTTAAGAGGAAATTTCTAAATGTTTTACCATATTTCCAATGAGCCATCTTTCCTGTTATCCAAGATTGTTTTACAATTGTATTTACTTTTGATTGTCTTTTTTGTTGGAAAAATTTGAAAATATTTTCATTTAAATTGGATTTAATAAGGTTGCTAAGGTAATAAGCATCTTCAATTGCTTGAGCTCCACCTTGACCCATATTAGGAGTAGTTGCGTGTCCTGCATCACCAATTAGGCAAACATTCCCTTTGTGCCAATTTTTAAGAGGTTCAAGGTCATTAATGTCATTTCTTAAAATAGCTATTTCAGACGTGGCTGATATTAATTCCTTTACTAAAGGGTCAAAGTGATTATAAATTCTTAAAAGCTTTTGCTTTTTTAAATCCCCATCATTTTTTTGGTTGGGTCTATCTAAGGCTACTGCAAACCAATAGACTTTGTCTTTTGCTATTTTTGAAATTCCAAAACGAATTTGATTTCCCCAAAGTTCCATCCCTCTATTTTTAAATTCTTTGGATAATTTAATATTTGCGACACCTCTCCAACAGGTTTGCCCAGAAAATCTAGTTTTACTATTAGGAAATAACTGCTTTCTTACTTTCGAGTTAATTCCATCTGCTCCAATTAAAAAGTCTGTTAAAAATTCGGATTTATCATCAAATTTTATTTTTATCAAATCATCGTTTAATTTTTGAAATGATTGAAAGCCTTTTGCTAATGAAATCTTCTCTTTAGGAATTTTGTTAAATAATATTTTTTGAAGTTCTGCTCTATGTATGGCAATAGTTGAAAATCCAAACTGTTTTTTAATGTTATCTTGAAAATTGTCAGATATAGGATTTAAATCAGCTTTCCCAAGAGTAATTCTATCTATTGAATTACCTTTTGCTTTAATATCATCCAATACCCCCAAATGTTCTAAAACTTGCAATGCATTTGGAGCGAGCCATATTCCTGCACCAACTTCAGATAATTCAGAAGCTTTCTCAAAAATATGGTAATCTATACCATGTTTTTCAAAAGCTAGTGCTGTTGTTAAACCTCCAATCCCAGCTCCAATTATTGAGTATTTCATTTGTTTGTATTATAGCTAACGGTTAATGTATAGTGTCGTAGCATCCCGAAGGGTATGCGCTATACACCATGTTGTGTTTTCGTTATTTTATTTCTTTTCGAGTATTTTCATTAATCTATGATTTAGATATAGTTTTTCTTTTCCAACTTTTACAGATTTAAGAAAGCCTTTATCTTCAAGCGCCATTAAGTAATTCCCTACAGTTTTAGATGTTCCAAGTTTAGCGTCAATTAAATTTTGTCTTTTAGTGTATGGAAGTTTAAATATTATTTCTACTAAATCTTTAGTGTACACTTTAGGAAGTTCGTCTCTTATTTCTTCTGACATTTTATGCATTAATTCCATTATTTCTTTTAATCGAATTAATCCTTTTTGAGCAGTACTTTCAATCATGTCTAACATGTAGATAATCCAGCTTTCCCAATCTTCTTTTTCCGTTACTAATCTTAATCTTTTATAGTATTCTGATTTGTTTTGAATAATATATTCGCTTAAGTAAATAGCTGGAACATCTAATAAGTTTTCCATTTTAAGATAGAGTAAGAGTAGAATTCGTCCGGTTCTACCATTTCCATCAGAAAATGGGTGTATTGCCTCAAATTGATAGTGTATTAAGGCCATTTTAATTAATGGGTCAAGTGAATCATCTTCATTTATGAATTTTTCAAAATTGGATAATTTTTCACGAATTACATCTTCTCCAGATGGAGGAGTATAAATAACATCTCCATTTGTGTTAGAGAGAGTAGTTCCTGGTGCAGTTCTAACGCTTGATGTGTTTTCTTTAATTCTTTGCATTATATCAATACAAAGATTTGTTGTTATAAATGGTCTGGATTCTAATTGCTTTAATCCATGCCACAAAGCATTTTTATAACTTATTACTTCTTTAGCAGCAGGATTTTCAAGTTTTTTGTCTGCAACAGCAGATTTGTAAAGTTCGTCATTAGTCGTAATGATATTTTCAATTTCAGAACTAGCTTTTGCTTCTTGTAAATGAATTGTGTCAAGAAATAGTTGAGGGTTTGGAAGATTTATTATAGCCCCATTAAGATTTGCTAATGCTCTACTCGCTTTAATTGTTTTCCTTAAAATAGTTGTTGTTTCCAAATTGTTTTTTGGAGGCAATAATGGTAACTCATTATATGGTATGTCTTTTTGAAAATCACTCATTTTGAACAAGGGTAAAATTTACACTCTTTGTTTTTACGAAGGTAAATATATGTAAAAATTACTCTCGTTAGGTTGTCGAGGGTAAAAATTACCCTCGTACTTTATTTTTCTTCTGAAGAGGGATATTCAGAGAAATAAACATCCATTCCAATTACTCCCATAATTTTCATTGAATTTGAACTTAGAGTTCCACCTCCACCAGTAGCATCTTTTCTGATGTCGAATCCAATGTCAGCGACATAATTACTTGGTTTTAAATTCTTGCCTTTTTTCTAACCAAGTTTCAAGAGCGTTAATTTGGTTTGGTAATTCCCAAACATCATCACACAATCCGTCTAAGTTTTCACCTGTCTCTTCTATGTAAATATTAATCGGCATCTTAAATTCTAGGTTTTCTTAGTTAATGAAACCTAACGGTTAGTATAAGCTCCCGTTTTAATGCAGTTTAGGTTTTGTTAGCAATTTAGTTCTTTACCTATATTATTCCCTTCTATTGGAACTAGAAATTATTTTTCCAGTATACGGGTCAACGGTTACCATATTCACTATCATCGCTTCATCCCCAATTCCATTAGGGTTTATATATGGTTCTCTACCTGAAAACACCCAATAAATTCGATCCCGATCTAATGCCAACTCTCCATCTCCGTTGACTTTAGGATTCTCTTTTTTTGCTTTCTTTTCAATTATTTCAAAATCAAGAATCTCCAACCCTTTATCCCTAAAATCTTTAGGTAAATCACTTTGGTTTTTGCGAGTAAAATATTCTGATCGCACATGCATTTTTCCATAATAGCCGGCACAATAAAACTCTAAATTAAAAGTCGCATTTTCTTGGTTTGGGAAATTGAATTTATATCTAACTCTATATGAGTGTCTGGATTCAGCGTCACAGGGAGTATCCATTATCGTATCCAGCTTCTGAGTACATTCATGTCCAATATAAATAACGCAGCGTGTATAAATATCCTCTCCAAGCTCAGCTTTAAGAATTGAGTCACATTTTACTTTAACATATTCTGGTAATTGCGCAGATGCAATATTTGTACTGGTTATTAATAATATGAGTATTAGAATCCTGTTCATTTATTATTGTTGCCAACGCTTTCGCTAAACCGCGTTTTAATGCAGTTTTAGGTTTTGTTGTAGACCGTTTATTTTAGTTTTTTAAGTATCAGTTAATTTCTATTAATTGAGGTGGCTTGTTTTCGAGTTGAAACACATAAAGTCCTGCAGGAAGTTCTGGTAGTTTTATATGAGCGTCTGGTCCATCTATATTACCTGATAAAACGAGTTGACCAGAGATGTTGTTAATATTGAACGAAGCTTCTTCATAAGTTCCCGTTTTAACATTAATAAAATCCTTAGCGGGGTTCGGATAAATAGTGATTTGATCTTTCTGAGTAGCGTATTGGTTTAAACTGGTTTGTAATCCGCAATTAGGAGTCATTCCATTATTAAATGTGCTGTTTAACGCATGATCGTAAAGAGCATCACAAATGTACAGTCCTTCGCCTTCGCCATTGGTTAATAGGCAAATCCCTAAGTCATTTTGAGGGTCTATGTATAAGTATGTAGAAACGCCTTGCTCTCCACCGCTATGACCCCATACCATGGTTTCTCCACCGCTGTGGTAAAGCTTTGTTTTGTGCCAGTTTAAACCAGATACCGAGTCAATCGCTGGGATTTGTAAAGACAACATTTCATTCACACTAGTCGAGGATAAGATAGAGTTGTTACCTAAAGTGCCTCCATTTAAGAAGGCAATCATGTAATTCCCCAAATCCATTGCCGTGCTTCTTAGTTGGCCATTTGGATAATCTGCAAAACCGTAGTGATTAATTGCATTGTAGCTCCCATTTTGAAAGTTGTGTGGTGTTGCTACTTGATCTGGGTTGAAATCAGAAAAGTGCCATGCGGTATTTACCATGCATAATTCATCGAATAGGTTATTGTCGCAATAGTCATCGAATGGAATACCAGTACTTGCTTCTACAAGGTATCCGTTAAGAGCAGAGCCCATATTGGAATAATCGTAGGTTGTACCAGGAGCTGAGTTTAAAAAATTACCAGAGCCATCGTAGTTTGTCCCTGATGTAGGAAAGTAGTTTGCCATACAATCCGACAATGAGATTGTTGGGTCTGGGTAACCGTAGAAGGAACTCATAACACCCCAGTTATCATCGATAGAAGCAGTGTGTGTCATGAGTTGACGTGCGGTAATAGAATCATTAGTGAAATTGGGTATTTGAACGGACCAAGGAAGGTAGGTATTTATGTCAGTATCAAGATTTATGGTACTGTTTTCATGTAGTTGCATTGCAGCCGTGCCGGTAAATAATTTAGAAACAGACGCTAAAAGAAAAGCAGTTGTGTCTTCAACAGAAACAGAATTAGCCACATCAGCATAGCCATAGGACTCCACCCAAACTACTTCTCCGTTTTTTACTATCACAGTAGATGCGCCTGGAAAATTACGCGTATTCATTTCATTTAGTATTTCTGTATCTAATGTTGTACTTGGATTTGGATTTTGCGCAAAACAATAGTGTTGAACATAGTGAAAAAGCAAAATGAAAAGCATAATCTTCATTTGTCTTTGACGCTTATAGCAGTCCTTAGGCGCAAATTTTAGTTGTTTTTTGTTAAAACCCATTCTGACTATTGTCTTTAAATTTAATGTCTTTTTCAAAAGTATATCTGTTAATGTTCGTTAATATACATAGTTTACACAAGTTATATATTAGAGTTTACACTAAATTGGTTTCTAATCTTATTGCTTGTTCTTTATTTCTTAAGTTATTTTCATCAAAGAAACCTAAAAATACGTTTCTATAAAATACCCTCC
>JABHTA010000052.1 GCA_018669945.1 Flavobacteriales bacterium
ACCCATATTTGCCCTTTCGAATCTTGCAGAATAAATCGCACGGTGTTGTTTGGTAGCGAACTTTTATCACGTTCTATGTTAGTATAAAACCCCACAGATGTCAAATCTGGATTAAGAATCGCTAATCCCTTTTTTGTTCCAATCCAGATTTTTCCATCATCTGCCTCATGAATTATATAAACTTTATTTGTTTCGTGTTTTTTAAAATAGTAGTCATTATATTTTATAGGCGTTATGTTCGAAACCGAGCGCTCTTTGTCGTCCATTTCGACTTTATATACTCCATCTACAGTACCTATTAACAAATGTCCTGTGGAGGTTTTATTTATACTTAAAACACTGCTGTTGTTTCTATAGTGAATCGATTTTGAAATGTTTGGGTAGGCCTGAGATTCTCCTGTTTCTAAATTAATTTGATCAAGCCCTTGATGCGTGCCTACCCATAAATAATTCTCGTCTTCGTATATCGACCATACCGTGTTGTCTGATAAGTTATAGGTGGACCTCTCAACAGACATTATGTTTCTAAAGCTTTGCTTCTTAGGGTCGAACTTGTTAAGGCCGCTGTTTGTTCCAATCCACATTAAACCCATTCGGTCTTCGAACAGGCAGAGAACAATGTCGTCACTTAAGCTTGATGGCAGCATTGAATTGTACTGAAAGTGATCAATATCGGGGTTTGAAAATCCGTTATCACCTAGCACTTTATATAACCCACTGCCTCTAGTTCCTGCCCATATATTATTTCCTTCGGCTTGGAAAATTGCGTTTACAGCGAGTGCTTCATTGCCTAAAGCAATATCTTGCACATGAATTTTACCCTTTTCTATTTTGGGGTTCTCTGATAACAATAAGCCCTCGTTGGTTCCTATCCATAAGTTATTATTTATATCTTGATAAAAAGTATGGATAACGTTTCCGATAGAATAACCCGAACTAAATGGTGTGACAAAAGATTGCTTCTCTCTATTAAATTGGCAAATGCCACTGCCGTCGGTTCCTATCCAAATATTATTGTTGTTATCTGCAAGCAGCGCCAAAATATTGTTGGAGCTTAGGGTTCCTGTTCCGCCAGCTTGGTATTGAATCGCTTTTTCTGTTTTAGGGTTAAAAGAATACACCCCGCTATTAGCGGTACCTACCCACAACATTCCGCTATTATCGAAGTCCATGCCTCTCACTGCATTCCCCACTGGAGATGTTTTATCGCCAGAAATATGATAATACGAGGTAAAAGTTTCTGTTCGAGAATTAAATTTCGAAAGACCGTTGTCTGTTCCTATCCAAATATTTCCTGCTGAATCTACTTCTAATCCTCTAATAAAATTGTCGCAAATGGATAATGAGTCTTCGGGGTCATGATAATAGGCGGTAAAAGAATACCCGTCATATTTATTGAGCCCGTCTTGGGTTCCAATCCAAATAAAGCCTTGCTTGTCTTGAACTACCGCATTAATTGAGCTTTGAGAAAGTCCGTCTTTAATAGATAATAGGTCGAACCGAATATGTTGTTCGGCAGCAAAGAGAGTAGTAACCCAACTAAATAGGGAAACTAGCCCAATAACCGTTATGCGTTTGTTGAGTCGCAATTGATTCTTTTTACGATCTTAAAAGCTGAATTTCCGCTCTTCTATTCTTTGCTCTTCCTTTAGGGTTGTCGTTTCCGTCAGGCATCGTGTTTGGTGCAATTGGTCTCTTTTCTCCATAGCCTATTGCATCTATTCTCTCTTGAGAAATACCCTTGTTGACTAAATAGGTTTTCCCTTGGTTGGCTCTTCGTTGAGTTAACTTCAAATTATACGCGTCAGACCCTTTACTATCTGCGAAAGCACTAATTTTTACCGATATATGAGGATTTCTTTTCATCAAATCGGCAAGTTTATCCAGCTCGCCTTTATCGCCACTTTGAACATTAGAATTGTCGTAACCGAAATGGATTGTAAACATTACATAATTTGGATCCTCAACAATTTTGATAATCGCATCATTAGCCGTTAACAATGAAATATATTCCTTTTTCTGTTCTAAAAACGCATAGTCGAAATCCCCTGAAGCATCCGCAGTAGCGCTGCCAATCTGCTCACCTTGGTCATCCATAAATAGCAATTTCATTTGCGTGTCTTCTTCTTCAAACTGAATAGCGTAGTGCTTATCAGAAGGAAGATTTTCAAAAACAAAATCTCCGTTCTCATCTGTCGTTGTTTTATATACAATGTTTCCTGCATCATCAACCAAGTAGACCTCCATCCCGGCTGTAAAATCTCCTGGTAGCTCTTGATACGCTTTCCCAAAAATTGATTCGTTTGCCGTTTGAATGGGTTCTGGATCGAATATTCCATCAATATTGGCTTTAACAGAAGATTGCATTTCACCATCTTCATTAAGAACAACCATGTTTATGTCATCTGGTGCATCTTTTATTTGAATTACAAAGTGTTTATCGGCTGGTAAGTTTTCAAAGTTAAAATTACCGTTTGCGTCTGTTTTAGTAATGAAGACTACCTGACCGTCATCGTCAAGAAGATACACCTCCATACCGGCTCTAAAATCGCCTGGCAGCGTTTGATAAACATTGCCTAACAGCTGTCGTTTTTCCTCTTGTGCAACAATATAACCATTGTCTGTTTTCTCAACAGGCTTAAGCTCCCCTTTCTCGTCTAACATAACCATACTAAAGTCTTGTTCTACATCCTTTAGCTTGATACTATAGTTGTGGTCTGCTGGTAGGTTCTCAAAATTAAAATTACCATCCTCATCGGTTATAGTTGTATACACAATATTTCCAACATCATCAACTAAATAAATTTCAAGGCCGCCAGAAAAGTCTCCCGGTATTTCTTTAAAAATGTTGCCAAATAATCCTGTTTTATCTGCCTCTTCTGCTCGCTCGAATTCAAAATCACCTTCTGGAGTTTGTTTAGCCTTACTTTCGACTTCGCCTAGCTCGTTCAAAACAATCATGTTTAAATCAATACCCGTTTCCTGTATGCGCACCAGAAAGTTTTGGTCGGCCGGTAGGTTTGCAAAATTGAAATTACCGTCTTTATCTAAATTGGTTGTGTACATAATCTTGCCGTCCTCATTTACAAGGAATACCTCCATTCCTTCAGAATAATCTCCAGGCAGTGTTTCATAAACTTTTCCAAACATTGATTTATCATCTGGAGCAGGTTTTTCGTATTGAAAGTCTCCATTTTCAGTTTGTTTCAATACTTCTTGCGGGTCACCAACTTCATCAAGGAGCAAGATTTTGTACTCAGAATCAATTTCTTTCAGCTTAATTGCGTAATGATTATCTGCTGGAAGGTTTTCGAAATTGAATTCACCATTAGCATCAGAAATGGCAGTATACAAAATTTCTCCGTCATCGTCAACTAGATAAACTTCCATGCCTCCAGAATAGTCTCCTGGAAGCTCTTGATAAATTTTCCCAAAAACTGATGACATCTCTGGATCAAATATTTCCTTTGTGATAAACATGAAGTTTTCTTTGTCAACTTTTCTTGCTTGGGCTAATATCTCTCCTGCTTGATCTGTAAAAACAAGCTTTACTTCGGGATCTCCTTCAAATCGAATTTTATACCTCTTGTTTTCTGTAAGGTCGTTAAAAGAAAAGCTTCCCGCTTTATCTGACGTTGTC
>JABHTA010000135.1 GCA_018669945.1 Flavobacteriales bacterium
CCGAAAACTAATGCCGCTTGAGACTGTTCTAATTGAGCTTTATCTACTTTAGATAAATCCCATCCACCTTCTTCCATTGATTTTTCAAAAGCCTCTCCATATTTTACAACACCAGACTCAATCATCTCTCTTAATAAATCGTTACCTTCTCGAGTTCTTTCACCAACTCCTGCAAACACAGAGAAACCAGAATATCCTTTAGCGATATTGTTGATTAATTCCATAATCAATACGGTTTTACCAACACCAGCGCCACCAAACAATCCAATTTTACCACCCTTAGCATAAGGCTCAATTAAATCAATTACTTTAATTCCTGTAAATAAGATTTCAGATGAAGTAGTTAAGTCTTCAAATTTTGGAGCCTCACGGTGAATACCATAACCACCTTCTTTAGAAACATCACCAATTCCATCAATAGCCTCACCTACGACATTAAATAGTCTTCCTCTAACTTTTTCGCCAATTGGCATTGTAATAGCAGAACCAGTGGCAGTAACTGCCATGCCCCTAGCAAGACCATCACTAGAATCCATTGCAATCGTTCTAACGGTATCCTCACCAACATGCTGCTGGCATTCTAAGACTACCTTAGTACCATCCAATTTAATTACCTCAAGTGCTTCCATTATACTAGGAAGTGAAGCATTTTCTGAATCGAATCTAACATCGATTACTGGTCCAATTACTTGAGCTATTTTACCTGTTATTGTTGACATTTGTTGTTTGTTTTTTTATTGTAGTATTAAACTTCTCTATTGAAATCGGGTGCAAAAGTACACTATTTTCAAAGAACACCAATAATGTTGATAGTTTTATTTCCTACCTTTACACCTTCAATTTCGGGTTGATTCGAATTGCTAAAAACGTTTGATTGTATATAATAACATAGAAGAGTTTGGTGGCTGTAAAAACGCAGTTGTAACCACAGGGACCTTTGACGGTGTTCATATTGGCCATCAAAAAATACTTTCTAAACTGTCGGCTATTGCTCAAGAAATTAATGGTGAAACTGTTCTTCTTACATTTCATCCACATCCACGAATGGTTCTTCAACCTGATGATAACGACCTTCAATTGATAGATACAATTGAAGAACGAATTGAGTCTCTATCGCTTCAAGGAGTTGATCATTTAATTATTCACCCTTTCTCAAAAAAATTTTCACGACTAACTTCGGTTGAATTTATAAGAGACATATTGGTAAATCAGTTAGGTACAAAAAAACTGGTAATTGGTTACAATCACCACTTTGGGAGGAACCGCGAAGGCAGCTTTGAACACCTTCTAGAATATGGTCCGCTCTATGGTTTTGATGTCGAAGAAATTTCTGCACAAGATATTAAAGAGGTAAATGTAAGTTCTACCAAAATCAGAAATGCAATTCTGGAAGGAAGAATGGGTATGGCTCGACAGTACTTAGGACACCATTTTTCGTTTGGCGGTACCGTTACAAAAGGAAAACAATTGGGAAGAAAAATCGGATTTCCAACAGCGAACATCTCTATTGAAAATCATAAAATACTGCCAACAGTTGGAGTTTATGCTGTTAATATTATCCATAAGGACAACTCTTACAAGGGAATGTTAAACATCGGTAATAGACCAACTATAAATGATAGCGATGCTCTCACTGCTGAAGTAAATATTTTTGATTTCGACAAGGAAATATATGGAGATAAAATCGAGCTTAGAATAAAGAAAAGACTTCGAAATGAGCAAAAATTTGAAACTGTTGAACTTCTCAAGTCTCAATTAAATGAAGATAAATTACTAGCTCTAAATTGCTAATGAAATTAAAAACAATAATCATATCATTTCTTTTATATACTACATCGTTAAATGCGCAGTTGTACAAGCTAAGTGAGTTAGACACTATAAAAGAATTTAAGTCACTGGAGGAAGCCTTAAAAACCCCTGATGCAGTCATTCGCCTCAACCTTAAAGGAGAAAAATTAAAAACAGTTCCAAAAGATGTCTTTCTATTTAAAAACTTGCAGGAACTTAACCTCAAAAAAACTAGGATTGATATTCTACCAAAAGAAATTAGTGAATTGAAAAATCTCCAAATTTTAAACATTTCAAAGAACCAATTAATAACGCTTCCCGTAGAAATAGGGGAATTAATTAATCTTAAAATACTCCGTGCTAGTGAAAACGAACTCGAATATCTTCCAATCGAAATTGGGAAGTTAGTCGAGCTACGATTTATGGATATTTGGAGTAACAACTTATCTGGGCTTCCAGATGAAATAAGCAATCTAAAAAAATTGAGAAAAATAGACATGCGCGTCATTCAGTATAATGAACGAGACCAAACGGAAATGAAAGAACTACTTCCGAATACTGAAATACTTTTTTCGAAAAGCTGTAATTGCGATTAAATGTGGGCTTCTATTGAAATAAGCAAGTACCATATCTCAATAACGGTAAATCTATATTTGTAATGAAAGTTCTTAGTGGTGATTTGGATAGCTGAAAACAAAGCACTACTACTTGAAATTCTCGCAGTTATTTTTGGTGTTGCATACATTGTTTTAGCAGCAAAGAATAAAATATCATGTTGGCTTTTTGGCATAATCGCATCTCTACTCAGTATTTGGTTGTTTATTGAACATGCTCAATTGTACGCAGAAGCATTTTTATATTGTTTCTATGTTATGGCTGGATGTTATGGCTGGTACAGTTGGAAAAACCAAGTAAAAGAATCTACCATTTACCAACATCCATTAAAAAATCACTCTCTTTTGATTATTATAGGTGGCATTCTTTCAGTTGGGTTCTATTACTTGGTAACGAACATTTTTACAGAGGCTGCCCGGCCGCTAATCGATTCTTTCACTACGATATTTAGCTTTATTGCCACCTACCTTACTATAAAAAAATGGCTTAATAACTGGATTTATTGGATTGTTATTGACGTTGTAACTACCTATTTATATGTCAGCAGAGAACTCTATTTATACGCAGGATTAATGGGTGTATATTCTGTAATAGCACTGTATGGATATCTACAATGGAAAAAACTAAATGTCGTTAAAGTTGACTAGAAAATTGATCATCACAGGTCCTGAATCTACGGGGAAAACGACTTTGGCAAAAGCCCTTGCTAACAAACTAAAAGTAGCGTGGTTACCAGAATATGCACGTAAACATCTAGAAAATCTCAACCGACCTTACAAATTTGAAGACGTAATTGAAATGGCGCAGATTCAATTAAAAAAAGAAAATGAGGTATTTAAGAGATCGAGTGGTTCATTAATTTTAGATACTAATCTTTTAGTTTACAAAATTTGGATTCATGAGAAATACAACCATCAGGTAGATTGGATTGAAAAAGAAATTGAAAAATCAAAGAATGACTTTTACCTTCTGTGTGATATTGACATATCATGGACGCCCGACCCGCTTAGAGAGCATCCAAAACGAATTGATAGAACAAGGATTTTCTCTATATACCATGATTTCTTAAAGAAAAATCAATTCGATTTTGAAATCATATCGGGCAATAAACTTAGTAGATTAAAAAAGTCGATCGAAATAATTGACAAATTAAATTAACTATTACTTTTGTGTTGTCTCATAAGGGGGTGCCTTACTTAACAGGCTGAGATTATACCCATTTTTTCTTGAGAAAGAAAGAGGAACCTGCCCCAGGTAATGCTGGCGAAGGGAACGAGTTTTAAAATATATATCCTCGTATGTTCTGCCCTTTGGCATACGTCAAAATAATAAATGATGAAAAGGTCATTATTCTTCGCGTTAGCTTTGGGCTTTACAATTAATTCATTTGCCCAATTTTCAATTTCTGGATCAATAAAAGATTCACTAGCTAATCCTATTCCAGGAGCTACTATCAAAATTGCCAACACTTACATTGGAACGTCTTCCAAATCTGATGGCTCCTACTTGTTGTCCAAGATTGATTCCGGCACCTATTCAGTAGAAGTAAATTTTATTGGTTACGAAACGCAAATCATTGAAGTGAAAATTTTCGATAAAAATGTAGAGCAATCTTTCGATTTAAAAGCGGCAATTTTTCTTTTTGACGAAGTAATAGTTTCAAGCACCCGGGTTAAAGAAAACTCTCCAATTGCTTATACCAATATTAGGAACGAAGACTATAATAAAAGTAATCTTGGTCAAGATATTCCATTCCTTCTTCAACAAACTCCCTCAATAGTTTCCACTAGTGATGCAGGTGCAGGAGTAGGCTATACAGGCTTTCGTCTAAGAGGCTCAGATGCTTCCAGAATAAATGTCACCATTAACGGTATTCCAATTAACGATTCCGAATCTCAAGGCGTATATTGGGTTAATATGCCAGATTTTGCGTCTTCAACAGATAACATTCAAATTCAAAGAGGTGTCGGTACTTCAACTAATGGTGCAGCGGCTTTCGGAGGAACTGTAAATTTACAAACAACAACTCTAAATGATAGCGCCTATGGGGAAATTTCATCTTCTTATGGCTCATTTAATACTAATAAAAATACAATTAAGCTAGGTACAGGGCTAATTAATAACCATTGGACTGTTGATGGAAGACTATCATATATACAATCTGACGGATACATAGATAGAGCCAATTCTAATCTTAGAAGTTATTTTCTTTCTGGGGGCTATTATGGTGAGAAAACCACCATTAAAATAACCACATTCGCTGGTAACGAAAAAACATACCAATCATGGTGGGGAACTCCAAAAAGTAGAATTGAAGGCAATGCAGATGCCATGCAAAATCACGCTTGGAATAATGGTTTAGATTCTACTCAAACAGCTAACCTCTTCAATTCAGGAAGGACCTACAACTATTACGAATACAAAAATGAGGTTGACAACTATAGTCAAGATCATTACCAATTTCATTTGTCACATCAGTTTAGTTCCAAATTGCATGGAAATATTGCGGCTCATTACACGTATGGAAGAGGTTACTTTGAGCAGTTTAGAAAACAAGATGCTCTGGCCAATTATGGCTTAAATCCTACTGTAATTAATACTGACACAACTTATTATTCGGATATTATTCGGAGACGTTGGTTAGACAATGAATTTTATGGGACGACCTACAACCTAAACTACAACATTTCCAAATTACAAGTTGTTTTAGGGGGCGGATATAATATTTACGATGGCGATCATTTTGGCGAAATAATCTGGGCAGAACATACCAGCGACAGTGAGATTAATTATAAATATTACGACAATACTGCTGTCAAAAAAGACTTCAACACCTATCTAAAAGCTGATTACTTATTGTTTGAAAAGACTACCCTTTTTGCTGATTTACAAATCAGAACAATAGACTATTCAACTGAAGGAATCGATAGCGATTTAAAGACAATTAGTATTGATACGAGTTTAGTTTTCTTTAACCCTAAAGCTGGATTAAATCATCAATTTAGCAATAGATTAAGAGCTTATGTGTCATTAAGTGTTGGTAACAGAGAGCCCGTTAGAACAGATTTTATCGATAACACTAAAACACCAAAACATGAAACACTTTATGATTATGAGGGCGGTTTTGAATTGAAAATGAAAAAAATCCTTTTTCAAGCGAACTTGTACTACATGAATTATAAAAACCAATTAGTCTTAACTGGCGCGTTAAATGATGTTGGTTCGCCAATTAGAACAAATATTGTTGAAAGTTTCCGTACAGGTTTGGAGCTTATTGGCGGATTGCAACTCAATAAAAAACTTCAACTAAATGCTAATGCTACCCTTTCACAAAATAAAATTGAAATATTTACTGAAACCTTATACGATTACACCAATGGTTATGGGGTTATCGAAAATGAATATACAAATACAGATATTGCATTTTCTCCAAACGTAATCGCGGCTTTCTCTGTCAATTACACTCCATTAAAAGGATTAAATCTAATGTTACAGAGTAAGTATGTAGGCCAACAATTTTTAGATAACACCTCAAACAAAAACAGGGTTATTGATGCTTACTACTCTGTTGATACACGCATTTCTTATAGCTTGAATTTCAAAAACTTGAAAGAATTAACATTTAATTTAATGGCAAACAACATTACTAACCACCTTTATAGTAGTAACGGATATACCTATAGTTATATTTATGGAGATATGGTGACTGAGAACTTCTACTACCCCCAAGCGGGAATAAATTTATTAGGTGGAGTAACAATTAAGTTTTAATCGACATACCTTTGATTTATGAACGATATTTCTAATAGTGACGACCTCGCATTTCTCATGCGCGAGTTCTACTCCAAATTATTAACCGATAAAACCGTTGGGTATATTTTTACTGATGTAGCAAAACTCAATTTAGAATCACATTTGCCAACGTTAACACTCTTCTGGACAAATACACTTTTTCATACTGGAGGATATAAGGCAAATGTTGTTCAAGTGCATAAAAACCTAGATGCACTCGAACCTCTTACCCCAAAACATTTCGAACAATGGATAAGCCTATTAGACAACACTATTGACGAGCATTTTCAGGGCGAATTAGCTGACAAAATGAAATTAAAAGCCAAACAAATTGGCATGACAATTCAAGCTAAACTAGGGCATTATAGCTAATTCTTGTACCGATTAACTGGCATTTCAGAACTAATAAAGTGCGTAAAACTCCACACTTCTAATACATTTTCTACGATAACTTCGTAAGGCTCATAAAATGTATTGGTGGAACATAAAAGCAGCTTCCCCTTTTCTAAGCGATTATACGCGATTTTAAAAACAATGCCATCATCTTTAGTTACTACTATGTAAGGATAGCCGTCTCGTATGTGTTTCCAATTTTGAATAAACTCTCCCGTAACCCAAGATCCTTCAGCAACTGGGGGCATCGAATCTCCTGATATTTGAAAAGTTCTATATTTTTTACTTCTGTCCAAAAATGGCATTCTAAACGTAGAAAGCACATTAATAAAATCGGGATCGCGATGCCCTTCGGTATAACCCGCTTTTGCTTTTTTAGGAACCAACTCGATATTTTCCTCATTATCATCACCAATTGTTGTCGCCAACACACGTAAATGAGAGCCTTGAATATCCAACTCTCTCCTATCTAGTTGACTTAACTTACTCTCCGAATAGGTTTGTAAATCTACCTTGAGTAATAAATCCAATGACACCTTATAATAGTCAGAAAAGCCAATCAACCCTTTTAGTGCTGGAGCTGAATTTCCCTTTTCATATCCGGTTAACGAAGTACGCTTAATACCTAATGTATTCGCCACTTCTTCTTGAGAAATACCCTTTCTATTTCTCAGTAATTTAATATTAGTTGAAAAAAACATAGTTGAAATTTTTTGCAATATAAAAAATATTGTCGAATTTGTTGACTTTTAATTGTCAATTATTTCGACATTGAGTAAGGCAATCGTACATATCGACCTAGATACCTTTTTCGTTTCCTGTGAAAGATTACTAGACAGCAGCCTAAATGGCAAACCTGTTCTAGTGGGTGGCACTAGCGACAGAGGAGTGGTTTCTGCTTGTAGCTACGAAGCGAGAGAATTTGGAATTCATTCGGCTATGCCTATGCGTATGGCTCGACAACTCTGCCCCGAAGCAATCGTAATAAAAGGAAATGGTAGTACATATGGCAAGTTCAGTGATGCTGTAACTGAAATAATAAAGGAACAGTCCCCTTTGTTCGAAAAAGCATCTATCGATGAGTTCTACATCGATGTTACTGGTATGGATAAATTTTATGGTTGCTTTAAATGGGGAAAAGAGCTCCGTGAAAAAATAAGAAGAGAAACAGGATTGCCCATTTCATTTGGATTAAGCACTAGTAAAACTGTTTCTAAAATTACAACCAATGAGGTAAAACCTGACAACTGCAGACAAATTTTAGTAGGTCAAGAAAAAGCATTTCTAGCCCCTTTATCTGTAAAGAAAATACCAATGGTCGGTGATAAAATGTATGCACAGCTACGCAACATGGGGATAGAGTATGTTAAAACTGTTCAAGAAATACCAGTTGAATTAATGGCAAAAGCCTTCGGAAAACCAGGCATTTCTATCTGGAAAAAAGCAAATGGAATTGATAACACACCTGTTATTCCGTTTCACGAACGAAAATCAATTAGCTCATCAATCACTTTTGAAAAAGACAGTATCGATGTTCAAAAGATGAAAGATATACTAAGTACCATGAGTGAAAAACTTAGCTATTATCTGCGTAACGGAAACAAGTTAACTAGCTGTATTTCTGTTACTTTACGTTATTCCGATTTTCAAACAACTAGCCGTCAATGTAAAATTCCACACACGAGTTGCGACCATATTCTTATGAAAAAAACCCTAGAATTATTTCAACAGCTCTACACTCGAAGAGTACTTGTTCGCTTAGTTGGTGTTCGGTTTAGCCATTTAGCTGAAGGAGGGCATCAAATCAACCTGTTCGAAGACAGCGAAGAAATGATAAGACTCTACCAAGCTATGGATAAAATGCGAAATAAATATGGCCAAAACGCTATAAAAAGAGGCGTAACGATGAACACCAGAGGAATAGGACAAGCTCCAAACCCATTTAATGGACAACCTCAATTTGTTCCTGCTCATAGAAGAATTTAATGGAGTAAAAAGATAAAAGTACAATAATCAACTAATAACTTTAAGAACCTGATAAACCTTTCAACTTGACAAACTTTAAGACTTGAAACTTGTACCTCAACTGCCACTCATATTATAGTTTTAAATACGGAACACTTTCCGTGCAACAACTTTTAGAAATAGCTCAGCAAAAAGGTGTATCAAAATTCGTTTTAACCGACATCAACAACACTTCTGGGTGTTTTGATTTTATTCAACGAGCAAAAAAATTAAACATATGCCCTGTATTGGGAATTGATTTTAGAAATGGCGCTGCACAACAATTTATCGGTATTGCAAAGAATAATTTAGGCTTTAAAGAACTAAACGAAACACTTACCTGTTATCAACACAACAAAGAAAAAATTCCTGATACAGCACCCGAGTTTTCTCATTCATTTATTGTTTACCCTTTTCAAACAAAACGTTATCGAGATTTAAGAGAAAATGAATATATAGGAATTAGACCTTCCGAAATCAATAAGCTGTTATTCACAAACTGGAAAAACCATCAAGATAAACTCGTAATCCTACAACCCGTAACATTAGGCTCAATCGATGAATTCCAAACACACAAATTCCTCCGGGCAATTGACACCAATTCTTTACTTAGCATGCTTCCCAAAGAAGAACTAGCCAATCAATACGAGATAATGGTTCCCGAAACACGGCTCAAAAAGATTTTTAGAGATTACCCTACAATAATTACAAACACTAAACACTTGCTTAACGAATGTTCTATCGATTTCGATTTTACTACTTTCAAAAACAAGAAACATTACACTGCCTCCATTTCTGAAGATTTAAGCCTAATCAGATCTCAGGCAATCGAAGGTTTAAAATACCGCTATGGAAATGCCCCGAGTAATGTAATCGAGCGAATGGAAAAAGAGTTGAAAGTAATTGAAGACAAGTGCTTTTCCTCTTACTTCCTCATTAATTGGGACATGGTGAATTATGCGCGCAGTCAAAACTTTTATTATGTTGGTAGAGGTAGTGGAGCAAACAGCATGGTCGCTTACCTCCTCCGCATTACAGATGTCGACCCGATAGAACTCGACCTCTACTTCGAACGTTTTATCAACCCAGAACGCTCAAGTTTACCCGATTTTGATATCGATTTTTCATCGATAGAAAGAAACACAGTAACTCGCTACTTATTCGATAAATATGGATGGGATAAAACTGCTTTAGTTGGCAGCTACAACACTTTTAAAGGAAGAGCAACGCTACGAGAATTAGGTAAAGTTTTCGGAATGCCCCCCATCCAAATTAACGCTATGCAAAAAGCAGAAAACTATGGCCAACTAGATGAAATGGCTAGACTAGTAGTAAAACACTACAAACAAATTGAAGGCTTACCCAATCACCTTAGCGTGCACTCCAGTGGGATAATTATTTCTGAAGAACCGATAAGTACCTACACTGCTACTATGATGCCTCCAAAAGGATTTCCTACAACGCACTTTAGCATGATAGAGGCCGAAGATATTGGTCTTCACAAGTACGATGTTCTTGGTCAACGTGGTCTCGGAAAGATAAAAGATTCTCTTTCAATTATTAAAAATAACAGAGGTGTTGATATCGATATTTATCAAATAAAAAAATTTAAAAAAGATTCTAAAATTAAGAACCTGCTTAAAATTGGCGATTGTGTCGGGTGTTTCTATGTGGAATCTCCCGGCATGCGAATGTTACTAACCAAACTTAAAGCTGATGATTATTTACGGCTAGTTGCGGCAAGTTCTATTATTCGACCTGGTGTTTCGCAAAGCGGGATGATGAACGAATATATCAGGCGCTTTCATAACAAAAAACTTCGTGAAAAAGCTAGAAATGCATTGCCCGATTTCTATAATCTTCTTGAAGAAACTTATGGCGTTATGGTTTACCAAGAAGATGTTATTAAAGTCGCTCATTATTTCGCGGGACTTACTCTTGGTGAGGCAGATGTTCTTCGAAGAGGAATGAGCTGGAAATTTCGGGAACGAAATGAATTTCATAAAATAAAAGATAAATTCTTCAGCAACTGCAAACAGAAAGGATACCAAACTACAATAGTGGTAAAAATTTGGGAACAAATCGAAAGCTTCGGCAATTACGCTTTCGCAAAAGGTCATTCGGCAAGTTATGCTGTAGAAAGTTATCAAGCACTTTATTTAAAAGCTCATTATCCATTAGAATACATGGTAGCTACAGTGAATAACGGAGGGGGGTTTTTTAGAGCAGAAGTCTATTTTCATGAAGCACGAATGAATGGCGCAACAATTGAAGTTCCATGTATTAACAATAGCGAAGGATTAACCAACATCTACAGAAAATCGATATTTATTGGACTTCGATTTATTACTGGATTGGAGTTGGATTCTATTAACCGAATACTGCTCGAACGCCACCAAAATGGAGTGTTTCTCGATCTCCTAGATTTTGTAAATCGTGTTCCGTTTTCTTTAGAGCAACTCCGTCTTCTTATTCGTGGTGGTGCTTTTCGATTTACTGGAAAAAGTAAAAAAGAATTATTGTGGGACGCACACTTTTTGTTAGCCAATAACAAAAATTTAAGGCCTTCTAAAACCTTATTCGATATAGAAATCAAGAACTTTGAAATGCCTCAATTATGGAGCCACCATTTAGAAGATGCTTTTGATGAAATTGAACTCATTGGGTTTGCCGTGAGCACATCTCCATTCAGTCTCCTTAAGGAAATGCCAAAAAATTATTTAACAACTAGCGATTTAAGACTTCACCTCAATAAAACGATAGAAATTGTTGGTTACCTAATTCATGTAAAAGGTACCAAAACACATAAAGGTGAAGAAATGAATTTTGGCACTTGGCTAGATAAAAATGGTCATTGGTTTGATACCGTTCATTTTCCGCAAATTGCTCGAGCATTCTCATTTCGAGGCCCTGGTTGCTATCTCATTAAAGGCAAAGTAATTGACGAGTTTGGGTTTATATCGATTGATGTTAAATCGACTCAAAGATTGGCTACGCAAAACATGCATCAACCTTTTGTCCAGTTACATTCATCTAAACCTTGTTTTCAAAAATCCAAACAAGCCTAGTGATTGAACCATATAAAATAGTAACTAAAGCATCTCAAATACTAACCGAATGTAAAATTGAACAAGATTTTGATTACGAATTTGATTATCAAGAAAGGCTAAATCAAAGAAATTCAAAATACTAAATTGCAACTTTAATCAGATTAATATTTACTTCGGGTTTCGTTCTTCCAATCTCAATATCTACAACTTCATTGTAAACATCAATTGGTTTTCTGTTTGAATACCAAAGAGTTCCTAATAATGCAATTCCAGAGAAACCAAGTGATTTTGCGGCATTAATATTAGTTGCATCCAATCCTCCAAGTGCAACTATTTTATCACCCCCGGCATCCTTTATCGCTTTCTTAATTGCCCCATGAGCATAAGCCGCTTGTCCTCCATTACTAGAAATACTATCGAAGACTGGACTAAGCATTACATAATCATACTTATTGGCATACAATCGCAATTTTCCCAAATCATGGCAGGAAGTTGATATTGTTAAATAGGGTCTTTTAAGTTTTAAAAGAAAATTTCTCCAAGCAACAGCAAAACGCTTCTTTTTATGTCTCTTAGTCAAATGAATACCTTTTAAAAGGTATTTTTTTGCTAAATCATGAAAAGAATGAATCACAACTCTATTGTGATATTTTTCTGGGATCTCCTTAATATACTCCTCCATTCTTTTTTGAGAAAACTTTGGTTTTCTCAAATGAAAAACCTCCAATCCCGCCTCGAACATTTTAGTAACTTGTACCACCTCGGATCGAAATTTATCCTTACTTGAGATTACTATAATTTGCATGAGTTGATGATTTAACAGCACTTTTAATATCAAATAATAGTTCAGGATCTTCCTCAAATGCATTGCCAACAACTACTACATCTGCACCTGCATTACAAATTTGCCAAGCTTGCTCGGGAGTTCTTATTCCACCACCAATAATTAACGGCAATCCTACTTCCACTTTGACAGAAGAAATAATATCTAATGGAACACTATCTAAAGCACCACTTCCTGTATCAATATACGTTACTCTTTGTCCTAACATCTTGCCCGCTAGTGCAGTACCAACTACTAAATCCTTTTTATCTCTTGGTATCGGAATTGTATTACTTACATAAGCAACCGAGGTTACCTTTCCACCATCAACTAACAAATAACTTGTTGGTAAAATTTCCAAGCCGGATTCTCTTAAATCGAAAGCCGCATTTACATGTTGACCTATTAAATATTCAGGGTTTCTTCCAGAAATTAATGATAACAACAAAATTGCATCAGCATGCTTACTAATTTGTTTATTACTTCCAGGAAAAATAACAACCGGAAGCTCAGAATGACTTTTTAATTCAATAATGACATCATCAATCCTGTCATGTTGGACGTGACTGCCTCCAACGAAAAAGTAATCCACATTGCATGCATTAGCATTTTTAATCAAACCAAACAAGTCAGCAGGCTGTGTTTTATCAGGATCAATTAAAACAGCTAATTGCTTTTCTTGTTTAGAAACAGAATTAGATAATATATCCTTTATCATCAGAGCAAAAGTAATAAATCTTCCACATTAAATCAACCGCGATTTCATCCTGATTAACTAATTTCTATCTCTAAAAACAAAAAATAGTGTCTTTTTAAAATATTACTTACTTTCGTCATTTACCTCTAATTTATGTAAATTATGAAAAACACAAAAACTCTTTTAGCAACTAGCATTCTTATCCTGTTTTTGGGTACTAATCTTTTTGCTCAGCACCTGTATCCAATTAAGCAAGATGGTTTATACGGATTCATTAACATAGAAGGCAAAATTATCATTGAACCTAAATTTGAGAAAGGATATGATTTTTCTGAACAATATGGAAGAATTAAACAAGGTGGATTATATGGATACATTAACCACAAAGGCAAAATAGTTATTGAGCCGCAGTTTGATGAAGCCCGTGACTTTAGTGAAGATGTAGCTTGCGTTAAAAAAGAAGGCCAGTGGTTTTACATCGACAGAATGGGCAAATCTGTTATTAAGCTAAAAGATGCTGATTATGCATACAGTTTTAGGGAGGGATTTGCTAGGTACCACCACATCGAAAAAGAAAGTAAATTAGACGACTACGGCTTTATCGATCATACAGGGAAAATTATGCTTCTTCCAACTTATCACTTAGCTTACGACTTTCATGAGGGATTAGCTCGTGTCAGTAACGATGGTAAAAAATGGGGATTTATTGATAAAACTGGTAAATTAATTATAGAAGAAAAATTTGATGCTTGTTTCGATTTCTGGGAAGGAATGGCGAACGTTAGAATTGGTCCAGAAAGCGATAGTAAGTGGGGGTTCATTGATAAAACTGGGAAATTCGTTATAGAAGCTACTTATGATAAAGCATTTTACTTTGACGAAGAACGTGCCATAGTGCGTGTTGGCTCAGTAAAAGATGGAAAATATGGATACATTAATACTGCTGGTGAAATGATAATCGCAGCAAATAATGATGGAGCTCATCATTTTCAAGATGGCTTGGCTTGTATTGGAAAAAATGCTGGGCGAAACATGGAATGGGGATATACTGATAAAGATGGAAAAATTGTCATTGCTCATCAATTCACAGTGCCTGCAGAATTTGTAAATGGATTAGCCTACGTTAGAATCGGCTCACTAAAAGACGGAAAGCAAGGTTACATTAATCACTTAGGTGAATTTGTTTGGAAGCTTACGAAATAAAAAAGCAAATATCTAATTTCTAACACCCTTCACTATGTAGCTAAGGGTGTTTTTTTTGTATATTTGCAATCCAAATTTTAAAAACATAAACACATTTTATATGTCTGTAGATACTATGAATTACAAAGTAAAAGACATTTCACTAGCTGAGTGGGGTCGTAAAGAAATTACAATTGCTGAGGCTGAAATGCCAGGTTTAATGAGCTTAAGAGAAGAATATGGAGCCTCACAACCATTAAAAGGTGCTAGAATTGCTGGCTGTTTGCATATGACAATCCAAACGGCTGTATTAATTGAAACCTTGACTGCTTTAGGAGCCGAAGTGACTTGGTCTTCTTGTAATATTTTTTCTACGCAAGACCAAGCTGCGGCAGCTATAGCAGCTACGGGTGTTCCTGTATTTGCCTGGAAGGGGTTAACCGATGAAGAGTTTGATTGGTGTATTGACCAAACCATAATGGGTTTTGAAGATGGAAAACCTCTAAATATGATTCTTGATGACGGTGGGGATTTAACCAACATGGTTTTTGATAAATACCCAGAATTATGTGCCAACATAAAAGGGTTATCGGAAGAAACTACTACGGGCGTTCATAGACTTTATGAAAGAATGAAAAATGGAACTCTGGTAATGCCTGCAATTAATGTAAACGATTCTGTTACTAAATCTAAATTTGACAACAAATACGGATGTAAAGAATCTTTAGTTGACGCTATTAGAAGAGCAACAGATGTGATGATGGCCGGCAAGGTTGCTGTTGTTGCTGGTTATGGCGATGTTGGTAAAGGTTCTGCCGCTTCATTAAGTGGTGCTGGCGCAAGAGTAATTGTTACCGAAATTGACCCTATTTGCGCTTTACAAGCTGCAATGGATGGATACGAAGTAAAGAAAATGGATGATGCCTGTAAAGAAGCTAACATTATTGTTACTACTACTGGCAACTTTAACATTATTCAGGGTCGTCATTTTGAATCCATGAAAGATCAGGCAATTGTTTGTAACATTGGTCACTTCGATAATGAAATTGATATGGCTTGGTTGAATGAAAAATATGGCCACACGAAAGATACTATCAAACCACAAGTTGACCAGTACACGATTAATGGTAACATCATTTTTGTTCTTGCTGAAGGTAGATTAGTAAATTTAGGATGTGCTACGGGGCACCCATCTTTTGTGATGAGTAACTCGTTCACAAACCAAACATTGGCTCAGTTAGAATTATGGAAAAATTCTGACGCTTACAAAAATGAAGTTTATATGCTTCCTAAGCATCTTGATGAAAAAGTAGCGAAATTACACCTCGCTAAAATTGGAGTTGAGTTGGAAGTTCTAACTCAAGAACAAGCAGATTATATCGATGTAAAAGTTGAAGGTCCATACAAAGTAGACCATTACCGATATTAAAATAAAATACCAAATAAAACAAAGAAGGCTCCAAATGGAGCCTTCTTTGTTTTATAAATATATGATTCGATATTTAGTTGGTAATAATTAAAACTGCACCATCATAACTTGTTTGATATTCCTTAAGGGGTTCAACAGAAGGAGCCATCGTAACTTGTCCATCAGTAATCACAAACTGCGATCCACAACAAGTATCTACCGCCATAATATTAGAAGAATCCACAGCAACTTTAGAACAAGCATCATTTGGTTGATAAGGGCAATGTCTATCATACGCCTTGAATTCATCAATACCACTCCTATAAACTAAAATTCCTTTTGACCCGCCATTAATATATTCCCATCCGCCAACCGCGTTTAGATTAAAAAAGACTGGGTCGGTTGTGTATAACTTAATATTTACTTGCACATATGGAATCCCGTTATTGTTAGTCCGTCTGCAACCAACCACAAACAATAAAATAATAATTGTAAAAACTCTAATAAAATAATTCATACTTTTATTTTTCTTTACAAACGTACAAATTAGTTGATTTCTTGTCGAAAATATCTTTTTATTACTCTATTGGCGTTTGCCTGCATTCCGATGTATGCGCAAGATGGCGAATCTCAAAAAAAGCAAGAACAACGTGTTCATAAGCAACGTATTCAACAAGAAGCGGAGCAAGAACAAGCTCAAATAGAAATGAATAATCAGCACATGGCTATTCAAGAAAAAAAGACTAGAAAACGCATGAAAAAATCAAAGAAAAAGGCAAAAAAAGTAAACGAACATAAGGGAGATTTTTTTCTTGTGCGTCTTTTCAAAAATAGAAATAAAGGCTTTTAATGGACGCTAGCGATTTAATCTACATAGCAATTGTTCTAATTGGGCTGATATCTGGCTTTCTAAAAAACAGAAAAAAGGAAACGACACCTAATAAAAAATCGACAGGAAACTTAGAAGATCTCCTCAAAGAATTTGTGAATCCAGATACAAAAAAACCAACACCAAATGCTCACGAAACTTCATATATCCCAGTTATCGAAAAACCAGAACCAACCTATACTGATTCCGCTCGCAAATCTGCGCCTCCTGATTCAAAAAACCTTGAACCTTCAGAAAAATCAACTGCTCAAATTATAAAAGAACGCAAGGCGTATTTTAAACAAAAAAATGAGTTCCCGCAGGAGTTTCAAGAGAGCGACTTCAACTTAAAAGAGGCTATAATTCACAACACGATTCTAAATCGACCCGAATACTAAAGCTTCACTACTCTTGGTTAAATTTGGTAACCGTTTACATTAAAAAATCAACCGAATACTAATTAATTAAAGCTAAATCTTTTTTGCTTTCCTATATTTGAGATATCTGTCATTCAAATGATTTCAAAGTTTGTTTTTGACAGCATTTTATTTCTATCTTTACGCGCTTTAATTTTATAGAAGAAATAAGAATTAATATCAAACCTATGCTAAGAAAATTACTTTCTACGGTTATTATTGCTTTTGCTTCAGTCACGATGTCATTTGCGCAAAACGGTCAAGGATCACTTAAAGGTAAAGTTTTAGACGGAGAAACTGGAGAACCGCTGCCTTTTGTTAATGTTGTAGTTGAGTCTAGTGGAACACAGGTTGCAGGTGGATCAACCGATTTCGATGGGAAGTTTAATATCAAACCTATTCCTGCCGGCTCTTATACTGTTAAGGCAAGATTCGTAGGTTACCAACCATTGCAAATTAATGGCGTTGTTGTTAATTCTGATAAAATCACATTTCAAGACCTCAAACTAACTGGTAGTGCAATTGAAATGGAGGAGTTTGAAGTTATTGAATACACAGTGCCTTTAATTTCTAAAGATAATACCGCCTCTGGTGGTACAGTAACACGTGAAGACATTATGAAGATGCCGGGCAGGTCTGCTACTTCTGTTGCAACAACAGTAGGTGGAGTGTATTCTAAAGATGATGGCAATGGTGATCTAAACATGCGTGGAGGTAGATCTGATGCCAACTATTACTATATTGATGGTATAAAAGTAAGAGGGGGATCTAACCTGCCTCAATCTGCTATTGAACAAGTAACAGTTGTTACAGGTGGGGTTCCTGCTCAATACGGTGATGTAACAGGTGGGGTAATTAATATTACTACTCGTGGAGCTTCTAAAGATGTATTTGGAGGAATTGAATACATTACTTCGGGTTATAAACTGGGAAACAAAATGGTTGGTTTAGATTCCTATGGTTACAACTTATTAGAATATAGCCTTTCGGGTCCAATTCTATTTAAAAAAGATACTGCAGGTAACAAGACTGATCCATTAGCAGGTTTCTTTCTTGCAGGTAATTTTACAAATATTGTTGATGAAACACCATCTGGAATTGGTGTTTGGTATGTTAAAGATTCAAAATTAGCTGCAATTAATGCGAACCCTTTGCGAAGAGCGACTAATGGAGCAGGTACTTTTCAAGAAGCCGAATTTTTACGGTTAAGTGACTTAGAAAAAAGTAAAACAAAGAAAAATGCTCGTAAGCAAGGTTTCGTAGTTCAAGGAAAACTAGATTTTAACCTAGGAACTAATGCTAACTTAACTTTTGGTGGCAACATCGATTATATCTACCGAAATGACTATATCAATAGCTACTCGCTACTTAATTACGATAACAACCGTGTTGTTAATGATATTGACTGGAGAGTATATGGAAGATTCACGCAACGTTTCAATAACAATACAAGTGAACAAGAACAGGAATCTGCGGCAACAATTAAAAATGCATTTTACACTATTCAATACGATTATCAAGAAAATTATAGAAAAAGATATGACGACTCTCATAAAAATGATTTGTTTAGTTATGGTTACATCGGTCAGTTTAGTTCTTACCAGCAACCATTTTATTCCCGTTCAGATTTTGATCCTGGAGGGATGCCATTCGGCTTCATGAATCACGAAACTTATGAGGATACATTAATTGCTTTTGTTCCAAGTGAAGTAAACGAATTGGGGGCAAATTACACCCAATCTTATTATGAACTTTATGGGTGGGATTTTGCAGAAAGTGAAGCTCAGGGAGTGCCCGTTTACAACCCTCAATTAGCTCAAGATCCCGATGCTTTAGCCAATGGAGAAAGAAACTTCTACCTAAGGAATGTGCAAAACATCCAGCAAAATGGTGGATTATTAAATGGAGATGTCCCTGACAACATATACGGGTTGTGGAGAAGCCCTGCATATCAATTTCCCACATATGACAAACAAAAACAAAATCAACACAGATTTACCGCTCAAGGATCTGCCGACATTAAGGATCATGCTATTACAGTTGGTTTTGAATATGAGCAGAGAACGGATAGAAGATATGTAATGAACCCAAGAGCTCTTTGGACAATTGCTCGTCTTTTTACTAATAACCACATTAGAAATTTAGACAATGACCCTGAGTCTGAAACATTTAACCCTTCAATTGAATTTGATGGTCAAACCTCCTCTTACCCATATATTACCTACGAAAGGTTAAATGCTTCTCCGGGAGAATATAATAGGTTTGATGACGACGAAGAGCAATACTTCTTTGACTACAACCTAAGAGAGTCTTTAGGCTATGATACGGATGGACTAGATTGGATAGATTTTGATTCTTATGGACCGGATGCTCTAAAAGCGAGCTATTTCTCTGCTGACGAAATCTTACAAGACAGAAACAATGTCCAGCTAACTTATTACGGTTACAACCATTATGGTGAGATAGAAAGAGGAAATCCAACTATCGATGACTACTTTACTGCTCGAGATGATTATGGTAACTTAACAAGGCCAATTGGGGCATTCAGACCTATCTATGTTGCAGGATTCATTCAAGATAAATTCTCTTTCGATGATTTAGTTTTTAACATAGGTCTTCGTGTAGATAGATATGATGGTAACCAAAGCGTTTTAGCTGATGAATTTGTGCTATTCCCAACTGCTAGAGCAAGTCAGAATTTAAGCCAATATGGAGTTCCAAATTCTGTTTACAACCCAGCACTTCGTCCTAATACAATAGGTGAAGATTATGTTGTTTATGTAGATAACTTAACTAATCCAACTGGCGTTGTTGGTTTTAGAGACCCCTCTACTAACACTTGGTTCAATGCTGAGGGTACAGAAATTGAAGACGCTTCAACATTAAGAACCCCTACAGGTATTGCTCCTTTGCTTACAGACCCAACAAAAACTGAAGGTGCTGATATTTCTTCTGAATCTTTTGTCGATTACAAACCGCAAAACACATTTATGCCAAGGGTTGCGTTTTCATTCCCTATTTCTGATGAAGCATTGTTCTTCGCCCACTATGATATTTTAGCAAAAAGACCAACTACAGGTCAACGATTAAATTTAATTGATTACTACTACATTGCCGGGGTAGGTCAAAACCAAATCAACAATCCTAACCTAAAACCTGAGAAAACAATAGATTATGAACTTGGTTTTCAGCAAAAAATTAATAACAGTTCTTCTCTCAAACTATCTGCCTTCTATAGAGAATTAAGAGATATGGTGGCGATAGTAAATCGCCAGGATGCCTTTCCACAAACTTATATTACATATGACAATATTGATTTTGCTACCGTTAAAGGTCTCACCGTTGCATATGATTTAAGAAGAACCGGCAACATCTGGGCCAAGGTTTCTTATACACTTCAATACGCTGATGGAACCGGATCAACTGCCGATGGTAGCCTCAACTTAATTAGAGCAGGAAAACCTAATTTAAAAACGCTTACTGCATTAACCTACGACCAACGTCATGCAATTATTGGCACATTTGATTATAGATATGCAGATGGAAAAGATTACAACGGGCCTATTGTTATGGACAAACAAATTTTAGCAAATACAGGTGCCAACTTTGTTTTTACTAGTGGTTCTGGAACACCTTACAATAAGCAACAACAAGTTACTGCAAGGGCTCCTATCTCCCCTCAAGCAGGTTCTTTGGAAGGAACAATTAACGGGTCTAGACTTCCATTTACCTATAGAATTGATGCACGTATAGATAGAGACATAGAATTAACTATGGGTAAGGAAGATAACGCAAAAGCTGTAACTATTAATGTTTACATGCAGCTAATGAATTTACTTAACAATATTAATGTAATAGATGTTTATCGATTTACAGGAAATGCAGACGATGATGGTTATTTAGTTGCGGCTCAGTTCCAAAACGCCATTAACTCCCAAAACGACCCGCAGTCATACAGAGAGTTATATAGCATTAAAGCAAATGATCAAAGTAATTATACACTTCCTAGAAGAATTCGTTTGGGAGTAATGGTAAACTTTTAACTTAAGGATAATAATTAAATCAAACAGATGAAAAAACTAAGCATATACTTACTTTCATCCCTTGTGGCTCTTTCTTCTTTTGGGAGAAATAATGATGTGGCTCAGAAAGGTCCGGGCTCTCCCACAATTGCTGCAGGTTGCACGCCAGCTACCACGGCAACAGATTTGGATATAAATAACATTAAGCTTCTTGTGCAAACAGGTGGAGATATGTGGTGGGATTTAACCAATCCGAAATTTGAAGTTCCAAAAGAATCAGGACGTCATTCAATGTTTGCCGGAGCACTTTGGTTAGGTGGAAAAGATGTATCGGGACAGTTAAAAGTTGCAGCGCAAAGATATCGAGCAGGTGGTAATGTCGATTACTGGACTGGACCCTTGAGTACAGAGAATTTTGATATTGACCCAGCAACCTGTGCAGCATATGACCGCCACTTCTCTACCACAAGAATTGACGTTAAAAGATTCGCGCAATGGTACGAAGCTGGCATTTTAGATGCTGAAAACGGAACGAATACACAATCGGACGACTTCCCTGATTATGCGCCACCAACAATTATGTATGAATGGCCCGCACATGGTAGAAATTATGATCCGTATAATGAAGATTTTTATTTGGCACCTTTTTATGATAGAAACGGAGATGGTTTATATAACCCAAATGATGGAGATTATCCAGGTTACGAACTAAACAGTTCTGAAACAGAATGTGGAGACAGAAGAACAAATGTTTATGGTGACCAAAACCTTTGGTGGGTATTTAACGACAAAGGAAACGTGCATACAGAAACTGGTTCTAACTCGATTGGAATGGAAATAAGAGCACAAGCATTTAGTTTTGCTACCAATGATGAAGTAAATAACATGACTTTCTGTAACTACGAATTAGTAAATCGTTCTTCTTTTACATTGACAGAAACATATTTTGGTGTCTTCTGTGACCCAGACCTAGGTGGTGCAAATGATGATTTTGTTGGATGTGATGTGACCAGAGGTTTAGGTTATTGCTACAATGGTGACGATACTGATTTAGACGATCAAGGTGCTGCCGGATATGGCACAAATCCTCCTGCCATTGGTATTGACTTTTTTGAAGGCCCATACCAAGATGCTGATGGCATTGACAATGAAAAGGGTATTGGACCAGGAGAAGCACTTAATGGAGTAGGATACGGTGATGGTGTAATAGATAATGAACGCTTTGGAATGAGACGTTTCGTTTGGTTTAACCGAACTGGTGCCTCTTGCTGTACCGACCCAGACCAAGGTTCAGAATATTACCAGTACTTGCGTTCTTATTGGAAAGATGGCGCTAGAATGGTCTTTGGTGGAACAGGTCACCCAAATTCTGGAGGCACAATGGAAGCAGATTTCATGTTCCCTGGTAATTCAGATCCATTGCATTGGGGAACCCAAGGTGCAGACCCTGGTTATGCTGACCCTAGAGGTTGGACCGAAGATGCAGAAGGTAACACACCAGCTGATAGGCGATTTATCCAATCTGCCGGACCTTTTACATTACTTCCTGGTTCTGTAAATGATATTACTATTGGAATTGTTTGGGCAAGATCTTCGACAGGCGGTTCTCAAGGATCAGTAGCTGCAATGATTAGCGCTGATGAAAAAACCCAGGCGTTGTTTGACAACTGTTTTAGATTACTTGGTGGTCCCGATGCTCCAGTTTTAGCTGCTCAAGAGTTAAGTAATGAGATTATTTTATACATTGATAATCCTACTATTTCTAACAACAATAATGAGGAATATTATGAAGTTAATGCATTTATCGTTGCTCCAGATTCAAGTGTCGTAATTGATGGTTCTGATACTTCTTACCATATCTTAACTCAAGCCGAAAAGAATGACTATAGAGCATATCAATTTCAAGGGTATAAAGTCTTTCAAGTTAAAGATGCTTCTGTTGATGCATCTTCACTTGGCGATATCGATAGAGCGCGTTTAATATATCAAGGAGATATTAGAGACGGAGTTGATAAAATTTACAACTATACATTTGACGTTGAAACAGGTTTCACATTCGTTGAAGAAATGGTTGATGGTGGAGACAAAGGAATCGCTCACTCGATTCATGTTAAAGAAGATTTATTCGCAACAGGCGATAGAAAATTAATCAATCATAAAACATACTATTTTATTGCTGTAGCTTATGCATATAATAATTTCATCCCTTACAATGCCAACAATCCTGAATCTCAAACCACTCCATACTTAGAGAGTAGAAAATCGCCAACAGGAGGAATTAAAGTATTGTCTGCTATTCCGCACAATCCTACACCGGAAAATGGTGGAACAGTTGCAAATGCAATATATGGCGAATCTGTTGAATTAACTCGAATCGAAGGAACTGGAAATGGTGGATTTGATTTAAGTCTCAAACAAGAAAGTATTGATTCTATTATGAAAGGTGCTCCTTGGGTAGTTCAACACCCAGTTTACGAAGTTAATGGAACTCCTATAGTCTGTAAAGTTATTGATCCTTTAAATGTAGCAGGTGGAGAATTCGCTATTCAATTCAAAGATTCTACTGATAATGGTAATATCTCTGATGCATACTATGTTGTTTATCGAACAGCTCCTAGTTCTGATCCACTTGTTGATTCTATTTACTCAACTAGAAATATTGGATTTGGGAACGAAGAACTAATTTTAGACTGGGGAATATCAATCTTTGTAGAGCAACCAGAAGAGCCGGGAAATGATGCCGATGGAACGTACGGACTTATTGATGCCTCAATTAATTTTGCTAATGACTCTTTGCCATGGCTAATTGGGGTTCCTGATCAAGATGGAGATTCATTATTCGATTGGATTTCAATAGGCACAGCAGCTACAGACTGGCTCTCATACGAAAATTATTCTCCATATGAGAGTATTTTAGATGGAACATGGGCGCCTGCTAGACTTTGTTCAAAAGAAATTTGGGGACCAATGCCTAATGATTTAAGTCTAGTCTCTTCATCTGTTATTATGGATAGGTTGTTGGGTTCTTTGGCTGACCTTAGTAGTGTTGATATTGTATTTACTAATGATAAAACTAAATGGACAAGATGCCCTGTTCTTGAAATGGGGGATAACCCAATTGACAGTAAAGGTGTTTTAGGAGTTGGACCATCAGCTGGATTGCCTAATGACGAAATTGCTGGGGCGCTTAAAGGTCGATTAAGACAATCTGCATCGGTCGATCAAGATGGTAATGCCTATGATTGGCCTGCCTCATCTGCGGTTAGCGATGATGAAGGAGATCCTAATTTTATTTCTCCTTATGGAATGGGGTGGTTCCCTGGCTACGCCATTAACGTTGAAACAGGAGAAAGATTAAACATGGCCTTCGGTGAGAATTCACTAGATATTCTTGAGGGAGAAAATGGTAGCGATATGCTATGGAATCCAACAGATCGTATCGTTGATGACGGTCCATTTGAGGGAGCTCGTCTTGCTGGTCAACACTTTATCTTTGTTTTCCGTAACAATACAGTTAGACAACATGAAACATTTGGATATTTTGATGAGTTAAGCGAAAGAATGCCAACGTATGATGCTGGTCAATTTGCTTATGAAAACCTTGAAAATTCAACGCCAGGTTCGTCAGGTAATTTATATGACCTTAATGCAATTAAAGTTTATGGTTCTTGCATGTGGGTTGGTTTTCCTCTTTTAGAAACAGATGCTGAACTATTAGCTACTGAAACGACTGTTAAATTAAGAGTTAGAAAACCGTTTGAAACATTCGGAAGTCAAGAAGCACTAGATCTAGCAGATGGGCTTACCATAGGTGATTCATACTGGGTGAATGAAGGCCCAGTAATTCACTCGGGTGATACATTAGTTAGGGGTGATGCATTCGTTGCAGATACGATTATGCTAGTTTCTATTGCAAATAATATTACAGATGTTGTAAAACCTGTTATAAACAATGGCTTACCAATGTTTAACTATAGCACTGCTGAACTGGCATCGATAATTGATGACGCCTCTGCTGACTCTAGTGTACTAGACTTAATTAACGTTGTTCCTAATCCTTATTATGCTTATTCTCAATACGAAGAAAGTCGATTAGATAATAGGGTAAAAATCGTGAATCTTCCTGATCAATGTACCATTACTATCTACTCTATTAATGGAACATTGATTAGACAGTATTCGAAAGACGATAACTCGCAAACTTATATAGATTGGGACTTGAAAAACAATAAATTCGTTCCTATTGCTAGTGGAGTTTACTTAATTCATGTTGCGGTACCAGAAGTAGGTGAAGTTGTGTTAAAATGGTTTGGTGCGCTAAGACCAACAGATTTAGATTCATTCTAAGAACAAAATTTATAGACATAAAACAGGATTATGAAAAGGATATTTAATACAAGTTTTATAGTTGCACTGGTTGCTCTATCAACTTCTTCCTTTGCAGGAAATAAAGATAGAGCTGGTCAAGCAGGGGCAAACCAATTGCTTATTAACCCTTGGGCTAGAAGTTCAGGTTGGGCAGGGGCAAATTCAGCATCGGTAACAGGCCTAGAGGCAACCTACACCAATATTGCTGGTTTAGCTTTTACACCTAAAACTGAGATAATGTTTGCAAATACTAGTTGGTTTGCAGGTTCCGGAATTAACGTACAGTCTTTCGGACTCTCTCAGAGGGTTGGTGAAACAGGTGTTTTAGGTTTAAGTGTTCAAAACATGAATTTTGGTGACATCGATATTACTACTGAAAATTTACCTGAAGGAGGAATTGGAACATTCGCGCCAAAACTTACAACTATCAACTTAGGCTACGCTAAAGAATTCTCCAATAGTATTTATGGGGGATTAGGCGTGAAAGTAATTAGCGAAGGTATATCAAATGCTAAAGCATCGGGTATAGCTTTCGATATGGGTGTGCGTTATGTTACTGGAGAAAAAGATCAAGTGAAATTCGGTATAGCTTTGAAAAACGTCGGGCCTAAAATGAATTATGCTGGTGACGGGTTTTCATATACTACAACTATAGATGAAGAAGAATTTACCGTTGAATGGAGAACTGAAGCATATGAATTACCCGCTTTGTTAAATATAGGTGGCTCTTATGATTATTATCTTGGCGAAAGTGTTGATTCCGTATCGGGAGAAATTAAATCTATGCACAGAATAACAGCTGCAGGTAACTTTACCTCTAACTCATTCGGGAAAGATCAAATAAGGTTTGGTTTAGAATATGGTTTTAGACAGTTAGTTATGTTTCGCGCGGGGTATTTATATGAGGAAGGAATATTCTCTCTCGATACAAGAACCACATTTAATGCAGGGCCAACTGCCGGACTTACTGTGCAAGTACCCTTAAACAAAATTGGATCTACTTTAGACATTGATTATGCTTATAGATCAACAAACCCTATGAGAGGACATCACAGTATAGGTATTAGAGTTAACCTATAATCTTTATTATACATATCGATATCAAAAGAACCCCTTACGGGGTTCTTTTGATATACAACAATCAATATAATGTCGCAAACTGCTTATTACACCAAAGAAGGATTACAGAATTTAAAAGATGAAATCTACCAGTTAGAACACGTAGAGCGCCCAAAGATATCTGCGCAAATTGGTGCAGCAATCGATTTGGGTGACCTTTCGGAAAATGCGGAATATCATGCAGCTAAAGAAATTCAAGGAATCATGGAAGCAAAGATTTCAGACCTTAAAAATAAACTAGCATACGCCCGTTTGATTGATGAATCGCAATTGGATACCTCTAAAGTTCTAGCGCTATCCAAAGTGAGAATTAAAAATGTAAAAAGTGGCTTCGAAGTCACTTATACTTTAGTTGCCGAAAATGAAGCTGACCTTAAATTAAAGAAAATCTCTATTGAGTCTCCAATTGCCAAAGGACTATTAGGTAAAGTAGTTGGAGATATAGCCGAGATAAACACTCCTGCTGGTGTTACTGAGTTTAAAATCTTAGAAATTACACGTTAGTAATGTCGATATTTTCGCAAATAATCGCTGGAGAAATTCCATGCTATAAAATAGCGGAAACCGAATCTTGCTTTGCGTTTTTGGATATAAGTCCTCTAGCAAAAGGTCACGTGTTGGTTGTTCCTAAAAAAGAAGTAGATTATTATTTTGATATAGATGAAGATCTTTTCAATGAGTTGAACATTTTTTC
>JABHTA010000140.1 GCA_018669945.1 Flavobacteriales bacterium
AAGATTCTTGTTCAAGAAGGAGATATTGTAGAGGTAGGTAAACCGATTGCAATTATTTCTACAGGAGGCGAAAGCTTTGTAGCATCTGAAGTTCCTACTTCAGAGCCTGCCGCAGCCGTGGCTGAAAAAGCACCTTTTCAACCGCTTGCTATTGCTGATGCATCGCCAATTTCAACAACAACAGGCGGTGGTAGATTCTACTCTCCACTGGTGAGAACTATCGCAGCTAAAGAAGGCATTGAAATGACTGAATTAGATGCTGTTTCTGGTTCTGGTCATAATGGAAGGGTAACAAAAAAAGACATTTTATATTATGTAAAAAACAGAGAAAAGAATGGTTCATCCTCTCAAGCCCCAAGAGTTGAAACACGTGCAGCACCGAATTCTACCAAGCAAGGGGTCCAAGCATTGATGCCTTCGAAAAGTTATGGTGATGATGTAGAAATCATTGAAATGGACAGAATGAGAAAGCTTATTGCTGATCACATGGTTAATTCGAAACATACTTCACCCCATGTTACCTCGATGGTAGAAGTTGACGTTACCAATTTGGTAAACTGGAGAAACAGTGTTAAAGATTCATTTTTGAAAAAAGAAGGCGAAAAACTTACTTTCACCCCTCTTTTTATCGAGGCTATTACAAAAGCTATTAAAGATTTTCCTTTGATTAATGTTTCTTTAGACGGTGATAAAATTATCCGAAAAAAAGATATTAATGTAGGTATGGCGGCAGCATTACCATCAGGAAATCTTATTGTTCCGGTAATTAAAAACGCAGATCATTACAACCTTACAGGTTTAGCAAAAAAAGTTAATGATATGGCTAACAGAGCACGTGCGGGAAAATTATCTCCGGATGAAATTCAGGGTGGAACTTATACGATGACAAATGTTGGCACATTCGGAAACGTTATGGGAACACCTATCATTAATCAACCTCAAGTTGCTATTATGGCTGTTGGTGCAGTTAGAAAGAAACCCGCTGTTATTGAAACTCCTCAAGGTGATTCACTAGGTATAAGACAAATGATGTTCCTATCGCACTCTTATGATCATCGTGTTGTAGATGGAGCACTGGGCGGATCATTCGTAAGAAGAGTTGCTGATTACCTTGAGCAATTTGATGTGACCCGAGAAATTTAATCTAAAATGCTATATTATTACTAAAAAAAATAACTTTGTTTAGTAGTCTAATAAACTTATTTATAAACTCTTAATGAGAAAACTATATATAGTTCTATCGCTTCTGCTTAGCGTTAATTTATTTGCTCAAAATAATTTTAAAAATCATTTTGAAGAAGCAAGTGTTCTTATGGAAGATAATTGGTACGCGTTGGCTTTACCAATGTGGCTTAAACTACACGAACAGCAACCGGAAAACAATAACGTAAACTACAAGATTGGTCTATGTTACTATAATGAACCTACCGAAGAGATAAAAGGATTACCATACCTGCGTAATGCGGTTAAAGATATAAACAATAACTATGACCCGTTTTCTCCAAACGAAACAGGCTCTAAACCAGATGCTTTATTTTACTTGGGTCATTTGTACCACATTGAATACAAGTTAGATTCTGCAATTACCTACTTCAATAAGTTTATCGAAAGTGTACACAAGAAACATATTCTTTCAGGAGAAGCAGTAAGACAAATTGAACAATGTGAAAATGCGAAATTTCAACTTCAGAACCCTATTGATGTAAAAATTAAAAACTTAGGTATAACTATTAACTCAGCGTATTCAGAGCACAGCCCTGTTCTATCATTAGACGAAACAGAAATTGTATTCACCTCTCGCAGACTTCGAAAAGACAGTTCAAACATCAAATATAAAGACATGCACGATGGACATTATTTCGAGGATGTTTACATAGCATATAAAGACGAGCATGGACAGTGGTCTGAACCAGAACTAATTAATATTGACAGAGTTAATCATCATCTGGCATCTATTGGCCTATCACCAGATAATCAAACGCTTTATGTTTATCATGATGAAGACGGTGATGGTAACATTTACCAAAGCACATTAATTACAGGCAAAAAATGGTCTAAACCTGAACAAGTTAGTATAGAAATTGATTCTGAAGCTAACGAAGACCACTTATCAATTTCGGTTGATGGTAACACAATGTTCTTTACAAGTGACCGAAAAGGTGGGCTTGGCGGCACGGATATATATGTCTGTCGGAAATTGCCTAATGGTGAATGGAGTAAAGCTCAAAATGTTGGCGCACCGATTAACACTCCATATAACGAAGAAAGTCCTTTTTTTCACCCAGATGGAATAACGCTCCATTTTAGTTCTGAAGGTCACAACAGCATGGGAGGTTTTGACATATTTGTAACAGAACTGCAAACAGACGACACTTGGTCCACCCCTATCAATATCGGATACCCTATTAACACAACTCATGATGATATTTCATACGTTACATCGCCAGATGGTAAGAGGGGTTATTTCTCTTCATACGGAGGAAAAGATTCTTATGGCGACATGGATTTATATCTTGTTTTAAAAGATGACGCAATTGAAAAAGAATTAACCCTATTGAAAGGGTTTATAAATGTCTCTGATAGCGATACCATGCCTCAAAACATAGTTATTAATTTAACGGACAACGAAACCGGAAAACTTGTAGCTCAAAGCAGGCCTAGTCAAAGAAATGGAAGTTTCGTATTCATTATTCCTCCTGGAGAGAATTATAACATATCATATGAAATTGAAGGTAAAGACTTTTATAATGAAAATATTTATGTTCCCTTTGGGTCTCAGTACCAGGAAATTAATAAAGAAATTTTACTAGACCCCATCGCATTAACGGCTAAGGCGATTGATAAAGAAACTGATGAACAATGGATTGTAAAATTTCAATCTCTTGGCGCCATATTACCTGCAGGCCTTGTTTTAAAATGCCATAACAAAGCTGGAGATCTGCTTTTTACTGCTGTAAAAAAGGAAGATGGATCTTTTGCTTTTTCACATCTACCTGAAGATGAAAATTACTTATTCATGCTTTATGATGAGGACAGCAAAATAATAGATTGCTCTGGAATTGAGATTGCATTGTTTCAACGTTCGGGACAAAAAGCTGTTTTATTTCCAAATAAGGATTGTGAATTCTTGGCTACAGAATCTAATAAAGTTGGAAAAATTGCTTTTGTAAATTTAGACGATATTCCATCGAATCTAAAAATTCAATATCTTGATGATGATGGAACAATTTATTACTCTGAGAACATTGATGAAAATGGATATTTCAAATACATAGAAACTCCTGAAAATAAGCAAATTCGACTTCAACTAATTAGTGATGCACCGTGTTCTGGCGCTCAATTACAAATTGTTCAATCCGGAGACGAAGCTACCGTGCTTATTGAATTTACTGCTACAGAAGAAGGTGGTTGCTCTTTCGTTCCGATAACAAAAGATAAACTTTCATACCAGGAATTTTTTACCTACAATAAAAACTACCCTAAAAAAGAGAAAGAACTACAAAATTTTATAGTAAAAGTTGCTGAGCAAATCAACTCTACTGGTAATGTCAAGATATCTATTGAGTCCAGTGCTTCTAAGGTACCCACAACAACTTACGACACCAATAATCAATTGAGTAAATTAAGATCTGAAATTGCAAAAAAAATGCTGTTAGACAGCTTAGCAAAAATAGGAATTGAAAAAGACAAAGTAACTTTTGTTAAAATTAACACACTAGTTCAGGGGCCCAAATACAAAGGAGACTACCTTGAAAACAAAGCAATGTATGAAAAATACCAATACGTTAAAATATATAGCGAATAGATTACCGTTATTAAGCTAATAATATTTCCTTTATTATGCGCACGTTATTTGGCCTTTACATTGTTTTTTTTCTTTCTCAATTTTCGGTTTGCAGTCAAGATACTGTGGAAAAATATGCTGCTAAAGCATACAAAAACAATAATTTCACCGAGTCGATAAAATTCTACGAAGATTTGTTAGAAAGCGACCCCATAAATCGCGAATTCTTATTTAAAATAGGGGTTTCTTACTTATCTTCAAATGTTGACAAATCAAAAGCCATAAAATATTTAGAGAAACTATATAAAATTGACCCAGAAAATCATGAACTATGGTATTACGTTGCACTCGCGTATCACTATAACTATGAAATTGATAAATCATTAGAAATGTTTGAAATGTACAAGCCATTTGCAAAAGAAAAAAGAAAAATTCAAGTAGAACAGCGCTTAAGAAACTGCATGTCTGCAAAAGTACTAATGCCTCAACGGATAAATGTAACATTCGAAAATCTGGGCCCTTTGATAAATACAAAATACCCTGACTACTACCCTTTTGTTTCTAAAGACGATGAATATCTTACCTTTACTTCCAGACGAATAAATACAACGGGTGGTTACCAGTATTTTGATGGATTTTTCGCTTCTGACATAATGATGACAGCCAAAGATACTGCCGGAAATTTTGAAAAAGCCAGAAAAGGTGGTTCTAGACTTAACACAAAACATGACGACCAGTGTGTTGGCCTTTCTGACGATG
>JABHTA010000089.1 GCA_018669945.1 Flavobacteriales bacterium
ACCTTTTAAAACTGGAGAGAAATAAACTAGCGTTATCGCCAAAAAAGAAGCCACAACAATAATGTGTGGCAACAATTTTTTAAAATCAAAATTCTTCATAAATGAGTTTTATTCAACATCTTCAAAATCAACATCTTCAGCCTCTACCTGATGTATTTTCGATTGTTGCTTGCTTTTAATCCGGACCTCCCCTTCTTCCTGTTGCTGCCCACTTTGTTGCTGGCTGAATTTATCTCGCATATTCTGTTGAGCCTTACTAACAAAAATTTTCAGCAGATATGGAAAGAAAATACGGGCAATAAATTTAAACGCGTAGTAAAATAAAACGATTCCTAATATGGTTTTTAACAAACCCATTAACGACTTAAGTATAAGTTTCTTTCAGCATAGATCTTTGTGAAGAATGGATCTCTTAAATCATCGATAAACTGAATTGCTTCACCTGTAGATTTCATTTCTGGCCCAAGTTCCTTGTTAACATTTGGAAATTTACCGAACGAGAATACAGGTATTTTTATTGCATAACCTTTCTTCCTAGGTTTAAAATCGAAGTCTGTTACTTTCTTTTCACCTAACATGATTTTAGTTGCATAGTTCACGTAAGGTTCATCATAAGCCTTAGCAATAAACGGAACTGTTCTTGATGCCCTTGGGTTGGCTTCGATAACATAAACCTTATCATCTTTTATAGCAAATTGCATATTAATCAAACCGACAGTTTCTAAATCAACCGCAACCTTTTTGGTAATGTCCTCTATTTGTTGAATGATAAAATCTCCCAAATTATAAGGAGGAAGAACACCATAAGAATCTCCGGAATGTATTCCTGCGGGCTCAATGTGCTGCATAATTCCAATAATATATACATTTTCACCATCACAAATTGCATCAGACTCTGCCTCGATTGCCCCTGCTAAATAATGGTCTAACAAAATTTTGTTGTTGGGCATTTGATTGTGAATCTTAGTAACATGACGTTCCAGCTCATCTTCATTGATTACGATTTTCATACTTTGTCCCCCAAGAACGTAAGATGGTCGAACCAGCAAAGGAAATCCTAAATCTTTACTTTCTTCAACGGCTTCTTGAGCACTATCAACAGTAGTAAATTTTGGATATGCAATTTTCTTCTCTTTTAATAAATTCGAAAAACGACCCCTATCTTCAGCTAAATCGAGCGCATTGAATGACGTTCCAATCACTTTAACCCCATATCGGTCAAGCTTCTCCGCAAGTTTTAATGCCGTTTGTCCTCCCAACTGAACAATTACTCCAACTGGATCTTCATGGAGAATGATATCGTAAATATGCTCCCAGAAAACAGGTTCAAAGTATAACTTATCTGATGTGTCAAAATCCGTTGAAACTGTTTCAGGATTGCAATTAATCATGATGGTTTCGTATCCACATTCTTTGGCTGCAAGAACACCGTGAACACAACAATAGTCAAACTCAATACCTTGCCCAATGCGATTTGGTCCTGCTCCCAAAACGACTATTTTCTTTTTGTCACTTTTAATTGACTCATTTTCATCTTCGAAAGTCGAGTAATAATAAGGTGTTTTCGCTTCAAACTCAGCTGCACAAGTATCAACAAGTTTATAAACCCTCTTTATGCCTAAGTCGTTTCGTTTTTTATATACCTCACTCTCTTTACAGTTTAGCAAATGAGCGACCTGTCTATCAGCGTAACCCCGTTGCTTTGCATCATAAAGTAACCCTTTTGGGATTTCACCAACATTGTATTTTTCAATTTCCTTTTCTAAGCTGAGTAGCTCATCTATTTGATGCAAAAACCAATTGTCAATTCTAGTTACTTCATGGATTTTCTTGAATGGAATACCCATTTTGATAGCGTCATAAATATGGAAAACTCTATCATAACTTGGATGCTGCAAGCTATTCATTACGGCATCTCTACTTCTTAGCTCACGACCATCTGCACCTAATCCATTCCTGCCAATCTCGAGAGACTGACATGCTTTTTGGAGTGCTTCTTGGAAAGTCCTTCCAATTGCCATTACTTCACCAACAGATTTCATTTGAAGACCAACTTCGCGATCTGCTCCCACGAATTTATCGAAATTCCAACGAGGAATTTTCACTATAACATAATCTAATGTTGGCTCAAAATAGGCGGAAGTCGATTTTGTTATCTGATTTCCTAGTTCATTTAAATGATAACCAATAGCCAATTTAGCAGCAATCTTTGCAATAGGGTATCCCGTTGCTTTAGATGCCAATGCAGATGATCGCGAAACCCTAGGATTAATCTCGATAGCGATTATATCTTCTGCATCGTCAGGACTTACAGCAAACTGAACGTTACATCCCCCTGCAAAATCACCAATAGAACGCATCATTTTTATCGCCATATCTCGCATCCGTTGATATGTTGTATCAGATAATGTCATTGCCGGTGCAACTGTAATTGAATCTCCCGTATGGATTCCCATTGGGTCAAAATTTTCGATAGAACAAATAATAATCACGTTATCATTTGCATCACGTAAAAGTTCTAACTCAAATTCTTTCCAGCCTAATAAAGCTTTATCAATCATCACCTCTTTAATTGGTGACATATGAAGTCCTGAATCTAATAATTTGTCAAACTTATCTTCATCATGAACAACTGCAGCACCTGAACCTCCCAAAGTAAATGAAGAGCGAATACAAAGTGGAAATCCAAATTTTTGAGCAATTTCCTTACCCTCTAAAAACGATTTAGCTGTCGCTTGAGGTGCCATACCAACACCTATTTCTAACATTAATTTTCTAAACTTCTCTCTATCTTCAGTAATCTCAATAGCATCAATATTTACTCCTATAATTTTAACCCCGAACTCTTTCCAAAGACCAAGATTATCGCATTCAATGCATAAATTCAAGGCTGTTTGCCCCCCCATAGTTGGGAGCACAGCATCAATTTTATGTTTCTCCAAAATCTCACGAATAGATTGTGAATTAAGAGGTAGCAAATAAATATTATCAGCGGTAACTTTATCCGTCATAATTGTAGCCGGATTAGAATTTATAAGTGTCACCTCAATCCCCTCTTCACGCAAAGACCGGGAAGCCTGAGAACCAGAATAATCGAATTCACAAGCTTGACCGATTACTATCGGACCACTTCCAATAATCAAAATTGACTTAATACTATTATCTTTGGGCATCTGCTACAGTTTTATTTAAACGAATAACTGAACGCGAATTTAATGAGAATCCAACAAGAAATCGAGTATTTTTTCATGTGTTTATTCACACAGTATTAACGATGGATTCGCATAGCTTTTCGCACAAAGATTTATCGATTCATTATCTTAAGTTTGGTAGTGGTCCTACACCACTTTTTGCCTTTCATGGTTTTGCGAGAACCGGGCAAGACTTTGCATTGTTTGAACCTTACCTTAAAGAACGATATACCATCTATGCTTTCGATCTTTTTCTGCACGGGAAAAGTTCGTTTCCAAAAGATAGAATTGAAGAAAAACCAATTTCTGAAATTGAGCTAAAAAACTTTTTTGAAGCTTTGCTTGCCAAGCTAAGCATTTCAGATTTCGCTTTAATGGGCTATAGCTTGGGCGGAAAAATTGCACTAGCTCTTTTGCAGCTATTTCCAAATTCTGTAAAAGAAATTTACCTTTTGGCGCCAGATGGTATTATTCTTAACAGGTGGTACAATTTTACTAGCAGAACTAGAATCGGCAGAAAGATCTATCGTTACATCACAGACAATCCAAATAGCTACTTCACCCTGCTTGGAATTCTTAAATTCACTGGAATTATTCGAAAGAAGATGCACACTTTTTTATTAGATAACATGAAGACAAAGAAAAAGAGAGAATTAGTTTACAATATCTGGCGCACCTTTTCTTTAATTAAACCTAAGATTAACTTAATTCAAGAAAGCATTGTTAACCGCAACATCACTTGCCATTTATTCTTTGGGGAAAACGACAATATTATTAAGCCAAAAATAGGAAAAGACTTCGCTAGTATGCTTCCAAAGCATGCAAAATTGCACATTATTGATTGCGGTCATGTGCTAATTAGAGAACAAACGGGGGAAATAATTCAAAAAATCATCAACAATGAGAAGATTAACTATCATAATCACTAGCATTTTACTAATTAGCTGCGCCACTTTCAAAAAAAGTCCGGCTCTCAATGAATTTATCATCCTATCGGCAACTGTCCAAAAATGGCATGGTGGGCAAAAAAGTAGCGGAACTGGGATTCATTACAAAATCATCGCATTAGCAAACTCAAACAACGTAACTATTGATTCTCTTCATTTAGCTGGATACTCAGCTAAAATTGGGATAATGAAAGGAAACAAAGCAGCAGAAACTATTAAAAAAGGAGATACGCTAACATTAAAAGTTGGCACACCAAATTCTATTGCACTTCAGCTGAACGGAACGGTCAGTTATAATGGAAATCTAATAAAGAAGGTAACTTTTGAAAAACTTCAAGATTTATATTATCCATAATTAAGCGCATAAAAAAAGCCCCACCTTTAGGTAGAGCTTTTTCAAACAATTAGTCTAGCTAATTATTTTTTATGTCTTGGTTCGTCAGATACAGAGATTTTCTTTCTGCCTTTAGCCCTTCTTCTTGCTAATACCTTTCTACCAGCTTTAGTTGACATTCTGTCTCTAAACCCGTGTTTGTTCTTTCTCTTTCTGTTCGATGGTTGAAAAGTCCTTTTCATATCTTTAAGCTATAGGCATTCGTAAATTGGAGTGCAAAAATATACCTTTTTTACTTACCAGCAAACAATTTAGATGATTTATCTTTCATTTTAAATATATCTTTGCATTCATTATTAACAACCTTTTGGCGAACAAAACAGCAAACGAAGAAAAAGTAAAAATCACGAAAGAATCCTTTAAACGATCTTTGCGTATTTTTAAATACATAAAGCCCTACATAGGTGTTTTTACAATCGGCCTGTTTTTCCTTTTTGTTACAGGAGCTACTGCATTAGCATTCCCTAAATTAATGGGAAACATGATTGATGCATCTAAAGAAACGTCAATTGATGATATTAATAGGATAGCACTTATTCTTTTGGTTGTATTCATATTTCAGTCGATTGCATCTTACTTCAGGATTTATACCTTCTCGTATGTTACTGAAAAAGCTTTGGGGAAAATGAGACTGGATGTATACCAACATGTAATTAAGTTACCAATGACCTTCTTCTCTTCTAGAAGAGTTGGGGAATTAAACAGTCGAATTTCAAGTGATGTTGAATTATTGAACACTACGTTTACGATTACAATTGCTGAATTACTTCGACAAATCATTATTATCATAGGGGGTATAATATTTCTATCTACCATTTCTGGTAAATTGACTCTGGGCATGTTATCTATTGTGCCAGTTGTGGCTATTTCGGCAGTTATATTTGGGAAATATATTAAAGGATTTTCGAAACAAACTCAAGCTAAGATTGCTGAATCGAATGTAATTGTAGAAGAAACATTTCAAGGGATTGCTAATGTAAAATCATTTGCTAACGAACGTTTCGAAATCACACGATACGCTAACGACATTAAAGAAGTCGTATCACTGGCGATTAAAGGCGCCAAATGGCGTGGAGCATTTGCTTCTTTTATCATCTTCTGTATTTTCGGGTCTATTGTTGCGGTGGTATGGTACGGTGCAATTTTAGTACAAGGCGGAGAGCTTTCCATAGGTGAGTTAATCTCTTTCATCCTTTACACTGTGTTTATGGGTGCTTCTATTGGTGGAATTGCCGCGCAATATGCACAGGTTCAAAAAGCAATTGGTGCTACTGAAAACCTAATGGACTTATTAGATGAAAATGCCGAAGAAATTAACACCCAAGAATCAAAATCAATTAAAATAAATGGAGACATTGAATTTAGTAATGTATCTTTCAACTATCCATCAAGAAAAGATGTGACAGTACTTTCAGATGTTTCATTCTCAGCAAAATCTGGGCAATTAATAGCTGTAGTGGGTCCAAGTGGAGCAGGAAAATCGACTATCGCGTCTCTCCTATTTAGATTTTACGACTCAAAATCTGGCTCAATAAAAATCGATAATAAGCTAGTTACTGATTATGCGATAACCGAACTAAGAAACGAAATGGCAATTGTACCTCAAGATGTTATTCTTTTCGGTGGCACTATACAAGAGAACATAGCTTACGGAAAACCAAATGCAGCACTCGAAGAAATTAAACGCGCTGCCGAACAAGCCAACGCTAAAGAATTTATTGAAAAATTCCCTGAGCAGTATGATACTATTGTGGGAGAAAGAGGCGTACAACTTTCGGGAGGACAGCGCCAACGGATAGCCATTGCACGAGCTGTTCTGAAAGATCCATCTATATTAATATTGGATGAAGCAACCAGCTCTTTAGATTCAGAATCCGAAAAACTTGTGCAAAACGCGCTGGAAAAACTAATGAAAGACCGCACCTCGATAGTAATTGCTCATCGCCTTTCTACGATTCGTAAAGCTGACAAAATTTTAGTACTAGAAAACGGGCAAATAAAAGAAAGTGGCACCCACGAAGAGCTTATCGCCTATGAGAAAGGGACCTATAAACATCTTTCTAATCTTCAATTCGAAATATCATGAAAAGAATAATTACTCTTCTGAGCATTATCGTTTGTCTCAATTCATTTGCACAAGAAACGATTGACGCCCAGCGCCCTACTTTAACAGAATCTAACACCGTAGTTGCCCCGGGCATTATACAAGCCGAAACCGGATTTACCTATATCGATCAATTTTATGGCTTAAATACATTTGTCCGTTTTGGTATTACTGAACGGCTAGAGTTTAGATTTGCAACTGCATACGCTTCTCCTAATCTGGACCTAAGTGGAAAGGTTTTTATCTGGGAAGGCAAAGGTGCGATACCTGGTCTATCGTTTCAATTAGATTACAACCCGTTTTTCGGGAGGCAAAACTACACCTTATCTGCCACAGGTTCTTTGGGCGAAAAGTTTTTCTACACGCTAAATGGTGGCAATGACTTTAGCTGGTATGGGGTTGGCCTAATTGGATTTTCTTACAGCAAGGGCTGTATTTTTGCTGAATACAAATACCATGAAAATTACCAGCAACTGCATGGTGGTGTTACATACATACTAAAAAATGAAGTACAACTTGATATTAACGGTGGTCTTCTAGATTACACCACCCCTTATGTTGGCCTAGGTTTGGCGTTTAGGCTAAAGCCTTTTGATAGAAATAAAAAAGAGGAGCCGGCAGCTGCTCCAATTGCTGAATAAGCAAATTTGATTCACTGGAACGCAAGATTACCAATCTGTAAACCATATTGTTAGCAAATTAAGGACTAGGATTCAAAACACCCCAACACTAGTCAATCATTAATGGTTTTAGTTTCTTATATAATAGTTCAACCCATCTAAATCTTTCATTGGGTACTCACTGAAGTATAATTTATTCTCTCCATCTAGAAACACTTGCTCTCTTCTATTTTCTTTAGTTCTATTAGTCGTTCGAAAATTAATTCTAATAATACCACCTTCGTTAAAAGAATCTTGCGTGTCATATGTATCAATTATCAGGCGACCTTTTTCAATTACAACTTCATTTTTAAGTAACTTGTATTTACCTTTTTCATCAAATTGATACTCTATTGTGAATCCCTCATCGATACTTGTGTATGTGCACCAAGGCCATTGATGGGAACAGGTGCCGTAAGACTCTACCCATAACCAATTGCCTGCTAATAATTCTAATTCACCATCCAATTTTGTCTTCTTGCACCCCGCAAGACAACTTAAGAGAATAAAGAACCCAATTAAATATCCAATTTTATTCATATTATTTAATTGCTATTCGTTTAGCTAAACGCATGGTAGTATTTACAAAGTTAACGAATTAGATGAATCATTTTTAATTGACCCTAATCCCCTACAATTTCACCCAAACAACCTTTTTTGTTAAGGGTTAACCCTTTTTAACTCCTGAATATCAAGTAAATCCTTAGGCCTTCCTGCTTTTACCTTGCTGGTTATCAAATCATCTAGACTGAGAACTTTCCACTTTAAAATTTTCTCACCTTTTACTATTTGCTCAACTGCAGCAGAATAAGCTTGCTCAAAGCTTTTGTTAGGGTTGAAATTGGTAATCAGTTCAATAGAAAGTGCCCCTGGCGAAAATTTTAACGAAATATTTTGCTCTTGATTTTTTACCTTTTCAGGAAATTCGGTTAACTCATAACCCATCTCATGAAAAACAGACTTAAGCCTATCAAGATTTTCTGTAACGGTATCTAGCCAAAAATCAACATCAGCAGAATGCCTCTGGTAACCATGAAAATTCACAGCGCCACCGCCAACCATCAACATTCTTACATTGTGTTTACTACATAACTTAATAAACGTAAAGATATCTTCATCCCATTGGTCAACCATTCTTTGGCTCAATTTGAATGATGAGGTTTCCAACTTTCTCTTTAGCCGGAAATAGCTTTAAACTTTGTTTGGAAAGTCGTAAAAAAGTAAGAAAACGTTCAGAAGGCGAGAGCTTCAAAAAAGCTTCTTCTTGCCTTCTATTACTCTCCTCCTTTGTATTAAATGATACCTGCATTATTTACAAAGTTAACGAATTAGATGAATCATTTTTAATTGACCCTAATCCCCTACAATTTCACCCAAACAACCTTCTTCGTTTCGAAAAACTCTTCGGTAAATTGGTCGCTTAAGTTAAATACGTTGTAATCTCTTTTTATTTCGGCAAGTTCATCTATAATATCACCACCTTTTAAATAGAGAATACCATTAAGCAATTTATTGCTGTTCTTTTTCAACGTTTTGCCATGCACCCAATTTATAAATGGTTTCATACGGGTTACAGCCCTGCTAATTACAAAGTCGTATTTGTCATTAACTTTTTCGGCCCTTTGGTGCTCGGCTGTAAGGTTTGTTAACCCAATACTTTCAGTCACTTCGTTCACCACTTTTATCTTTTTACCAATAGAATCTACGCAATGAAATTGGCACTTCGGAAATAAAATTGCCAACGGTATTCCTGGAAAACCACCACCTGTACCAACATCTAACAGAGAAGTACCATTGGTAAACTGAATTATTTTTGCAATCCCTAACGAATGCAACACATGTCGCTCATACAGTTGGTCAATATCTTTCCTAGATATTACATTTATCTGGTCGTTCCATTCTGCATACAAGCTTTCTAATTGCGAAAACTGCTGCTTTTG
>JABHTA010000141.1 GCA_018669945.1 Flavobacteriales bacterium
AAGAAGCCATTAACCGTGCTGCACTATCATAAATTTTGGCAATTACAATGTCAATCCCAATATAATTCTTTTATTTAATTCAAAAGTAATCATTATTAGTAATGTCTTCGATAAAGACCAATGGAATCGGCATTAATAGATATTAATGAGTTAGGAGGCTTGCTTAGGGTTTATAAAATAAAAATCGTTCGAAATTAAATACGAACAATAGGAGTAAAAAGGTTGGGTAAATGCGGATACAATTTAGTTTACCGTTATTCTGGCAGAATAAATCTCGTTTTTTGATTTAACTAGTATGAAGTAATGACCATAACTGAGTGTGGATAAATCAAGTCGATGGTTATTTTTAGCGCCTGTGTTTACAATTGCTTCAACAACCTTGTTTCCAGTAATATCATAAATTTCGACATGCTCTGAGCCATGTCCCCACCGGCCGAAGTTTACGTAAATGAACCCTTCTGAAACGGGATTAGGGTATAGTTTTATTTCTTCTTTAAGCGAAGGGTTAACTTGCGACAAAGAAGAGAGTGATAATATTAGCCCAAAGACTAAGGTAAAATATAAGGGTTTCATTGGCACTGTTGCGAAGGGTTGATAATTAAATACGAAGAACCCAAGCGTTTGGTTACGCTTACTTATTGTTATACTCAGACATGGTTCGACCAGCGCCAATAGTACCAAAAGCGAAAATCATTTTTTTTGCGTGGTCAATCCGTTCTTGTATTTGTATTTGCTCTTCTTTGTGCCAATCGCTTAATACGTAGTTTATTTGTTTGCCAGGGTTAAACTCACTTCCAATTCCAAAACGCAATCGGGCATAGTCGTTTCTGCCCAATAATTGGGTAATATTTTTTAAACCATTATGACCACCGTCACTACCTTTTCCTTTCATTCTTATTACCCCAAAAGGAAGTGCGATATCGTCAGTTAATATTAAAATATTGGGCAACCCTATTTTTTCTTCTTGCATCCAATAATTAACGGCTTTTCCGCTAAGATTCATGAACGTATTTGGTTTCGCAAGTAAAAATGTTCGGCCCTTGTGCTTTAGTGTTGCAGTAGCCGCTAGCCGATTATCGGTAAAAAAAATCCCCGAATCGTTGGCTAACGAATCGAGGATTTTAAATCCTATATTATGTCTAGTGTTTTCGTATTCACTGCCGACGTTCCCTAATCCTACGATAAGATACTTCATGCAACAAATAAAACGAATTTATGCTTCAGATGTAGCTTCTGGCTTTCCTTCAGAACTTTCACCTTCACCACCTTCAGTTGCTTCACCTTCAGTTGCTTCACCTTCAGCTCCTTCTTCTTCTTCCTCTTCTTCCTCTTCAATAGCCGCACGAGCAGTTTTAACCGCAACTATTACATCGTTAGGATTACCAGCAAACTCTAGCTTTGGGTTTAATGCCGCAACATCTGCGACTTTAATTGATTGCCCAATTCTTAAATTAGCAATATCAACAGTAATATCTTCAGGAATTGCCGAAGGCAATCCTTTCAATTTCATCGTTCTTTTACGAAGACTCAAGTTACCTCCATTTTTTACACCAATTGAGTTTCCAGTTAAAACAACTGGCATTGCAATTATAGCTGGTCGATCGTCAAATAATTGAACAAAATCAACGTGCAATGTAGCATCCGTTACAGGATGAAATTGCTTGGCTTTTATAACCGCGTCAATTTTTTCACCATCCACATCAAGCTGCACACGGTAAACGTTTGGAGTGTATATTAATTTGTCTAATGCTCTTGAGTCAACTGAAAAGTGAAGATTTTTTTCTCCACCATAGATAACACAGGGAACTTGACCGTCCGCTCGTAATTTCTTCGCGTCCTTTGTGCCAATAGCTCTTTTTGTTCCAGATAATCCTAATGATTTCATAAGGTATTGTTTATTGATTTGTAATTGATATTTATTATATAATAAAGTTTGAACTTATTGATTGATGATTCACAACGTTTTGCATAACCTCAGCAAAGAGGTTTGCCACGGAAATCACGTTTATTTTGCTGCTTTCTTGTTTTAACGGAATTGAATCTGTTGTGATTAATTCTGTAATAGAAGAGTTTTCTATTCTTTCGTATGCAGGGCCTGATAAAACAGGATGTGTAATTAATGCTCTAACACTATTAGCCCCCTTGGACATCATCATATCTGCCGCCTTGGTAATTGTGCCTGCCGTATCAATAATATCGTCTACGATTATTACATCCTTACCTTCAACATCACCGATTAAAGTCATGCCTGATACCTCATTGGCTTTTTTACGTTGCTTGTAGCAAATAACCATTCCACAACCTAAGTGTTTCGCGTATGCGTTCGCTCTTTTTGTTCCACCAGTATCTGGCGCGCCCATAATAAGATTAGGTAGGGTTAACTTTTCTATGTAAGGTATGAAAACAGAAGAAGCGTATAAATGATCAACTGGCACTTCGAAAAATCCTTGGATTTGGTCTGCGTGTAAATCCATAGTAATAACTCTCGTTACCCCTGCAGACTCCAACATATTCACGATTAATTTAGAACCGATTGCAACTCTTGGTTTATCTTTTCGGTCTTGTCGTGCCCATCCAAAATAGGGCATAACTACCGTAATTTTTGCTGCTGACGCCCTTTTAGCAGCATCAACCATGAGCAATAATTCAAACAAATTATCCGTTGGAGGAAAAGTAGATTGAATAAAAAACACATGAGCTCCACGAACGGTTTCTTCTAATGAAGTCTGAAATTCACCATCGCTAAACCTTTGTAATTCAACATCTCCGGGAGCCACACCAAATTTAGCAGCAATAGCTTTACCTAGTGCAGGCGACGCTGACCCAACAAATATTTTTCTTTTTCTTTCTGTTATTGTTCCCATAGGTACTTAAAAAGGGCTGCAAAGAAACGTAATTAGGCGCAGTAAAACAAGGGAATAAAATCATGGTGGATTTTCTCTAAAAACGAGACACGGTTATTATATTAAAGTTTTATTCTATGTCATGCTCTTCCAAGCATTCATCAACCACAATAATAAAGTCCCCATGATCGCTATAGAAATAGACCTCCTGCGTTGCGCTTGAGTTTTTTGCGACTTCAATATGACCAACATTAATCCACGCCCCAACAAGCTCTGGATTAGTCTTATTTATTGTTTTCCGACAGCTTCCAAAAAACAACAACAACCCTATTAATATAATTATCTGTTTTCTCACTTATTATTCAATCTTATACCAAATAGCCTTTTCCGCCAATAAAAATGTATATGTAGTACAATTATCACAAGTATTAGGACTTCTTAAATATGTCCAATTATACACCAACGGAGTGTCAACTACTGTTGGTGATGTCGCTATTCTGGTACTGAATTTCTTTTTACCTGAAATTTTATCTCGAACGGTGGGTCTAACAGTTAAGCGGTTATAGCCATCTTCATCTATTCCAACAAAGGCTTTTCCATGCATATTGTAATCAAAATCTCCGTAGCCGCCATTATGCACATTATAATCAATCATTCTTGCCTTACCGTTGTCATCAATAACAATTTCTAACTGTCTACCGACATTAACCCAAGCCCCAACAAGCTCTGGATTAGTCTTATTTATTGTTTTCCGACAGCTTCCAAAAAACAACAACAACCCTATTAATATAATTATCTGTTTTCTCACTTATTATTCAATCTTATACCAAAT
>JABHTA010000149.1 GCA_018669945.1 Flavobacteriales bacterium
AAGTGCTCTCGGGCAACATCAATTCGCTGCGTTATAGTTGGTTTTTCTAGGTGCTCCCCAGTTTTCATAAAGTGCTTTACTTGGTTAAAAAACCAAGGATTACCAATAGAAGCTCGACCTATCATTATTCCGTCTACTCCGTATTTTTCTTTTTTCTCAGCAGCAATTTCTGGTGAAGTAACATCACCATTTCCGAATACAGGGATGTGCATTCTCGGATTGTTTTTAACAGCAGCAATCAATGACCAATCGGCATCACCTTTGTACATCTGCTTTCGAGTTCGCCCATGAATAGAGATCGCTTTGATACCAATATCTTGAAGTCGTTCCGCTGCATCTACGATATACTTCGAATCTTCGTCCCATCCCAAACGCGTCTTAACAGTTACAGGTTTGTTAACAGCATCAACAATCTCTTTAGTCATAGAAACCATTCGAGGAATGTCTTTTAAAATACCAGCACCAGCATTTTTGCAAACAACTTTTTTGACGGGGCAACCATAATTTATATCAATAATATCTGGATTCACCTTTTCTGTAATCTCTGCAGCTTCTCTAAGGGAGTCTATATTCCCACCAAAAATTTGAATACCAACAGGCCTTTCATATTCAAAAATGTCGAGCTTTTTAACGCTTTTTGCCGCATCACGAATTAGCCCTTCAGACGAAATAAACTCTGTGTACATTACATCAGCACCGTGTTTTTTGCATAGAGCTCGAAAAGGTGGATCGCTAACATCCTCCATAGGAGCAAGTAAAAGCGGAAACTCCCCTAATGCTATGTCGCCAATTTTAACCAATTACTTTACTAAATTTGCTGCAAAGGTATTGCATAATATGGACAGAACTCCAATTCTCGAAAAATACAACCCACTGGGACAGCTTTTTATTTTTATTGGGCTTGTTCTTATTTCGCTAGCAATTGGAGTCATGCTGTCAGCAGGGGTTATCGCTGTAATGATGGGTGCAGAAGCTATTGGTAGTAATGTAATGTCTGATTTGGGTAATCCAAATGTATTGGCGACACTTAAAATATCGCAACTTGTTGCTTCAATTACCATTTTTATTTTGCCGGCTTTACTTTTTGCTTGCTTAGCGTCTCGAGACGTTTTCAGTTCTCTATCGATTAATAAAAAGGTGAATTCTAGAAGTATAATATTGGTAGTTATATTGGTGATTGCAGTGCTCCCAATTGTCAATTTCACACAAGAAATTAACCAGTTGATGGCGCTTCCCGATTGGCTTTCAGGCATAGAACAATGGATGAAGACGCAAGAAGAAAATTCAGAAGTAGTGGTCAAAGCTTTTTTAAGCAGCACTGGTTTATTGGCTCTGTTTGGTAACTTGGTCGTGATGGCATTAATTCCTGCTATTGGTGAAGAGCTTTGTTTTAGAGGTGTTATGCAGAACATATTTGGCAAGATGTTCCAAAACCCGCATATAGCAATTTGGGTAACAGCGGCAATATTCAGCGCTATTCATATGCAGTTTTATGGTTTTCTTCCTCGCATGTTGTTAGGGGCGATGTTGGGTTACTTGTACCACTGGAGCGGCAGTTTGTGGTTGGCAATTTTAGCCCATTTTCTTAATAACGGCTTTGCGGTATTTATGGCATATCTCATTGGAATTGGTTCAATGTCTTCAGATATAGAGGAAATTGGCGCAGGTGAAGGAATGTGGATTATCGTAATAAGTTCAATGCTGATTTCCGGATTATTACTTTTCGGAATTTGGAAAATTGAGCATTTAATAAAGGTAGAGATAACGAGTGTTGATTGAGCTATTCTCGTTTAATTTACTCAGCTAACTACTTCGATTTCATCAATCATATTCATGCAGTTAAAGTGCTTTTTGGGGCATTTTCCATAACCAAGTTTCGAGCATGGGCGACATCTTAAATCATTTACTTCGACTACCCTAGAATTTGGAGTCGATAAATAGGGTGCCATCCCAAATTCAGGTACGGTATTTCCCCAAATAGAGACAATATCTTTTTTGAAAGCCGCTGCAACATGCATAAGGCCGGTATCGTGAGTGATGATTTTGTTGGCTTGTTTTACCAAAGATGCTGACTGATTTAAGGTATACTTTCCGCAAGCATTATATACTTTATCATTAAGCTTGTTAGAAATTACCTTGGCAACAGATTGATCATCTGGCCCACCAAGCAGAACAATAGGGGTTTCAATTTTTCTACAAATGGAAATTATTTTCTCCGTAGGTAGGCGTTTTGTAGCATATGTACCTCCAATAACAAAACCAATATACCCATTTTGGAAGTTGGCAGGAAGCTCGGATAGATCAATTTCATCGACTTCTGGAATAAAATATTCCAACCCTTTATTGTCATTATTAATATTGAGAGCTGCAAAGGTTTCTATATATCGGTCTACAATATGAACTTTCGGTAATTTATCGATTTTAAAAGTTGTAAGTAACCATTTCTCCCAGCTCAATTTATCAACAGTAAATGCAAGAGAGTCGAGCCGTTTTTTTACCTGCCTAGATCTAATATTGTTATGCAGGTCAACAACGTAATCGAAGTTCTCAGATTTCAATATATCAATTACTTCAGAAACTTTATTTTCGATTGTATGGATTTTAGAAAGGTGCGGGTTAGCGATCAAAGTTGATTTAAAAGCTTTTTTAGTCAAAAAATGAATTTCAACATCTCCATCTAACTGCTGTTTTAAACACCGAATTGCTGGAGATGTAAGTACAATATCCCCAATAGAACTAAAACGAATAATAAGTACTTTAACTTTCACAAAGACAAATTTAGTAATAAAGATTCCTTGTCTTCATTTCATTTAGCATCGAATGAAACATAAATTTGCGGAATGGAATTTATTGATACACACACGCATTTGTTTTCAGAGCAATTCGATGACGATATCGATGAGGTAATTCAGCGGTCGCTAAATGAAGGTATTACTAAAATGTATCTTCCTAATATTAATTCAGATACGATTGACTCAATGATGAAATTGAGTGCAAGATATCCAGAAAATTGCTTCCCCTTGATGGGTTTGCATCCGTGTGATGTAAAAGAAGATTATCAGCGAGAAATTGATTTGGTTAAAGAATGGCATGCTAAGCATAAATTTTATGCTGTAGGTGAAATTGGAATTGATTTGTTTTGGGATAAAACGTTCGTTGAACAACAAAAGGATGCTTTCCGTCAACAAATACAATTAGCAAAGAAGATTCAGTTGCCTATTGTTATTCACGTTCGTGATTCTTTTGATGAAGTTTTCGAGATCGTAAACGATGAAAATGATGACTCGCTTTTCGGAATTTTTCATTGTTTTACTGGCGACATTGATCAGGCAAAACAAATATTGAACTATGGTGGATTCAAGTTAGGTTTGGGAGGGGTGTTAACTTTTAAAAACTCAGGCTTAGATAAAACTATTTCACAAATAGATATGGAACATTTAGTACTAGAAACGGACTCCCCTTATTTAGCACCTGTGCCATATCGAGGAAAAAGAAATGAAAGTGTCTATTTAAAGCTTGTTGCAGAAAAGTTAGCCGAAATAAAAAATTTACCTTTGAGCGAAGTAGCAAAAATAACTACCGAGAACGCAAACCGAGTGTTTTATGGAAAATAAATCGAAAGTCTTATTAATATATACAGGGGGAACCATCGGTATGGTCCAAGATCCTGATACAGAACAGTATAAACCATTCGATTTTGATACGCTGTTACAACACGTTCCTGAAATCGACCTTCTGAACGTTGAGCTGTCTACGACCTCTTTTGACAAGCCAATTGATTCTTCTAACATGTCTCCTAAAATATGGGGAGAAATAGCTTTGAGAATTGAACAGAATTATGACTCACATGATGGATTTGTGATTCTGCACGGGACGGATACTATGTCGTACACTGCGTCTGCATTAAGTTTTATGTTATCGGGCCTAAATAAACCGGTTATTCTTACTGGCTCCCAATTGCCAATCGGAGTTGTACGGACTGATGGCAAGGAGAATTTAATAACTGCAATTGAAATTGCAGCAGAAAAAGAAGATGGAAAGCCCGTTGTTCCAGAAGTCGGGGTTTATTTCGAATATCAGTTGTTAAGAGGTAATCGATCGTATAAATCAAGTGCAGCGTATTTTGATGCATTTCGTTCAGAAAATCATCCAAAGCTTGCAGAGGCAGGAGTGCACTTGTCTTTTAATTATTCTGCTATTAAAGACTTTAAGGAAGCGAATTTGAGCGTCCAGACAGCAATGGCTGAAAATGTTGCTTTGTTAAAGCTTCATCCGGGAATTAGACAAGAGGCTGTTCGTGCTATGTTAAACCAGAATGAAGTTAAGGCGCTGGTAATGGAGAGCTATGGCTCGGGAAACGCTTTAACTGAGCAATGGTTTTTAGATGAATTAAGTTCAGCAATAGAAAGAGGACTAATAATATTCAATGTCACTCAATGCAATGGAGGAAGTGTTGAACAGGGTAGATATGAAACAAGTTCATCATTTAATTCGATGGGTGTTATATCGGGATACGATATTACAACGGAAGCAGCAATTACTAAATTGATGTATTTATTAGCGAAAGGAATTAGTAAAGATGAGGTTATTGCCAATCTAAAAATTTCGTTAGCTGGGGAAGTAACGATTCCTGTATAGTTTCAAAACAAACTTTATATTTGAGCCTTCAAAATGGCAAAAAAGAAAAAATACACAGTTGTAGAGTCTTCTGAAGAAGATGCTGTTCAACAAGAACAAGCAATACCAGAAAGTGTAGTTCCGGACAATGTAGTTATTGACGATAAAGCGGAACAGCGAGTCCAGGATCAGTTTTTTCGTTGGCCAATGCTTATTGTTTTTTTACTGGGGTTGGGTTTATATATTCAAACAGCCAACTACGAATACGCGCTTGATGATAAATTGGTAATTACTCACAATTATATAACTAAGAAAGGATTCGCAGGAATTGGGGAACACTTTCAAACAGATTTTTTGGTTGGCTTTTTTGGAAAACAAAAGAACTTATTAGAAGGAGGTCGTTATCGACCGCTGTCTTTAGTTTCTTTTGCTATTGAGAATGAGGTTTTTGGTAAGAAGCAACAAAATGCAAAGGGTCAATACATTGTAGACAAGGATGGAGATCAATTATATACCTATAACGCGGCCGTAGGTCATGTCTTTAATGCAATTTACTACGCTTTCATTGGCCTAGTGTTATTCTTAATTTTTTATAAGCTATTCCCTCCTGAAAAAACTAGAGCATGGTATTTATCATTCCCCTTAATTGCAACCTTAATTTTTGTAACTCATCCATTGCATACTGAAGCGATTGCAAACATTAAAGGGAGAGATGAATTAATGAGTTTATTGGCGGGTTTAGGCACATTGTATTTTAGTGTTTTGTACATTCAAGACAAAACTAGAAGCATGAAGAATTTAATCTTATCTGGTCTTTGTTTTATTTTGGCGATGTTATCTAAAGAAGGAATAATCACTTTTATCGCTGTTGTTCCTTTAACACTTTTATATTTTTCCAATGAAAAATACAAAACTATTTTCGTTGCAACTTCACCTTTGATAATAGGTACAGTTCTATATTTCATATTTATGAGAATTCCTGTTCTGGGACAATTTGATATGCATTATGAAAGTAATGGCAGCATACTAGAAGCATGGAAATTAGCAGCAAAATCTTCGACACGTTCTGCAGATCAGCTAACTCCAGAGCTGATGAATATGCCTTTTATGTATTTGGAGAAGTATAGCGGTGATTGGTGGGCAACAATATTCTATACCCTTGGGATGTATATTAAGTTACTTTTTGTGCCACATCCTTTAACTCATGATTATTACCCTTGGTATCCATTGGGGGAGTTCATCTATAACAGCAACGTTAATGTGAAAACTCAAGCATACCCTTATCTAAAAATGGCAGACCCTAGAGCCTTTTTGCCGATGTTGTTATATATTGGGTTGATTGGTTATGCGTTGAGAGATTTCTTTCGAATACTTATGGGTAAGACAAAAAAAAATATCGTTTCGTATTCAATTTTGTTCTACATGGGTACGCTTTTCTTAGTTTCAAATATCCCAATTCAAGTGGGAACATTCCTTAATGAACGTTTTATGTTTGTTCCTTCAATTGCTTATGCGCTTTTGGCGGCACATTTTCTACTGAATTGGCTGCCAACAAAAATAAAATCGCCTGCAACTTATCAAAAAGCAGTTACGGGGGTATTGGCTATTCTACTGTTAAGTTTTTCCTTTAAAACCGTATTTAGAAATCAATCTTGGAAAAATGACTTTGCATTATCGGTTGGTGATGTTGAAGTCTCTGGAAATAGTGCTAAATCGAATATGTCAGCAGGATTAGCATTGGTTGATGAATCAAAAAAGTATCGAACGGATAATCCAAAAGAAGCAATTCAAATGTTGAATAAAGCTGAGAAACATTTAGCCAGGGCGCTTAATATCTACCCTCGTTATATTCAGCCAATGTTGATTATGGGTAATTGTTATTACGAAATGGCAAATTACTATGAAACCGTTGGCGATAAACCGATGACGATAACGAGCTATGAAAATGCCATTTTGTATTTTGAAAAATGCTTGAAACTGAATCCTCAATATGAATACTCGGTAAAGAACCTAGAACACGTTGGAGATTTATGTACCACAAAGAAGTATTTCGCAACGGCAGCAAAAAGTTATGAAACGCTAATAAGCTATGACAAGACTAATATTAAAAGAGTTTACGTTAAGCTAGGTGAGTTATATGGAAAGAATATGGGTGATTTACAAAAATCTAAACTTTATCTAGTAGAAGCATATAAATTGGATTCTGAAAGCTCTGAAATCCTTCAGAAATTAGGAGTTGTTTATGCTATGTTAGGCGAGCACCAAAATTCGATTGATATTTTTACGAAAGCATTAGAAAAGCATCCAGATAATCCACATGTATTAATGAACATGGGTATCGCATACAAGAATATGGGACAAGTTGAAGTTGGTCAATCATACTTAGATAGAGCCTTTGCGCTTGAACCTAAGCTGCGTGGAGGCCAACCTCAATCAAAATAGTCTTAGCTTAATAATTGTTAAATGTTGACCTTAAAAAGGTCTTTACTTGAATTATTATCTAGTGACATTGAAAACTATATGCAGATAAAGTTTTTTTTGTATTTTGCACGCCCGTTGACGAGGAGGTCACTCCTTCAATAAAAAGGAGAGGTGGCCGAGTGGCTTAAGGCGCACGCTTGGAAAGCGTGTGTGCAGTAATGTACCGGGGGTTCGAATCCCTTCCTCTCCGCGTTGACTGAATCAAATGTTTACATTTGAATTTAGTCCAAAACAAGGAGAAGAGATTTGTGAAACAATCCTTTCCTCCCTGTAGGAAAAAGTTCTTTTAAATAAATTTGAATAAATTAACCAATATATAAAATCAATAAATTATTAAGATGAAAAAGTTTTTTACACTAGTAGCTGTTATCGGAATGTTCACCTTTGGTGCTTCAAACATATATGCTCAACCTGAAGAAGAAGCTGAACAAACAGAAGAAGTTATTGAAGCTGTTGAGGGGGATTCTTCAACCACAACGGAAGAACCAGTAGTCGAGGAAGTCGAAGCTCCAGTTGAAGAGATTACGACCCCTCCAGCACCAGCCGAAGAAGTTGAAAAGACATTTCACCAAGTTGTTAAGCAAAAGTTCATTGAAGGTGGACCAACTTTCATGGCAGTTGTGCTTGTATGTCTAATCTTCGGATTAGCTATTGCAATTGAACGAGTTATTTATTTAAGTATGGCTACAACTAATACGAAAAAATTAGTTAACGATGTTGAAGATGCACTTTCTTCAGGTGGTGTTGAAGCAGCAAAAGAAGTTTGTAGAAATACTCCAGGTCCAATTGCAAGTATATACTATCAAGGATTAGACAGATCAAGTGAAGGTATTGATATGGTTGAAAAATCAGTTGAAGCCTATGGTGGTGTTCAAATGGGATTACTAGAAAAAGGACTCTCCTGGATTTCATTAGCAATTGCTCTAGCTCCCATGCTTGGTTTCATGGGAACGGTAATTGGTATGATTGGTGCATTCGATAAAATTGCTGCGGCAAATAACATTTCACCAGCAATTGTTGCTGAAGGTATTGGTATGGCACTTATTACTACAGTATCTGGGCTTATTGTGGCTATGATTTTACAGTTTTTCTACAATTTAATTGTTGCTAAAATTGATGGAATTGTTAACGATATGGAAGATGCTTCGATTACTTTAATTGATTTGATATTAAAGCACAATGTTTCATCTAAATAATTTACAATATGTTAAATAGAATTCTGCAAATATTTATGATTGCATCCATTTCTATTGGATTGCTATTAGCTTTTCTAACCGTATTAGATTTTACTGAAAATGTATGTGCTGATTGTTGGCCATTTGAGAACTTGATTGCTTACAGTTACATATTGACAGGAATTCTTGTGCTATCAGCATTGGCTGGAGCGGGAATAGGGATTATGAAAAAACCAGAATCGTTAAAAATGATGTTGGTAGGAATTGTTGGAACAATTTTATTGTTTGGAATTAGTTATGGAATGGCTTCAAGTGAAATCACACCTAATCTTGCTGCACTTGGAGGAGACTTATCTGAAGGAACTGTAAAGATGGCTGATACGGGACTAATAGCAATGTATATTATGATGTTTTTGTCTATTGCTGCGGTTTTATTCTCTTCAATTATGAAAATTGTAAGGAGATAGTATGCCACGTAAAAGAGAAGCCCAAAATGAGATTAATGCTGGTTCAATGGCCGACATTGCTTTCTTGTTACTGGTATTTTTCTTGGTAACAACTACAATGGATAGTAGCTGGGGAATTCAACGTAAGTTGCCACCACCACCAGAACCAAATCAAGAGAATATCGACATCAAACAACGTAACGTATTTGTTGTATTAGCTAATGCTAACGACCAATTATTGGTTGAAGGAGAATTACTTTTGATAGACCAGGTTCGTGAAAAAGCAAAAGAGTTTATTGTAAACCCTGCACGAAAAGAATCGCTTCCTGAATGGGAGGATGTATCAGTTTCAATTGCGAAGCAAAAAATATCGGATTATACTGCAGTAGGTAATGCTGAAAAAGTTACTGTTTGGCAAAAACGATTAGCTGCTGCTGAACTTATTGGTGAGTATACAATAACTAAACAAGTAATCTCACTGCAAAATGATAGGGGTACATCGTACAAGTTATACATACAGGTTCAAAATGAACTAGCGGCTGCATATCGCGAGTTAAGAGATGAGCTATGTATGAGTGAATTTAGGATGACTTTTACTGAATTAGAAGAGGCGTCTAAAGCTAATAAAGAAGATGATTCTTTAAAGAAGAAGCTTAAAGCGATTAAAACTGTTTATCCTCAGAAAATTTCTGAAGCTGAACCTAAAAACTTAGGAGGTTAGTATGTCAAAGTTCAAAAAAGATGGAGGTCGTGCTTTACCGCCAGTATCTACTGCTGCATTACCCGATATTGTATTTATGCTATTGTTCTTCTTCATGGTTACTACAGTGATGAGGGAAGTGGATTTGAAAGTAAAGCAAACTAATCCTGCCGCTACTGAGATACAAAAGCTTGAAAACAAGTCGTTAGTGCATTACATATACATTGGAGAACCAGTAGATACTGAGAAATTTGGTACTGAACCTAGATTACAATTAGCAGACGATTTTGGAACTGTTGCAGATGTTGGACCTTACATTATTCAAAAAAGAACTGAAGTTGTTGAAGGGCTAATACCAAAGTTGACTACATCTCTAAAAGTTGATAGAGACGTTAAAATGGGGGTTATTACTGATGTAAAGCAAGAGCTTAGAAAAGTATCTGCGCTGAAACTTAACTATGCGACTGTGGAAGGCGGTCTAGATAAATAGAACAAAAGCAAAATATTACAAAAACTTTAAGGCGGTCTTTGACCGCTTTTTTGTTATTCAAAAATTGATTTCAGTTCAGTGGCTTCGCTTGGTTTCATTTTCCCTCCAAGTATCAAGCTAAGCTCTCTTCTTCGCAGTGCAGAAGCGAATCTCTTCTTTTCTAAATCAGTTTCAGGAATAAGGCCAGGTACTTCGATAGGTGTTCCGATTTGGTCTATTGCTACAAATGTATAAATGGCCTCGTTACACTTAATTTTCTTACCAGATGACGGGTGTTCAACGTTAACATCGATATAGATCTCCATAGAAGTACTAAAAGCTCTAGATACTTGTGCCTCTAGAGTAACAATATCGCCTACTTTAATGGGGTAATTGAATGAGATGTTGTTTACAGAAGCGGTTACCACCACCCTATTACTGTGTCTATGAGCAGATATTGCAGCTATTTCATCCATCCAAGCCATGAGCTGACCACCAAATAAATTACCTAATTGATTACCTTCATTAGGTAACACTAATTTAGTTGTTGTAGTTCTCGATTCTTGTGATTTTTTATGCTTCAAATCTCTGTTTTAGATTCCCCCCAAAACTATAAATAATACCTTTACAGTATGGATATACTTAGTGCTCGCAAAAACGCTATTAATTTATTTCAATGTTATTGTTGTTTTACCAATATCGGCTCCTGCGCAATATATTTCGCAGATATATTTTCCTGAAGGAATAGAGCCAGTTACTTCATAATAGAAACATTGGTCTAATTCAACGTTACTATATTCGACTTTGCGTTTTAGACTGTAAAAGGCGGAAGTACCGCCACCAAATTCGAATTTGCCATCTGTATCGTCATTCGCAGGCAGAATAGTCGCATCAGGGGCAATTAGTCTAACATGAACGACTTTTGTGCCAGCTTCGGCAATTTCGTTTTTATTTAATGTAAAACAGACTTTCAATTTGTTAGTTCTAGAAGCTTTGGATGTCTCACGATGTACATTGTTAGCTTTTACTCGCTGAGCAATAAGCATAACATCCAACGCCTCCATTCGTTGCCCAATCTTAACCATAGTAGATAGTTCTTCTTTTTCTTTTGTAAGACTTGTTGTCTTATTTTTTTCTTCGCCTAATTTCTTATTAATTTCAGCTTTTTCTACAACTAGAGTTTCATTTAGTGTATTTAGAGAATCTATCGTTTGAACGTATCCTTGCATAATTACTCTTAGCGTTTGGGTCTCTTTTCTCAATTTGGCAATAGTCCAGTTTTTGTTTTTGGCTTCCTGAATAAGTTCTTCAATTTTTTCTCTTTCAGCTAAAAGTTCTTCACTTAGATGATCATTATTCGCATAAAGCGTATCATATTGTACTTTCATAGCTTCCAATTCTGAAATAACTCGCGTCTTTTCTTCCTGAATTTCAGTTGATGTAGCCTCACAATTTTGTAATTGCTTTTCTAAATCACCCTTTTCTGTAAAGAGCATTCCTGCATATCCAGCAGCGAGTAGGAGAAGAAGTAATACTATAATTAACGGAATTTTACTATTTCCTTTTTTTGCTTCTGATGGTTTTGGTTTATCTTCCATGGTTTTAGCCTTTATTCAACAAATGTATTTACTTTGAAAACGATGTTAGGATGGTTAAAAGATTTTATTTCACTTATTTATCCACATTTATGTGCTTCATGCGGTAAAACGTTGTACCGAAAGGAAAATTGTATATGTAGTTTTTGTAAAATTTCTTTTCCAAAAACTAATTTCCATAACGAGAAAGATAATCCAATTTCCAAAATATTTTGGGGTAGGGCGGAAGTTCACAGTGCAGCCGCATATTGTTTTTTTAATAAAGGAGATAAAATTCAGCACGTAATGCATGAATTAAAGTACAAAGGAAATGCTCAAGTAGGAGTTGAAATGGGTAAGCTCTATGGATTTGACTTGGAAAAATCTGACTTATTTTCGAATGCCGACTTCCTAGTTCCCGTTCCTTTGCATAAAACTCGGCAAAAGAAACGTGGATATAATCAAGCAGAAGTTATTGCTAATGGATTGTCTGAAACAATGAAAATACCGGTGGATATTGCAACGCTAATAAGAGGAAAATATAATGAAACGCAAACCAAAAAATCACATTACGAACGATGGAAAAATGTTGATTCAATTTTTCAAATTACCGACTTTAATAGATTTTTAAATAAACACGTAATTATTGTTGATGACGTTATAACAACTGGCTCAACAATGGAAGCTTGCGTGCAAACATTATTGCTTGTCGAAGGAATAAAAGTAAGTGTGGTCACTTTAGCTTACGCTTAACTAATATATTTGTAGAATGGTACAGGAAATAACAATATCTAGAACTACTAGAGATGAGAAATACAAGGAGTTATTGCCACAAATTAAAGGCCTAGTTACTGGAGAGTCTGACTTGATAGCCAATCTAGCTAATATTATGGCTGCCCTTAAATCTTCCATGGGGTTTTTATGGATTGGTATTTATTTGGTAAAAGATAAAGAGTTAGTATTAGGCCCATTTCAAGGACCAGTCGCATGTACTCGTATTCAAAAAGGGAATGGTGTTTCGGGCAAAGTTTGGCAAGAGAAACGAACAATTATTGTTGCTGATGTAGATAAGTTTCCTGGGCATATTATTTGTAGCTCTGAATCAAGATCGGAGATAGTTTTGCCCATAATGAAAGATAATGAAGTGGCGATGATAATGGATTTGGACAGTAGTTCCCTCAATGATTTTGATGCTATTGATGAAAAGTATTTGCAAGAAATTGTTGCGATTATAGAAGGATTATTTTGAGAAAATATCGTTCATATTTGCCAACATTTATCTTGCTATTTTTGATAAGCTGTGCGCAGCAATCGTCTCCAAGTGGGGGAGCTAAAGATATAGAATCACCCAAAGTTGTGCAATCTGTTCCTGCCAATTTTTCATCGAACTACATAGGTAATTCAATTGAATTAAAGTTCGATGAATATGTTCAGATTAACAATTTGAAAGAGCAATTGTTGGTCACGCCTTCATTAAAGTTTCCTTTAGAATTTCAGCTTGTAGGAAAGAAGCTCAAGATAACTTTTGTTGATAGTCTTAAGCCTAACACAACATATCAGTTCAATTTCGGAGAAGGGATAAAGGATATTACAGAAAGCAATCCACTAGATAGCAACCTATTTCTATTTTCGACCGGGAATTACATTGATTCTTTAAACATTAATGGGAGATTAAAAGATGCATTTACGCTAGCGCCATTAGAAAACACGTTGGTAATGTTGTATGAGGATATCGTAGATTCAATTCCTTACAATGAACGTCCAACTTATGTATCTAAGACAGACAAATCGGGATTTTTTGATATTTCTTATTTGCCGAGAGGCGAGTTTAAGTTAGTAGCTGTTAAAGATGAGAACGCCAACTATTTATTTGATCCTTTGTCTGAATTAGTTGGTTTTACTGATGAGTTAGTGTCGGCAAATGATACAAATCAGAGTTTAATACATCTGTTTAATGAGAAACACTTAAATCAATACGTGAAGAGAGCGTCCAGTCCTGAATTTGGTAAAGTAATGTTTGAATTTAATGACCCAACGGTAAATCCTTCTGCCAAATTGATAGGTCAGAGTTTTAAAAAACAGTGGTACATCGCTGATTTGAATCAAACAAAAGATACATTGGTTTATTGGATAACAGAGACAGTTGATACATTGCAGTTCCAAGTAAGCGATGAAGATAAAATTATTGACACGGTTGATGTAATAATGCGTTCAAAGCCTAAAGAAAAGAAATGGAGTAGCCAAAAATTAAAGATAAAAATTAATGGAAAATCTTCTGGTATCATGGATTTGTTCGAACCGTTAGTTTTTAACAGCCAACATCCAGTAACGGGATATGATGAAAAAATGATTCTTTTGGTAGAGAACCAAAAAGATACAATTTCAGTTAAATTGAAATCGGAGGACAAAGCATTGCGTAATTATTTTTTCGAATATGAATGGAAAGAAGATGCATCATACTCTTTAAGTATTTTGCCAGGTGCTTTTTTAGATTGTTTTGGGTTACAGAATGACACGATTCAAGCAAAGTTTAGTACTCCAACATGGAATAAATATGCTGATGTAAATTTATCTGTGGAGCTACCAAAAAGTTGTAAATCTGGATTGATTCAGTTACTTACTCAACAGCAAGAAGTGCTGCAGGAGAATAGCCTGTCAATGAATGGAATAATAACTTATAAGCATCTGCAGCCAGGAAAATACCTAGTTAAAATGGTATATGACGAGAATGAAAATGGCAAGTGGGATACTGGAAATTTACTGCAGAAACAGCAACCGGAAAAGGTTATTTATTACTCAGGAAGTATTGAAGTAAGAAGCGGTTGGGATGCTGACCTTATTTGGGAAATTGAGGATTAAGAAGTGATTTTAAAATTATCAGCATCTGCTGATATCGGGAATTTTTTTCGATAGCTCTCTAAATTATACCATGATAATTTAATAGTTTCAGTGCGTTGCTCGTTGGGCTGTATTGTGCTTATAACATCTCCTTTAGGTTCAATAATCCCCGAATTCCCTGAATGTGGTATTGCGTTTCCATCATTTCCAATTCTATTTACACCAACAACATAACATTGATTTTCATGTGCTCGGGCTTGCAATAAGGTGCTCCATGCAGACGAACGAACCGCAGGCCAATTTGCGACATATATTAGGCAATCGTATTCTTGATTTAGGTTCCTACTCCAAACAGGAAATCGTAAATCGAAACAAATTAGCGGACAAATTTTCCAGCCTTTCAAATCAACTATAAGTTTTTTAGAACCCGCACTGTATTGTTGGTGCTCCCCTGCGAAACGGAAAAGATGACGTTTATCGTAGGTTTCATATGTGCCATCGGGACGAACCCAAATGAGCCGATTATAATATGAGTTTTTTTCTTTTACTATAATACTCCCTGTAATGGCACAATTTTTATCAGAAGCCCAACTGCGCATTCTTCTTAAGGTCTCACTGTCTGTTTTTTCGGCGAATTGAGAGGGTTTCATTGAGAACCCAGTGGTAAACATTTCGGGCAAAATTATTAGGTCTGTTTCTTCAGTTATCGCATTTATTTTTTGAGAGAACATCGTTAGATTCTCCTCCTTTTGTTCCCAAAAAAGTGATGTTTGAATGATAGAAACTTTTAAATCTGGCATAATATTTCAGCAGCTTTTTCAAGTGTTTCATTGTCTTTAGCAAAACAAAAACGTAACACTTTGCTTTCGGGTGAGGTGTTGTAAAAAACGGTTACAGGAATAGAAGCTATTTTGTTTTTTTCGGTTAACTGAATAGCAAATTCAGTATCTTTCATATCTGTAATTTCAGAGTAATCTAGAAGCTGAAAATAAGTTCCACCCGCTGGAGTTATCTTAAACCTACTTTCTTTCAATAAATTACAAAATATGTCTCTTTTTTCTTGATAGAAGTTAGGCAGGGAAAGGTAGTTGTTTTCGTTTTTAAGATATTCCGAAAGCGCATATTGCATTGGTGTATTCACTGAGAATACGTTAAATTGATGCACTTTTCTAAATTCTATCATTAAGTTTTCCGGAGCAATACAATAGCCCATTTTCCAACCCGTATTATGAAAGGTTTTCCCAAAAGAATAGACTGCAAAACTATGCTCTGCAAGTGTCGGGTAACGAGCAACACTTTGATGCTCTTTGCCGTCATAAATAATATGTTCGTATACTTCGTCGCTTAAGACAATAATATTACTTGCTTTAACAATTTTCTCCAAGCTCAACATATCTTGAGTTGTTAGAATTGTACCTGAAGGATTATGGGGAGTGTTGATGATAATCATACGAGTTTTTCGTGTGATTATTTTTTGAACTTGTTCCCAATCTATAATAAAATTTGGTGCTGTAAGCTGAATAAAAACGGGTTTACCACCATTTAGTTCAATTGCAGGAGCGTAGCAATCGTATGCTGGGGTGAAAATAATAACCTCATCTTCTTCTTCTATTACGGCAGTTATTGCTGTGAAAATTGCTTGTGTCGCTCCGGCAGTTATTGTAATTTCCGTATCGGAATTGTATTTTATTGAGTATAACTTTTCAATCTTCTTGGAAAGTTCTTCTCTTAATTCTGGAATTCCAGGCATCGGTGCATATTGGTTCTTCCCTTTTTTCATGTTCTCGAAAACAAGCTCAGATAACTCAGGAGAAATTTTGAAATCAGGAAAACCTTGCGAAAGATTAATTGCATTGTGGTCCTTAGCCAATTTACTCATTACTGAGAAAATTGTGGTTCCTACCTTTGGAAGTTTCGACTTTAATGTATTAGGATAATGCATAGACTTTAGACGAAAATTTCCCCATCGAAACGGTGGAATTCTGTCAAAATATTTTTGTTTAACTATTTATCTGAAGTAATTGATGCGCCCATAAACTCACGATTCATTCTGGCAATATTGTCTAAAGAAATTCCTTTTGGGCATTCTACTTCACAAGCTCCGGTATTAGTGCAGCTGCCAAAACCCTCTGCATCCATTTGCTCTACCATATTTAAAACACGATCTTTAGCTTCTATTTTTCCTTGAGGAAGAAGAGCTAATTGAGACACCTTAGCTGACACAAAAAGCATTGCCGATGCATTTTTACAAGTCGCAACGCATGCCCCACAGCCGATGCAGGTTGCAGCATCAAAAGCATGGTCTGCATCATCTTTCGCTATAGGAATAGAGTTAGCGTCTTGAGTATTTCCCGAAGTATTCACGGAAATAAAACCACCTGCACTCATTATTCTATCAAACCCTGTTCTGTCAACTACCAAGTCTTTAATTACGGGGAAGGCTTTAGATCTCCATGGCTCAATATATATTGTGTCTCCGTCTTTAAATTTACGCATGTGTAACTGACAAGTCGTAACTCCTCTATCTGGCCCATGGGCTTCTCCGTTTATAAACAAAGAACAACTTCCACAAATACCTTCTCTGCAATCATGGTCAAAAGCAACTGGTTCTTTTCCTGCTGAAATAAGTTGCTCATTCATAGTATCCATCATTTCTAAAAATGACATGTGCTCTGAAATATCATTGACCTGATAAGTCTCAATTTGGCCTTTATCTTTATCGCTTTTTTGTCTCCAGACTTTAAGCGTTAAGTTCATCCCGTTTTTAGTCATGATATATTTATTTGTATGAACGTTGTTTTAATTCGATATCGTTAAATGTAAGCTCTTCTTTGTGTAGCTCTGCATCTTTTGAGTCTCCTTTCCATTCCCAAGCTGCAGTGTACTTAAAGTTAATATCATCGCGTTTTGCTTCTCCTTTTTGTTCGCCATCTGGCTCAACAGACTCTTCTCTAAAATGTCCACCACAAGATTCGTTACGGTTAAGGGCATCTTTTGCGAAAAGTTCCCCTAGTTCTAAAAAGTCTGCAACTCTGCCAGCTTTTTCAAGTTCTTGATTAAATTCATTTAGGTCTCCAGGAACCATAACGTCTTTCCAAAATTCTTCCTTGATGATACGAATTTCATCACTCGCTTCTTTTAAGCCTTGCGCATTTCTCGACATCCCAACTTTATCCCACATTACTTTACCTAAGCGTTTATGGAAATGGTCTACCGATTTAGTTCCTTTATTATTAATGAAGAAATTTAAACGATCTTTTACTGCTTTTTCAGCTTCATCAAATTCAGGACTGCTTGTAGAAACTTCACCTGTTCTAATGTCACTAGCTAAGTAATCTCCAATGGTATAAGGTAATACAAAGTAACCATCAGCTAAGCCTTGCATTAATGCCGAAGCTCCAAGCCTGTTAGCTCCATGATCAGAGAAGTTAGCTTCACCCGCAGCATAACATCCAGGAATTGTAGTCATAAGGTTGTAATCAACCCAAACCCCACCCATTGTGTAATGCACTGCAGGATAAATCTGCATTGGTGTTTCGTATGGATTGTCGTCTGTAATTTTCTCGTACATCTGAAAAAGGTTACCATATTTATCTTCGATAACTTTTTTGCCTAATTCTTGAATTCTCGCCTCACTGGCTTTAGGTTCGTGAATTATAATAGCTTTTTCTTTCCCATAGCGCATTATTGCTGAAGCGAAATCTAAGTATACTGCTTCTCCTGTAGCGTTAACTCCATAGCCTGCATCACATCGTTCTTTGGCCGCACGAGAAGCAACATCTCTGGGCACTAAGTTCCCAAAAGCAGGGTATCTTCTTTCTAAATAGTAATCGCGATCTTCAGCTTTGATATCTATTGGCTTTATTCTTCCAGCCCGAATAGCTTCAACATCTTTCATGTTTTTTGGAACCCAAATACGACCATCATTTCTTAATGATTCTGACATTAAAGTCAGTTTAGATTGGTAGTCACCAGAACGCGGAATACAAGTCGGATGAATTTGCGTATAACATGGGTTAGCGAAAAATGCTCCTTTTTTGTGAATTTTCCATGCAGCTGAAGTGTTTGAACCCATAGCATTAGTGGAAAGGAAGAATACATTTCCATAACCACCCGAAGCAATAACAACAGCATGAGCTGAATGTCTTGCTATTTCTCCAGTAATTAAATTTCTTGAGATAATCCCTCTAGCTTTGCCATCAACAATTACAAGGTCCATCATTTCATGACGGTTGTACATTTTTATTTTTCCTTTCCCAATTTGACGAGACATGGCAGAATACGCGCCTAATAAAAGTTGTTGGCCGGTTTGTCCTTTTGCATAAAACGTTCTTGAAACCAAAACTCCACCGAACGAACGATTGTCTAATAAGCCCCCATATTCTCTAGCAAAAGGAACTCCTTGTGCAACGCATTGGTCAATTATATTGGTAGAAACTTCAGCTAAACGATAGACGTTTGCTTCTCTTGATCGATAATCACCGCCTTTAACAGTATCATAAAATAACCTGTATGTTGAATCACCATCATTCTGGTAATTTTTAGCTGCGTTAATTCCTCCTTGAGCAGCAATTGAGTGAGCTCTCCGTGGAGAATCTTGAAAGCAGAATGACTTAACATTATATCCCATTTCTGCTAAAGAAGCTGCTGCCGAACCGCCAGCAAGACCTGTTCCAACAACGATAACATCAATTAATCTTTTGTTGGCAGGGTTAACAACATTAATGTGATTTTTATGGTTAGTCCATTTATCTTTTATTGGACCTTTAGGTATTTTAGCGTCTAGTTTTGCCATCTCTTCTTAGTGATTAATGAAATGAAACAATGCGATGAAAACAAATCCAGCAGGAATTGCAATAGCGTAAAGTGTTCCCAATTTTTTAATGATTGGAGTGTATTTGTTATGTCTGAATCCTACAGATTGAAATGCAGACTGAAACCCGTGCATTAAATGCAGCGACAAGAAAATGAAGGAAATAACATAAAGCCCGACCCGTATTGGATCAATAAATTTGTGTTGTAGTTCTTCAAAATATCTAAATCCGCCCTCAGGATTAAGTCCGGACATATCACCCATTATAAATTTGGTGTTAAGCTCAGGAAACCAGAAGTCATAAAAGTGAAGACCGAAGAATAAGAAAATCATTATACCGGTAATTATCATATTTCTACTCATCCAATTTGCGTTTTCAGAAGCTTTTTCCATTGCATATTTAATTGGTCTAGATGATCTATTCAGAAGCTCTAATCGTATTCCCATCGCCAAATGGAATATTACACCAAAAGCCAAAACAGGTTGTAATGCGAACTGTACGAGAGGGTTAGTGCCCATAAAATGCGAAACATTGTTAAACGATGCGGGACTTATCACTGAAAGAAAGTTGATTGTACAGTGCTGAAGTAAAAACACAAGTAGAAAAAAGCCAGATAATGCCATGGCTATTTTTCTTGCGATAGACGATTGAATCATACCTATATTGCTAGTTAAATTTTGATAAATGGTTCGGTGCGAATATAAACGAAATTAGTAATATTGTTCTAAGGAAATAGTCTTGCAACTATTCTATTTTATTGACAAAATTGGTTTCTTCAGTACGTTAATTAATGAACAACACCTAAGACACCGTGAGTCTTCTTTGGTTAACTATCTTAAAAACATACATTTGTTGGTCTGAATGAAAAAAATGAGTGGCTACGTTTCAAAACAACAAGTATTTAAAGAGTATTTTGACTCTATTGCAGGGAAGAAAAAGACAATAAAGTCGTATTACTGGAAATCTATTTCGCGTCACTGCGATTATTTTATTCATGAAGATGATAAAGTACTAGAAATTGGTAGTGGGACAGGAGATTTACTGGGTTACGCTAAAGCAAAATATAAAGTTGGTATTGATTTTAGTGAAAAAATGTTGGAGGTTTCAAGAGTAAATTATCCAGATATTGATTTTAGATATGGTACTGCAGAAAATCTTGATTTAGGTGAAAAATTTGATGTAGTAATCCTTTCAAATATTGTTGGCTGTTTGGATGATATTCAATCTGTTTTTAACGAATTACATAAAGTTTGTCATCCGAGAACACGTGTTATCGTAACCTATTATAGCTATCTATGGGAACCTGTTATTAAGTTTGGAGAAACGATTGGTTTTAAAAAGAAAATGCCAATTCAAAATTGGTTGTCGTATCATGACATTATTAATTTACTTTATCTAGCTGGTTTCGATACTTATAAAATGCAACGCAGAATGTTATTGCCCTATAATATTCCAATACTTTCATTTATTCTAAATAAGTATGTAGCTAGGTTGCCGTTCTTCAATATTTTTGGCTTAAATCAGTTTATTTTTGCTCGACCAATTTCTGACCCTGAAGAGGATGTGTCTGAAAAATTTTCGACAACAGTTGTGATTCCTGCTCGAAATGAAAGCGGGAACATTGAAAATGCTATAACGCGATTACCAAAGTTTGGTAAACATGTAGAAATTATTTTTATCGAGGGAAACTCAACGGATGACACTTGGGAAACTATTCTAAGAATTCAAGAGAAATATAAAGATACGCACGATATAAAAACAGGTCAACAAACAGGCAAAGGAAAGGGCGATGCGGTTCGTATGGGTTATGATATGGCAACTGGTGACATCTTGATGATTCTAGATGCTGATTTAACAGTTCCCCCAGAGGATATTCCTAAGTTTTACGAAGCCTTATCTAGAGGTAAGGGTGAATTTATAAATGGTGCACGATTGGTTTATCCAATGGAGAATAATGCAATGCGATTCTTAAATACACTGGGTAATAAATTCTTTAGTATGGCTTTTTCATGGCTTCTTGAACAACCTATTAAGGATTCGCTATGCGGAACAAAAGTCATGTTTCGTGAAGATTATGTTAAGCTAATAGGAAATAGGAAATTCTTCGGGGAATTTGATCCATTCGGAGATTTTGACTTACTATTTGGAGCTTATAAGCTGAATTTAAAAATTATCGATTTACCAATACGCTACCAAGAACGTGTATATGGTGATACTAATATTTCTAGATTTAAGCACGGAGTAATATTATTGCGAATGTGCATGTATGCAGCTGGTAAAATCAAATTTTGGTAGTGAGTAAACAACTACAAAATAGTAACGATTTCATATCAAAAGTTGATGCATTTTTTGACGGGCGCTGGAAATTAGTACTTGGAATTTGTGGCTTCCTTATCTTGGTGTTCGGTTTGTTTTTGTTTGAAGCGAAAATGAGTGTTGGTGGAGATGACTCCGCTTACATAAAAAGAGCAATGCGCTTTCTAGATGAAGGCAAGTTTCCATCATTTCAGGGTGCCCTGTATCCATTAATGCTAAGCATATTTGTAGCAATTTTCGGTATTAATATTATGTTGTTCAAATGGATATCGTTTGTATTTACGTTCGCATGGGTGTATATGCTTTATAAAACTTTTAAAGGAAGATTACCAGGATCTGTTTTAGGATTTACAATGTTAGTAGCGTCTATTAATTCTTTTGTTCTTTATTATGCTAGTCAAACATATAATGAGGCTTTTTTCCTTTTTCTAGAATTGTGTTTTGTATACTATTTCTTAAAACAGTTTGACCACGACACGACTAATTTATCCGATGAAAAGAAGGGCTATAAAAGTTGGGTTTTGGTTGGGTTTTGGATGTTTATTGTTACCATCACTAAAAACTTAGGACTGGCAATACTAATTGGAACGGTACTCTTTCTGCTATGGAACAAGCGATGGTATAGTTCAGTGTATTACGTGGGATCGTACGTGGTTTATTCAGGAATATTTAAAGCGTTTAAAGCAGTTTTTTATTCTGATGGCGCGGCACAAATTGGTAGACAGGGAAATATTCTATTGTTTAAAGATCCGTATAATGAATCTAAAGGGTTAGAAGATTTTGCTGGCTATGTAGATCGTATAATTCAAAACCCTCACCTTTATATTTCTAAGCACTATGCTAAGATGATAGGCTTGAGAGAATTTAATGTAATTCGCCCGGCTGAGTGGTTAACCTATGCGTTTATAGGGTTGTTTATTACGTTTATGATTATAGCGATAAAACGAAAAAACAAAGTACTTATGTTTCTCGGTCTGTATAATGTTACAGTTCTAGGAGTCATGTTTATTGTTCTGCAAACTCGTTGGGATCAAGATCGTTTGATAATGCTTTTATTTCCTTTTTTAACCTTGTTTCTGTTTTATGGATTATACGAGTTGTTTAAATCGGTTAAACTAAAAAAACTGCAACCGTTAGTCCTGCTATTTATGGTTGGGATATTTCTTTCAGTAGGCAGTACAACATGGGGGAAATCGAAAAAGAACATTACGGTTTTTAAGCGGAATTTGGCTGGGGATAAGTACTATGGCTATAGTCCTGATTGGCAAAACTACCTGAAAATGTGTGAGTACGCTGGTCAAAATCTTTCAGACTCTAGCCATGTGATGGTTCGAAAGCCTAGTATGGCTGCAATTTTTGCAGGTAAGAATATTTTTGAGGCTTTGCACCGTTTGCCTTTAACTAAGGAAGACGAACCAAAGGTTAATGCAGACACCGTTATCAAGTACATGAGAAACAAAGATGTTACACATGTAATCATGGCTAATTTACGTAAGAATTCAAACTTTAATAATGGAAAAACTATTAACACCGTTCAACGTGCGTTGACATTATACGCAAGTAAAAATCAAACAGGATTAAGAGTAATTCATAAAATTGGAGGAGCAGAACCAGCTTATTTGTTTGAGTTGATAGAGAGTAATGGAACTCTGCAGGAAAATATAAAGGCGCTTGAAGCCAATGTAGTTATCAATCCTAAAAATCCATATTTCAATTTTATGTTGGGTAATGCCCAAATGAATACTAGACAATTTGCTGAAGCGGCTATAAGTTACACACGGGCAATTAATAATACAAAGCAAAATGGTTTCGAGGGGTATTACAACCGTGGCCTTGCTTATCTAAATAGTGGGCAAAATGATAAGGCGATCCCCGATTTTATCAAGTCTTTGGAAATTAAGCCCGGATACAGTGGAGGGTTTTATAATTTAGGAATAGCTTATCTGAATAAAGGAGATAAAAATAAAGCAAGAATTGCGATACAAAATGCAGAAGCGTCTGGCTTTGCTATTCCAGCTGATGTCAGAGCTAAACTTCAGTAAGTTTTTTACTTACGAGTGATTACAATCAATTGAAACATCGAAAACTGTTTGAATATCTTTGGTAAGATATAATCGAAACCACTTACAACAGGATACAAGAAATCTGGAAGCAGTTGTTTGAAGGAAACACCACCACTGATTAAATAAAGTAAAGGATTTCTGTATTGTATTTTTTCGATTTTGAAATTAGGGTATTTTTCTTTGAATAGTTTAGCGTCTCTTTCAAACACAATCCATGGCAACGCACCGTTCGCTCCAGAAAGAGGGCCAGTGCTTGGTATAGTCCAGCCACCTTCTGGGTCGAAAGGTTCGTGATGAAAATTCTTGTAGATAAACCTTCCAAACATTGAGTTTACAGGCTCAATCATAATTATTTTTCCACCATGACCAACCGTCCTGTCAGCTTCTTTTAGGAATCCATCTATATCTGGAATATGATGAAGAGTATCTATCATAAATATTCCTCCGATGGATTGATTCTCGAATGGCATGTCTAATGCCGAAATCGTCATATCATTTGAAGGGAGATCAAGAATATCAGTACAAATTACATCAGGATGAATCTCTTTTAAAAAACCACCTCCAGAACCTAGTTCAATAATGGGTTGTTTTGGAAGATTGGGAAGTTCCTTAGTTAATTCATCGTACCATTGGTAGTATAGCTTTTTTAAGAACTTCTTATTTAGGATAATGTCTCGATGATAAATGGTTCTCTCGGGAGAATCTAGCGGGATGTCGATATCGTATTTAAGTCCCATAGATTTATTGCGCTTTAGGAATAGCAATAATGTCTATGGTTCCTCTTTGCGGCACGTGGCTTGCGTAGTTTTCTCGATTAATTACTATGCCACTAACACTATGGTACATGGTACAGTTAATTGATTCAAAGAAGTCTGCGTAGTCTGAAAACGGAATACTTTGTTCGTCTAATAAATACATTCCGATTTCGAATATTATCGAGGGCTTGTGTTGGTTAATAATGTCTTTTGCGCCTTTCAGTATATTTAGTTCATGACCGTCAGTATCTATTTTTATAAAATCTATTTTGGAAATGTCATGTTGTTTACAAAATGCATCTAAAGTAATCGACCCAACACCATCTGTAGATTTTGCCGTTCCTCCGTGTGTATCGTGTTTGTCAGCTTCCTTAGAACCATCAACTTTCCAACTAGAATAAGCTTTAATATCTGGATTATTGTTTTCTTGGTCGGAAATGAAACTGTTCGTAACGGTAATACGACTAGCCAATTCTGGATTTAGCTCGATGTTACGGTTTAGTTTTTCGAGTGCGTAATGCGTAGGTTCAAAAGAGTATATTTTACCTTTAGGGTATAGTTTAGCATAACTCAACGTCATTAAACCGAAATTCGCACCAACATCTAAAATAGTGGCATTTTCCGGAAGAGAAATCAGTTTGTTTTCGGAAACATGCTTTTGAAAATTTCCGAATAGAAAGAGCGATAAATCTAAACCTTCTTGAATATCAACTTCATACGTAATTCCGTTTCGTTCAATTATTCTTCTTTTCTTTCCAGTAAATAGAGTAACAAAGAAGTATAGGACTTTGGCAATCTGAATCTTTATTTGGGTAAGGGGTAAATTAGCAAGTGCGCTCATCGATTTTTTTAAATGGAACGCGAAAATAAGAAAAACGGATGAGGTGCCCTAGATTCTTGCCTTTTGAAACCTAAATATGTAATTTTACGGGCGAATATATAAAGGTGTAACTATGAAATATTTGCCGATAGATAAGGAGCTTTTCGTGTATAACAGAAAACGTTTTGTAGAGCAGCTCTCGTCTAATTCATTAGCAATTTTTAATTCTAATGATATTGTAACAACTAGTGCGGATAGTACAATGCCATTTGTACAACATCGTGATATTTTCCATCTATCAGGGGTTGATCAAGAAGAAAGTATTTTGGTTTTGTTTCCTGACGCGAAAGACAAGAATCACAGAGAGATACTTTTTTTAAAAGAAACTAATGACCATATTGCTGTGTGGGAAGGAGAGAAGCTAACTAAAGAGGCTGCATTTCAAACGTCTGGAATAAAAACGGTATATTGGTTAGAGCAGTTTCATGCGGTCTTGGAATCTCTGATGTCGGAAACAAAAAATGTATATTTAAATTCGAATGAGCACCTCAGAGCGAACAAAGAAGCGGAAACAAGAGAAGATAGATTTGTAAAATGGTGTAAAAATATATACCCTTCGCATAAGTATCAGAAGAGTGCACCGATAATGCATGACATACGAAGTATCAAGGATCCAATTGAATTGGATTTGATGCAACAGGCGTGTGATATAACTGAGAAAACATTTAGAAGAGTTTTAGAATTTGTAAAACCGGGTGTATGGGAATACGAGATTGAAGCAGAATGTATGCACGAATTTCTGCGAAATCGTTCAAAAGGATTTGCCTATAATCCAATTATTGGATCGGGCTACAGTGCATGTGTTTTGCATTACATTGAAAATAATAAACAATGTAAAGATGGTGATGTTATTCTCTTGGATTGGGCAGCGGAGTATGCTAACTATTCTTCGGACATGACAAGGAGTATTCCCGTAAATGGAAAATTCACCCACCGTCAGAAATTAGTCTATAACGCTGTTTTAAGAGTGAAAAAGGCGGCAACAAAATTGCTCGTGCCGGGGGCTAATTTAGAAGAATATCATGCACAGGTTGGTAGCTTGATGGAAAAGGAATTGGTTGATTTAAAGCTAATTTCACTTGATGATATAAAAAACCAAGATCCAAAATGGCCCGCATATAAAAAATACTTCATGCATGGCACATCTCACTACATTGGTTTAGATACGCATGATGTTGGTTCTTGGAGTGACCCGATAAGAGAAAATATGGTGTTTACTGTGGAACCGGGTATTTACATTCCAGAGGAAAACTTAGGAATCCGTTTGGAAGACGATGTAGTTGTGCAAGCAAATGGTGAGCCGTTTAATTTAATGCGAAATATCCCAATCGAAGCTGATGAGATTGAAGACTTAATGAATAACTGATAGTACATGAAGGCCATAATTACAATTTCTTTTTTATTGGGTTCTTTAGCAATTTTTGCCCAAAATAATGTCTGTTTCACAGTAGAAGCAAATCCAAATTCAAGTGATGCAGCGCTAAGTGGATTTACAAAACATATCAAAGTACTGGACTGTTTCGAGATATATGCAGAACCTGGGTTATCGGATGCTCAAGTTTTGCATGCTGCTGCTATAGCTGCTGAATTGCTCGATAATGATGAGGATGGTGTTATTGATGATATAAATATTTACAATCAGTTAATTGCCAATCAAGCATTGATGCCGTTGTTTTCTGCGGAGGGTTCTTCGGCCGAAAATACGTTCAGTAATAACTATAATGGGTCAGGGGTTTCAGCAGTATTGTATTCTGCAGAAGTAGACCCGAATAATCCTGGGTTTTGGGGTATGGATGCGACTGTTGAAGAAATAATGCACACCATAAACTCAGTGGGTCATGTAAACGCATATCCATTAGCCTTTAGTTTGGCAGCGAACTCTTCTTTAATGTCAACAGCTATGGATACAGCTCGTGGAGGCCAATTTATTTCAATTCCAAACCCATACCCTTCAGCTGCTTGGTATCACTACGATGATCAAACATGTGATTACGAATGTATGGCAATTGAATATATGTATTGGAGTACTGTTTCTAATATGGGATTGTTGGATGATTCAGGGATATGTACTGGTATTGCAAACGAGTGGGAGCCCTGTACACCAATTCTTTTTCAAAATACGGATGCGTTAATGTATAATTTGATTACAAACATTCAGTATAAAATACCGCAAAACGCCCCAGATGGAAATTACTGTATTACCACTAATGTTATAGTTCGAAATAAAACTGTATCTAAACTTAAGGTGTTTCCAAATCCGAGCATTAACTTAATTACAGTTGAAAATAGTGACTCGACTAGCGCTGTTAAAATTTACAATATATTCGGGGAGTTGCTAATTGATACATCTGTTAATATTATTTCAATTAATCAGTTCAAGCCTGGAATTTACTTCTTGAAAAGTGGTAATGAATCAACTCGATTCCAGGTAGTAAGATAGTTAATGAAAAAACCAACCCTCGTTTTTCTTCATGGCTTCTTGGAATCTGCCAAAATGTGGGAAGAGTTCACGGTTTCATTTCAGAGGGGTTATAATTTGGTTTGCCTTGATTTACCAGGTCATGCTTCAGCACCAGTAATTAATAAAAATCATACGATGTCTTTAATGGCTGATTTTGTCCAAGAGAGGCTTGTGGAGTTAAAAATTACTGAAGCAATATTTATTGGTCACTCAATGGGAGGTTATGTTGCTCTTGAAATCGGGAAGAAATACCCAGATTTGGTCAAAGGAATTTCTATGTTCTTTTCCACAGCAGCAGATGATTTACCTCAAAAGAAAATTGACAGAGATAGAGCAGCCAGAGTAGTTGAAAAGAATCATCAGATTTTTATTAAAGAAGCTATTCCTTTTCTATTTACCGAGGAGAATAAAATTCGATTATCCGAAAAGATAAAAATTCAAACCCAGTTGGCATTGAAAACTCCAATTAACGGAATTATTGCATGTTTAGCTGGTATGCGAGATAGGCAGTCAAATGTCGATTACCTTAATGAAGCTCCTTTTCCTATTCAGTATATTGTAGGTAAAAAAGACCCGGTAATATTTATTGATTCATTAAGTATTCAGATAGAAGCAAAATCGGTTGTTGATGTCGAAATCATAGAAAACTGCGGCCACATGGGGCATATTGAGGAGCCTGAGAAATGTAAAAAGGCTCTTAGTAGATTTTTTAAGAAAGTTGGATAGCTTGCTTAAGCATGTCTTCACCATCTACTAAATTAATGAAGTAATTACCAGGCGCAGCGAACTGTAAAACACAATTAGTGGTTCCAGTTTCTGAAATTGAACCAGTTGCAAAAACTTTTCCAGAAGAATCGGCAATGGTATAAAAAGTCCGAGGTGTATTTGGAGAATAAAAAATGGCCAACTTCTTTCCCTCAACAATAATCCTAAAATCTTGAGTTGACCATTTCTTAACTCTACCAAATCTAATATTTCCACCTACGATAACCACTCTTCACTTTGCTTTCTGGCAGCAAAAATACGCATGAAGAGAGGCTTTTTTACCTAAAATACTATGTTTTGGACGAACTGATGTTTCGAATAGACCAATGACTAATTTTATCGGAAATCCTTCAAGAATCTAACGATTATATAAATCAGGTAAAATGATAACCCTTGTTAACCCCGTTTATAGAGGAGAATGACTTCTTTGCGAAGAAAATTAGGCACATTATGTTTGAATTTGGAGAAACACACAATACTAAAAGGAAAAACAGCTAATCACATATTGCGATTAGCTGTTTCGAGCAAACCATCTCGGAGCAACCGAGATTAACCAGAAGATTATTTTTTAATAAAGCGGTGCGATCGACCTTCAAAATTCATGAAGTATAACCCGCTATTGAGGTTCGAAACCTCAATAGCATTTTGATTCGTTGTGCCTCTCAGCACAAGCTTACCGGTAACATCGTATATTTCATAGGATAATTCTTGGTTGGAAGTCCCTTTTATGAATAATACATTTGAAGCGGGGTTGGGGTAGAGTACAAGATTCTGTTGTTCCTCATTGTTAAGAGGCTTAAGCGTTGAAAAAACTCCATTACCGCAAGGGGTGGCATCTGCTAAGTACATTGCTCTTACTTCATCTATGTATTGCTGCATGAGAGCAACTGAAGAGTGTTGGTTGCCGGTATCACTTTTGGCGAAAGTAAAGGCTATAGTAATTTCTTGCATTTCACCAGCACCAAAAGTAAAAGGTCCGGTAGATCCAACTCCTCTTTTGTCCATAGGGGTATTATTTTCGTTTTCCTCTGACCATCCATTAGAAAAAGGATAACTTGGCGGAGTTCCCCATGTGCCAAAATTGTAGGGATCGCTATCTTTTGGAAACATAAATTTACAAGTATCAATTCCTCCAAACCCGGTTCCTCCATAAGTTAAAGATGTCCCATCAGACGTTTTCCCTCTCAAAATATTGTAATACCCAATAGGGGGCTCCGAAGTTGAGAAGGCTAGATTACTAATAAATCTATCCATCCCGATTCTTTCATTATCAGCTACACCATCTCCATATCCGAATCCGTTTATTGACTCGTAATTTGATATGCCGAAACTATTATCTACCCCATCACTATCTTGCAAGGGGCCTTTTAAAAAAGTTAAACTTTGAGCCGGGGGAGAGGTTCCGTATCCAGCGGCTCCTGCCGATGGATTATCTAAGCTATCTCCGTTGTAAGCATAAAAAGATGAACGATTTACATCGCATGCCATATAGTCATCACTATAACCTCCGATATCAAAATCCATAAAAAACCCTATGAATGTGTCATCATAAGAATATTGAGAACGATTGATGATTTTGTAATCAATGAAAAGTGTGTTGAATAACGCTTCTGAATTCGCACAATTAAAACCATAGACCATTCCGTGGACCTCAATTCGCATTTGTTCACCGTTAGAACCAGTATGTGGTAAGCGATCATCATTCATAATAAAGTAAACAGCTTCATCACCTTTTATTTTCGGATAGTCTCCTTGCATAGGTTCGTATAATCCGTTTCCATTGGCATCGATAAATGGAGCAAGGTTTGCTTCTTGGCCTTTACTAATATCTCCATGCGCTGGCCAGTTTAATATGGCTTCAGGAATAGAATACGTAGATTGCCAATAGTTCCAAATGTGTGAATTGATTTCTTGCGCACTTACTTTCCAAAGTCTGTTCCAGGTAGAATCGGCTGCAACGTAATATGCTGAGTCAGATACAGGGCCTGGCCAATAGTCTTGAGCCATATCCTGTACGTATGTTGCAGCAGCCATGTGCAACGCCCCATTAGCATCTAACCCTCCAATCCACAATGAGCCTGAATAGATGGTGTGGGTTCCAGAATTCTGAGGCACCTCAAAACCGGCATACAGGTCGTCTTGAAAAAGTGAGCCATTCGTTCGAACAGCAGCGCTGATGTTGTTGATTGATATTGTCTCTTGTGCATCGGTAGGAAATTGCCCAAAAGCGACAGAACTTATTGATAATGTTAGAAAAGTTATTGCGTTTCTCATGGTGTATATTTTAAGTAAATGTAAGTATAGAAAGAATTTACAACTGGATTGATGAGCAAACGGTTAGGTTCTGTTATTAAACGGAAACAGCCAATTACCGAAAGGTAATTGGCTGTTTTAATAATTAAACCGTATTCCATTTAGAAAGAGTCTAAATCTGTTGGACGGAGGGCGCCAAACCATTTTAGTACAATCTCACCAATTTCTGGAGCTTCAATATGTACAATATAAACTCCACTGGCGATGGGTACAAATGCATGGTTTTTCAAATCCCAATCTATCCATGTTTGCGTTGGGTCGTCTTTGCTAAATTGCCGAATTAGTGTTCCGTTAACAGAGTATATTGAAATGGTGCATGTCTTAGGAAGATTGATAACTTTCACTCGGTTGTCGAGTCTGTCCGTTTCATAGCTTGAATATGCGTAGTACGGGTTAGGAACAATTCTAATATTACCCAGCTGGCTTCCCGCAACAGAATCTTGATTAACTAACGATTCTAATCCTAGAGTGCTAAAGTTGTACAACGGTAGTCCTTCGTTGATTGTTGGTACAACTACAGACTCGGTTTCATTGCTTATTGAAGTGAGGATAGTTGTAGCAGCTATAAAGTACTCACCATTGGTTAAGGTGTCTCCATTGTGCAGAACCGGACCATTGTTCACCCAGTAAGAGTCGCCAATTGTAAGCGATTCTGTAGCATTAAGAGCAGTTTGTGTACCATAAGTCGTAAACGGTTTTCTAACCCTTAATTTAACCGTAGCGTCTGTTTCAAGAACAGAGGCTCCTTGCTCCAATAATGGAAAACCAACCCACATCGATGCTCCATATACTCTTATGGCAAGAGTGTCAAATAATGAGCCTGGATTAGATTGAGCCAAATTATCAAAACTAAATTGACCATAATCGTATGACGGCATTCGGTCTTCGAGGTCATCAAAAAACCCAGTATTTTCATTTTGTCTTACATCATTATTTCTAAAGACAAAGATGAAATGTTCTCCAGCTAATCGCGCTCCTTGGAAAGGGCCATTATCTACTGTTCTATCAGTTGGGTTCCAGATCATATCACTGCCATTTTCACCCTCTAATATATTCATAGAATTTTCTCCAAACGCCATGTTTAATCGTTCACCAGTTTCAATATTTACCGCATACCCAGGGAACCATCCCATACCATATGGAGCAATATAATTAGGATCATTTTCGTCTAAACTAACTGCTAAAGAAGAAGGCCAAGCAGAGAAGTTTCCATCTTTGTCTACAGAGGGAGATTGTCTTAACCTACCTTTCATCGCACCTGCTATTTCGGAGCCCGAAGTAACCGATGGTCCAGTACCTAATTCACCTTTATTATCAGAAGGATTTCCGCCCATTTCAATAACGGGGCATCTTGTCCATTTAGATTTATCTGAAGTGAAAACTATATCCACGTCATTGAGATGAGTTAAGTCTCCGAATAATTTATCTGTTATAACAGAAGAAGAAACTAAACTTAAATCATTTGGTAATGGTCCCCAGAATTCTTTGGAGCACAGCCTTCCTGGAGCCCAAGTACCATCCAAGATTGACTCATAAGGACCAAAGTCTTCGTATGTAGACCAATCAGTTGTAGCTGTACCGATCGAAATCCAATCGAAAAGCGAATCACCATCAATATCGGAAACTCCTGTTAGCCATTCTTTGGAGGGATCTAAAAACTCGATGCTGGCATCAATAAATCCATATGTGCCATCAGTATTGTTGCCTGGCGCTTCTGTTTGTTCAACGAGAACGGAAATACCCCATTCA
>JABHTA010000111.1 GCA_018669945.1 Flavobacteriales bacterium
AATAGTTAAATCTTGAAAACGGAAATAAGAAGCATTATTCATATATATAGCCACCAAACGTTGTGCGATTGCAGGTCCTTCAGGATTTAGTGTTGATCTAAAAATTGATGTTGCTCCAGGCAAGCTAGTTTTAGTCCAGTTGTTTCCGGCATCATAGCCCCCTTCTATTGTTGTATAACCCAGAATATCAACAATTGGATTATCAATCGTATAAGTTCCGATTGCCATTTTGATAGTAGCACTATTACACTGAGCCATTGCCAATGCTGATAATAAATCAGTAGGGTCAGCCGGAGTATCGCCTGTACCTCCGCCTGAGATGGTAACGTAAATATTATTACAGACCTCAACAGGAGGTGGAGGGCTAACCGTAACACTTGCTGTTGCCGTTTCAATACAACCAAGGGCATTAGTTACTGTAACGGTATAGGTTGTATTTCCCCCAGGACTGGGGTTAGTTGATGCTGTATTATCTCCTGTACTCCACTGAAACGTATTTCCAGCAGCTGAACTTGCAGTAAAGGCAACAGAACTCCCTGAGCATATTTCCGCAGTTGGAGGAAAAATAGATACAGTTGGATCAGGGTCTACAAAAATGGTAACGTCATCTGACCGCACACATCCACTAGGATAAGTAGCTGTAAATGTATAAATATTACTGGTTGATGCAATAAACGAAGGATTGAGACAATTATCACAAGAAAAACCAATATCGGGCTCCCAATTATAAGAGGTTGCTCCTGGCGCACTTGCTGTAAGGTTAACTAATTCTCCTGCACAAACTGTCTGATCTGGGCCAGCATCTGGGGCTGGATCTGTACCTAGAGTAACATCAATTTGATAAGTGTACGTATTTATACCAGGTATTTGACAAGCATCATCCTCGACTGTTACAGTAAAATAATGTGTTCCGACATCACTAGCTTGTGGAGTCCAACAAAAAGTACCTATTTGAAGGGGACTTCCCGAAACCGTGAATGTAGCACCTGGTATTGCATTATTCCAAGTCATTGAAGTGTTTTGACCGGCATCAAGGTCCAACGAAAAAATATCAAAACAAAATGGAGACTCAGAACAAACTCCGTAATCAAAGTCTGTTAAAGATCCATCAATACCAGAGACAGTAGGAGCATTGTTAGTGCAATTTAAAACTACGACCTGTAAATCACGCATCGTGGACCCAACTAACGTTGCTCCATTATACTCTTCGATAAGCACGGTAACCACCGCCTGTTGTTGAATATCTGGCGTAAACTGCATTTGACCTGTATTGGCGTCAAATGTAAAAGTGCCCCCAGCACTTATTGGATTAGCAGCTGATGTTCCCCCTGTATGAGAAATGGGGCTACCAGCTCCCGTAAGCGGATCTATTAGGGTGTAAACCAATGTATTTCCATCTGGATCAACGGCACTATGATTGTATGAAAATACTTGATTAACGCATATATACGGCACGGGTAATGATGTAAATTGCGCTGAACTATTGCAATTTCCTCCTGTATTATCAATATGAGCTTCAACGTATAAGTTTTGATTGCTTGGGCTTGTTAGATTGGTAATGCCCGCATTTCTGCAGCAAAGCGAATAAGATGCTACCCAATCACTGCACTGTGCTGGCATTGAAAAGGTTCCTGTATAAACGTATTGTTCAATTCCTGGAAGCGTTCCGCCATTACATGTTGTATTAGGTAAAGAAGTAGCACATATTTGTGATACTTCTTGCATGTTAGTTTGGTTGAGGCTAACAGAACTATTTATCCCACAAGATCCAGACCCTATGTCTACATTAATGCTTGTAGGAGCACTTATTCCATCACAATCACGGTAAAGACTTACTGTAAATTCGTATTGATTACCTCCTAAACATATATACGAAAGATCAATACCTACAGCATGTGAAGCATTGACATCAAAGGTGGACAAAAGTCCTACAATAAAAACTACTAAAGAAAGTAAAAGTCGCTTAAAGTTTACTAGTGCTATGGCCATTTAATACTAATTACCACCCTTGAAACGAAAAAAAACCGAAGAGGTTGCCTGTTTATGAGCTTAATTACAGGCTCAAAAGTAGGCTTTGTTAGGTCAACAGAGAATTATAAGTGATAACCTTATCGTAAATGAGGTTGTCGACACTGCTAAAGTTATGATTACTCCAGTCCTTCCTCTTTCGTAATGACGTAATCTACTGTTTTAAACAGTAAATATTAATCGATATATGGTTAAAACAAAATTATTCCAAGTATAAATCGTAACCACTATAGGTATTCATTTGATTTTAAATATTGACTGATATAATCGGCCACTCCCTCCTCTAGACTTGCAAATCTTTTGGTGTATCCAACGGAAATAAGCTTGCTCATCTTTGCCTCAGTAAAATACTGATACTTGTCTCTAATATCTTCAGGTGTATCAATAAAACTAATATTCGGACTAATTTTTAATGCGTTGAAAGTTGATTTTACTAAATCTAAAAATGTGCGAGCGGTTCCTGTTCCTAAATTATAAATGCCTGAATCTTTTCTATGATTCAATAAGAAGTGACAAACCTCAACAACATCTTTAACATAAATGAAATCTCGCAGTTGTTCACCATCCTTATAGCTTGAGTTATGCGAACGGAACAACTTCATATTTCCCGTTTCATTTATCTGGCGAAAAGCATGCAATATGACAGAAGCCATTCTTCCTTTATGATATTCATTTGGTCCGTAGACATTAAAAAACTTTAATCCTGCCCAAAAATATGGTCTTTCTTCTTGACTAATAACCCAAATATCAAAGTCATTTTTAGATTCTCCGTAAGGATTTAAAGGGTTGAGACTTGATATTTGAGATTCATTGTCATCATAACCTAACTCACCTAGACCATAAGTAGCTGCTGAAGAAGCATAGACCAATGGCAAACCATGTTTTACACACATTTGCCACATATTTTTACTGTAATTAAGGTTTAATTCGTCAAAAATCGTTTGATCAAATTCCGTTGTGTCAGTTCTTGCACCAAGATGAAATATGAACTGAACTTGATTAGCGTTTTCCTCTAGCCAGTTAAAAAAATCAGTTCGCTCTACTTTTGAAGTATATCTTTTCCCTACAAGATTTTTGTTTTTTTCCTCATTAGAAAAGTCATCAACCAAAACTAGATCGTAGAACTGTTCTTCGTTTAGTTTAGCAACCAAACAACTTCCAATAAAACCTGCTGCGCCTGTAATAATAATCATATCCTATTTTCCACAAATATATCGTTCGTAATTGATGGTATTATTTTTAAATCCACCGCTTTGTTAACTAATATTTCAACAGCTTCTCTTCCCTTTTTCCCCAAGTCAACAGAATAATCGTTAACATACAATTCAATGTGTTGTTTGGCAACTTCTAACTTCATCTCTTGAGCATTTTGAGAAACATAATCACTACTTGATTCAGGATTCTCAAAAGCAAATTGAACACTTCGTTTCAGCACTCTGTCTATTTTTTGTTGTAATTCTGGTTCAATACTTCGTTTGACTACTATTCCCCCCAAAGGAATTGGAGCACTGAATATCTCTTCCCAAAACTCTCCTAAATCTTTAATTTTAATCAAACCTTTGTCCTGATATGTAAATCTATTTTCGTGAATTATTAAGCCCGCATCAACATTTCCGTCAATTACGGCTTGTTCTATATCCGAAAATATCAATTCCACTTTATTAGTAATTTCTGGATACGCAAGAGATAGCAAAAAATTTGCGGTTGTATACTTGCCTGGAATAGCTACTTGAATTTCTGAGTTTCTAGCGTTCAATTGCGGACGCTTACTAATAAGCAATGGGCCACAATTTTGGCCAATAGCACTTCCGGAATTAAGCAACTGATAGTCGTTAATTAAATGAGCAAATGCATGATAGCTAAGCTTAGTAATATCTAATTCTGATCGAAATGCTTTTTGATTCAGCTCTTCAACATCACCCATGAATACTTCGAATTCTAGCCCTTCCGTGTCAATTTTGTAATGCACCATTGCATCAAAAATGAATGTATCGTTAGGGCAAGGACTAAAACCTAGTGTGATTTTCTGGTTTTCCATCTTAACTATCAACTCTTAACTTAAAAACTAATTTTTCTAACACGATATTCAAATTCCTGACAGCTAGTGGAACGTTCCAAGCACTTTTATTTCTTTTTTCAACGTAATTGGATATCGCACGAATCTGTATAAATTTTATATTCTCCTGCAAACAAACAAAAGCTACTGCGGCCCCCTCCATAGATTCAACATCTGGCGAGAATTGATCTACTACTTTTTGAATCGAAAGGTTGTTACCATGTACTTTATTTACGGTTACACCGTCAACTAATTTCAAGTTGGGAATCCCTGTATCTGGATTTGTCAATTTTTCTTTTTGAAATGGATACTCATTTGCACCGAGTAATCCTAATTCGAAAATTGATATAAAGCTATTGTCATCTTCTACTCCAATTTCAGGAAATTGTTCAGATCTTACTTCGACCACCTCTCCGATTTCAAACTTTTTAAAGAATGCTCCAGCAATTCCAGCATTTACAACTATATCGTAATCGTTTTGACTTAAAACTTTCGTTAACCTAAAAGTTGTTGCAACCATTCCAACACCGGTAATTAGAATATCAATTTCGGACTCAGTATTTTGCGCTTGAAATGTATCTATTTCAGCCATGGTAGAAGCAACTACTAATATTCGCATTCTACAAAAATACTATTCCTACTTTACTTACATTTGTTGTCCAAATAAAACGATGCTATATTTAACAAGAAGAGAACGATTTTCTGCAGCACATAAACTGTGGCGAGAAGATTGGAGTGAAGAAAAAAACTTTCAAACGTTTGGAAAATGTTCGAATCCCAATTGGCATGGCCACAATTACGAGTTGTTTGTTACCGTGAAAGGAAATCCAGATTCTGAAACAGGATTTGTAACGGACCTTAGTGCTATAGGTCAAATTATGAAACAAGAGGTGATCATTCATCTTGACCATAAAAATCTAAATTTAGACACCCCTTTTATGAAAGGAAAAATGACTACGACTGAGGTACTAGTAATCGAAATTTGGAAAGCGCTTGATAACAAAATTAAATCAATTGGTGCCCGCTTGCACTGTGTCAAGGTACAAGAGACTGAGAACAATGCTGTTGAATATTACGGAAATTAATTATGACTGATAAGAAACCTGGTTACCAAAGAATTGATGAGTACGATACAGAATCTGTTGATACAATTGCTAATCAATATTCGACTGTATTGAAAGAAATTGGTGAGAATCCGGACAGAGAAGGTTTATTAAAAACACCAGAACGTGTTGCAAAAGCTTTAAAGTATTTAACACACGGTTACGATTTAGACCCTTCTAAAATACTAAAATCTGCTCTTTTTCAAGAAGATTATAAGCAAATGGTTTTGGTAAAAGACATTGAGGTATACTCTATGTGCGAACACCATATGCTTCCGTTTTTTGGCAAGGCGCACGTTGCTTATATCCCCAACGGAACCATTGTTGGTTTAAGTAAAATTCCTCGTGTAGTAGATGCATTTGCAAGAAGACTGCAAGTACAAGAAAGACTAACTTACGAAATACGGGATTGTATTCAAGAAACTTTAAAACCTATAGGTGTCGCTATTGTAATAGAAGCTCAGCACATGTGTATGCAAATGCGGGGCGTTCAAAAACAAAATTCTGTAACTACAACTTCTGCATTTACTGGTGTTTTTATGAACGAGACAAAAACACGTGAAGAATTTATTAACCTAATTTCAACCAAACTTCATTAATTATGAAAGCTTATGTATTTCCTGGGCAAGGAGCTCAATTTTCTGGAATGGGAAAAAATTTATACGACAGTTCTGCATCTGCAAAAGCACTTTTCGAAAACGCTAATGAAATTTTAGGTTTTGAGATTACTAAAACAATGTTTGAAGGATCTGATGATGAGTTAAAACAAACCAAAATTACTCAACCTGCTATTTTTATTCACTCCACAATATTGGCGAACACTTTAGGGGGCATTTTCAAACCCGACATGGTTGCTGGCCATTCATTAGGAGAAATATCTGCTTTAGTTGCTAACAAAACACTGCAATTTGAAGACGGTTTGAGATTGGTTTCTAAACGTGCTTTAGCAATGCAAAAAGCCTGTGAATCCGAGCCTTCAACAATGGCGGCTATTCTAAGTTTAGAAGACGAAGTAGTTGAGAAAATATGTGCCGAAATCGAAGGTGTTGTGGTCGCAGCGAACTACAATTGCCCAGGACAATTAGTTATTTCTGGAGCTTTTTCTGCTGTGGAAGCCGCATGCGCTAAACTTACAGAAGCTGGAGCTAGAAGAGCTTTAATTTTACCTGTTGGCGGAGCATTTCACTCTCCTTTAATGGAGCCAGCAAGAGCCGAATTAGCTGAAGCGATTAATTCGACCGAGTTCAGTGCCCCAATTTGTCCTATATATCAAAATGTCACGGCAAGTGCGATTACCAATCCTACAGAGATTAAAGAAAACCTAATTGCCCAATTAACGGCTCCGGTAAAATGGACACAAACCGTTAAGCAAATGATGAACGATGGCGCTACTTCATTTACAGAGGTTGGTCCGGGAAAGGTATTGATGGGCCTAGTTAAAAAAGCAGACCGAAAAATGGAAACTATTTGCGCAGCTGATTTGGTTTCGGCTGGGTAAAACCAACTCTTATAGCGAATTATTCAACAACTTTCCACTTACCAATAAATCATGAATTGCCTTCGATTTAACTGCACTGTGCATCATGTTTACGTGATTCATGTTGTGACAATCTGAACCCAAAAATGAAATCATCCCTTCAGCAACTAATTTCTCTCCCATTTTTTTAGTTGGGGGCGGATAATGACCAGAAAGTGAGTTAATATTCAATTGTAAAAGCACTCCCCGATCTACCATGTTGCGATATTTATCAAAATCGTTATACCAAAAAGAATAACGCTCAGGATGAGCCAAAACAGGTTTATATCCCGCTGTTTGCATTTCAAATATTGCACTATTTAACATTGGCGGTTCCGAAATAAAAGGGAGCTCAAAAAGCACATAATTATCGCCAAAAGTTAACAGATCTCCCGTCTTAATTTTTTCTTCGAAAAAATCATCCAAATAATATTCAGCAGCAGCTTCAATTTCAATATCTAAATCCTTTTCTTTAATGGCCTGTCTTATCTTTTCTAAACCACCTAAAATAATCTCTGGTGTATTTTGATAAAAATCACTCATTATATGAGGTGTAGTGATTACCTTTTTATAACCAAAACCAATCATTTCTTGGAGCAAATCTATGGTCTCCTGCATAGACTGAGACCCATCATCAATAGCTGGAACAAAATGAGAATGTATGTCTGTTTTTAAAACAGATAAATCTACCGGTGGTAGATTTTGTTTCTTTTTAAATATGTTAGAAAATATACCCAAACTTGGTTAATTTTATCGCAATTTAAATTCAATAATTGAAATAGTAAGTATACAAATGTCGCCAATTTTTAACGATTACGCTAAGTATTACAACTTAATTTACGCCGATAAAGAGTATGATAAAGAGGTAGACTATATTTTATCGCTTATCGATAAAAACAGTGATTCGAATACTAGCTTGTTAGATGTTGGCTGTGGAACTGGACGCCATGCGCTTGAGTTTTATAATAAAAACTACTCCGTTACCGGAATTGATATTAGTGAACAGATGATTGAGATGGCATCTCCCTTAGCAAAGGAAGAAGATAATCGGCATTTAAGCTTTTTTCATTCTGAGATTAAAGATCTTGATAACGAAGAATTCTACGATTGTACGACCTCATTATTTCATGTGATAAACTATTTAACTACTGACGAATTGCTAAAAGATTTTCTACAAAATATTTATCGAGTTATGAAGCCAGGTGGGGTATTCATCTTTGACTTTTGGCATGCAAAAGGTGTACTGAATGATTTACCAACAAGTAGAGTAAGATCATTTGAAAATGATGACCTAAAAATCACTAGAAAATCCCAACCAACCATAGACACAGCAAACAATTGCGTTTTAGTAGATTTTAATATTCAAATACTCGACAAAAAGTCAAAAAATAAATACAAGATAAACGAGTCCCATAACATGCGTTACTACTATAAAGATGAACTTATTATGATTCTAAAAAAAGTAGGATTTGAAACAATCGGCTGCTATAACTGGATGACAGAGACCGAGATTGAAGACCAAACATGGTATGGCTGTATTATTGCAAAAAAAGCACATAATTAATTCCGAGTTCATATATTTGCTCTAAGTGGAAACGCAAAACACACAACTACCTTCGGAGCAACAATTCCAAACTAATGATTTTAACGTCAAAGTACTACTATTTAGCTACTTAAAATACTGGTATCTCTTTATCTTATCAATCGGTTTCGCTTTGGGAGCGGTTTACTATATTAATTGGTACGCTACCCCTATCTACAGCACATTTGGCACTGTACTTATAAACATCGAACGTAATAACACTGATGATGTACTAAATGAAATTGAGGGTTTCTCTTCAGGCAAACAAAACCTAGAAAATGAGATGCAAATATTAAAATCGAGGTCTTTAGCCACAAGGGCAATTGAAGAACTTGATTTCAATGTCTCTTATTTTCTGGTTGGCGACATTAAAATAAGTGAAATCTACGACCTATCTCCTTTTTCTGTTGAATACACTTCTTTAGAGTATGAAGCATATGTTAACACTTTTGATTTAGATATAATTAATAATTTGGAGTACAAAATTTCATATACCAGCAAAACAGATGGCACTCTTATTGAGATTATGAATAAGTTTGGAGAGAAAATCACGACTAGTTTTGGCGTCTTAGTTGTTTCAAAAACTGAAAAATTTCTGATAGATTATTCAAATTCAGAAAATACTGAATACAGAAAATACAAATTCACCTTTCACGACAATAACGATCTAGCAGCCAAGTATTTAAGCCAACTGTCGGTAGATTTAATGAGTAAAAGTTCTTCCATCCTTAAAATTTCTATTAGAGACCAGGTTTCAAAAAAAGGAGCCGACTTTATCAACAAATTGGTAGAAGTGTATATCTCAAGCGACATAGAAGAAAAAAATAAGCTAGCAACCAATTCACTAAAGTTTATTGACGCACAACTAAATGAAATTCAGGCAAATCTGCGTTCAATTGAATTTGAAAAAGAGCTTTACAAATCTGAAAGAGGAATTACCGACATAAGTACTGAATCGTCAATTATTCTTGAAGCAGTTAAAAATATTGATGTTAAAATCTCTGCTTATTCTATACAAAAAGAATACACCAATTATCTCATCGATTACCTGAGCGAGAATAGTGATATTGGGCACATTGTTCCTTCCAGTCTTGGCTTGGAAGACCAAATTTTAATGCAACTCATTGAAACTCTTGTCAAAAAAGAGCAAGAACGGGAGCAAGTGAGAATAGTCAGTAAAAAAAATGGAATAGGATATACCAAAATTCAAGACGAGATTCAAGAACTTAGAAAACAAATTCTTGTTAACGTAAATAACATAAATGCAACCTTGAGTATAGCTATAATTGAACTCACACGTCAACTTAACAAATATGAGTCCCAAATCAGATCTCTTCCACTAGCGGAAAGAGAATTGCTAGGTATTCAGCGTCAATTTACTATTAAAGAAGATTTATACGTATATCTTCTAGAAAAACAAGCTGAAACAGCCATTGTTATTGCCTCTGCGATTTCAGACAACAGCGTTATAGATAAAGCCCCCGTTACGTATTCACCCGTTAGCCCTGTTAAAGAAAAGAACTACGCCATTAGTTTACTTTTGGGCATTTTTTTACCGATTTTCTTAATATACATTAAGCAGATGCTCAATGATACAGTTAATACGTTAGAGACAATTCAACAAAGCAGTAGTATTCCTCTCTTAGGAGTAATAACGTTCAGTAAATCAAAAAACAGCCTAGTTGTTCATGAAAAACCAAAATCTGCAATTTCAGAAGCGTTTAGGTCTCTTCGTACCAACCTAAAGTACATTGGCACGGAAGGCAATCAAAAAACAATACTTATCACTTCATCTATTAGTGGAGAAGGTAAAACATTTTCGTGTTTAAATTTATCTACTGTTTATGCTGCCGCTGGATTCAAAACTATATTAGTTGGGTTAGACCTTAGAAAACAAAAAATAGCTCAAGAATTTAATATTTCGAACGATATTGGTGTTAGTACCTATCTTGCTGGTGACAAAAGTTTTGATGAAATCATTCATAATTCTGGTTTTTATGAGAATCTTGATATTATTACGGCTGGCCCAATCCCTCCTAATCCTTCTGAATTAATTATGACTCAACAGATGGACAATCTTATGGAATATCTTCAATCCAAATATGATAAAATCATCATTGATTCTCCTCCCATTGGGCTTGTTACCGATGGATTATTACTAACTAAATATTCAAACGTAAATATCATCGTTGTCCGTCAAAATGTGACAAAACATAGCTATCTGAAAAATCTTCAAGAACTATATACTTATAAGAGAATTCCAAATATGACATTACTATTTAACGCTGTAAATACAACTAGTCAAGGATATTCGTACAAATATGGATATGGATATGGATATGGATATGGATATTACGAAGAGGAAGAGGGATCTGGATGGAGTAGTAAATTGAAAAAAAAATTAGGACTATAATAACTAACGTTGCCCTTGGTATATCTTTTCAATCGCTCTCACTGTTTTTTTACCTTCTTCTCCATCTACGACAAGATTTTTTCCGCTGGAAAACTCTTCAACTATTTTCTCCATAACCTTGTCGTGATTCGAACTAGTTCCCTGGTATTTACCATATAAATTGGGTTTATCTTCAAACACAATATCAGTTCGTAATTCGTATCCTTTTACATCCCAATATTCAATTGTATTAAGGTATTTACCTCCAATTTTTATTGTTCCATTTTCTCCTATTAAAGTAATACTACCTTCATAGTTTTTGCTATATACCACATTGGTCCATATAATGTTTCCAATAGCTCCATTAGCAAATGAAACTACTGTTGAGCCACAATCTTCAAAATCGATATCATGTATTTTATTTTGCAAAGTCGTTTTAGCCTCAACTATTTCACCAAAACACCACACCAACAAATCTATAAAATGACTTGCTTGAGTATACAATGCTCCGCCTTCTTTTAACTTACTTCCTCGCCAATCTGACTCAGAATAATATTCTATATTTCTATTCCATAATACGCTGCAATTTACCATATGAATCTCGCCTAACTTGCCGGATTCCAACGCCTCCTTCACCAACATTACTGGCATATTATATCTATTTTGTTTTACAACAAATAGTCTCTTTCCATTCTCTTTAGCAGCTTTAATCATTAAATCACAATCAACTGAAGAAAGAGCCATCGGCTTTTCAACTAAAACATTCTTTCCTGCATTGCTGGAATCTATTGCAATGGGTTTATGTGTGGCATGTGGTGTACAGATACATACCATATCAATCTCAGAATTGGACAGTAATTCATTGTAATCAACAGTATAATTGATATAATTATATAATGCTGCCTGCGCCTTACATTTCTCAACATCAATATCACATATCTGAACTACCTCAACATTCTTATTCGCATCCAAAACAGCCAAATGTCTTTTTCCGATATTACCTAATCCAATTATCCCGAACTTGATGTTTTCCATTTTTTCTTTTCTTTATCCGCCTTCAATTAACCTCCTAACACACCAATAATCAACTGATGTAACTGAACTGCACGCTCCTTAAAGGTGTGCTCTTTTAATGTTCTTTTCTGTCCAGCTACTGCAATTTCCTCTCTTTCTTTCTCATTATCTAACAACCATCTAATCTTGTCAACGCAGTCCGCCGGAGAATCATATACTACAATCTCATTACCTACGTCGAACAAATCGCGAATATTGGTTTTATTATCCGTAAGCAAACAACTTCCAATTCCAGTCGCCTCAAACAAACGCATATTTCCCGCATATTCTTTTACTGCATCTATGTGGTTATTCAATACTATTTTTGAATCGCGCATCACTTGATACATTTCTAATCCAAATTTGGGCGTTCGAATTTGTCTTTTTAACCCCCTTGAATAATTATGTCCTGGTATTATCGAATTAGTGATTTTTCTTTTCCAACTTATAGATTCATTAAGATAACCATAGATAGTTAACGAACCAGCCTTATTGATTAAATTTTCAATTAATTTTCTACGCCTATTGTGAAAATCAGTTCCTAGAAAAATGCCGCCTACAAATACTGTATCATGTTCAACTGTATTAGATAATTGAATTCGATCAAGCACGGGTTGGTGAAATGCATGATTAATTAAGTATGTATTCACCCCTGCTTTTTCCATCTCTACCTTAAAACCAAGAGTACAAGTCAGTACAAAATTAAAGGCCTTGAACCCTTCTAAAGCAGAAGGAGAGCAAGGTGCGCAATTAAATCCGACAGTACATTTTATACTAGGCACGTCTATTTTGATTTGCTCTAAAATCTTACCTCCATAAGTATGACTATCTTCAAAAAGTACAACATCTGGCTTAAGCCTTTTTAATTGTTCTATTAGTAGATCCAGTCCCGACTTATCGACTTGATTTTCCTGCGCCCACAGCTGTTGATGAAAATCTGAATTTGCAATAATTTGTGTTGATTCAACACCGAACTTACCTAACTCACTTTCATAAAAGTCACTCCAACCATAAGCCTGATAATTAATACTATCCATGGCTTCTGAATAGCTTAATTTCGCTCCTCGTTTTTCAGTGTTAGACCAAGAGGTCAATGCCTTTTGATACAGTGAGGTAACCTTAACAAATTTGTACATTACTGATCTCTAAAATCTAATTTCCAATCTTGATTCATTAATATCAACCTTGCTGTATCTGGCAAATTACCTGACTTAAAGAAATCACCAGCTTCTACATCAAAGTAAAACGCCTCAGTAATCCAGTCTTCCACAGCACCTGGTGTTCGAACCAATACATTGAAATAGTAAGAACCTGTATTTAATGTTAAAGAAGGAATTTCACAAACTACCTTTCCTTTGTTCGGTATTTCATGTTCGTGAAATTCATCACCTGCAGTAAAATTACTTAAATCAGTAATGGCAACATTCCGTATTGTATTGACAGCAAAGGCAAATGCCGGGTTTGCTATTGGCTCTGCACCGACCAACTCATATTCTGCAACAATTTTTATCGAGTCACCTGATTTAACAATGGGTGTTTTTTCTCCTCTTCCGTTTTCGATCCAAGTTTTTGTAAACCGAATTCTCCCCTCTCCATGTCGACTTTTAATACAAGACAAGTCCACCTCTGAGTACTTTTTACTAGCTGATAGGTACGCATCAATTACTTTTGAAGTTTCATCATGCATTACAAATTTTCCATTTTCGAGTAGCACACAAGAATCGCATAATTTATCAATAGCTTCCATTTGATGGCTTACAAAAAGAACGGTTCTTCCTTTTTGTGCGACATCCTCCATCTTTCCAAGGCATTTTTTTTGAAACGCAGCGTCTCCGACAGCTAAGACCTCATCTACTACCAAAATTTCTGGTTCTAAATGAGCTGCAACAGAGAAAGCCAAACGTACAGTCATTCCACTAGAATATCTTTTCACCGGTACATCCAAAAACTTTTCAATTTCAGCAAATGAAATAATTTCTTCCATTTTTGCATTAATCTCATCTCTCGACATTCCCAATATCGAACCATTAAGGTAGATGTTCTCTCTCCCTGTTAATTCTGGATGAAAACCAGTTCCTACCTCCAATAAACTCGCTACCTTTCCTTTTATTTCAATTCGCCCTTCTGTGAGATCGGTAATTTTGCTCAGTATTTTAAGTAATGTGGACTTCCCTGCTCCATTCCTGCCTATTATCCCTACACGCTCACCTTTTTTAACCTTAAATGAAATATCCTTTAATGCCCAAAATTCTTCTACTGAATTTGAATCTTTCTTTATAAATAACTGATAAATTCGATCACGAAAAGTGTTATACTGCTGCTTATCTGATTTACTAATCAGGTACTTTTTCCCAAGACCTTGTACATCTACCGCTACACTCATTATATAATATCAGCAAATGATTTTTCCATTCGTTTAAAATAAGTGACACTAATAAAAAAAAATAGAACAGTTAGCGCTGCGGATAAACTAAAAGCAGCCCAATTCATAGTGTACCCTTCCCCTAGTATTGACCATCTGAATCCGTCAATTACACCGACCATAGGGTTTAATGAATATAAAAATTGCCATTTACCAGGTATGATGTTACTACTAAATCCTACTGGAGAAACATACAAACCCAATTGCACAACAAAAGGAACAACGTACCTAAAATCCCGATACTTTACATTTAAAGTTACTATGAGAACCCCTGCCCCTAGGGAAGTAATCATAGCCATAAAAAGAAATACTGGAATGAATACGATTTTCCAACTTGGCATGAATTGATAGTAAGCCATTAATCCAAGTAGAATAACAAAAGAGATGAAAAAATCAATTAAGTTCACCAATAATGAAGAAGCTGGAATAATTAATCTCGGAAAATAAATTTTTGTCAGCATTCTGGCATTAGCCAACAGCGAATTTCCTGCTTCGCTAAATGTTGTTGCAAAAAATTGCCATGGTAACAATGCGCAATAAACCATAATGGCATAAGGTACTCCCTCTGAAGGAAATTTAGCCAACTTTCCAAAAACCACTGTAAACACAATCATTGTAAGAATAGGACGAATTACACTCCACGCCACACCCAATACAGTTTGCTTGTACCTCACTAAAAAATCTCGCCAGGATAGGAAATAAAACAGTTCACGATATTGCCAAAGTTCTCCCCAGTAGCTCGAAAATCGCTTCCCTGGCTCCAAGACTTCTATATTATCATCTATTCTATTCATTAAGCAACTACATGTAATTAGAATTGGTCTTATGTTTTGTTATTTTTGCTCGTATGATTAAAAAAATAGAGCACAAAGGTAATGTAATTGCTATAATAATCTCGCATCGTTTCGCGAAAGAGGGGATTGAATTTTTTACTCCAAACGATTATTCACAGCAACTAGGTTATATGAACCATAAAGCTGGGAAAAAAATTGATGCTCATGTGCATAACCCCGTAAAAAGGGAAGTTACTTCGACACAGGAAGTTCTGTTTATTAAGACCGGGAAAATTCGAGTAGATTTTTACACACAAAAAACGGATTATATTAAAAGTGATATTCTAGTATCTGGCGATATTATTTTACTAGCGTCTGGTGGACATGGATTTGAAATTATAGAAGACACTGAAATGTATGAGGTAAAACAGGGTCCGTTTTCTATAGAAACAGACAAAAAACGCTTCGATGCTGTAAACCCAAATGAGCTGAAAATTGGTTAATATGATTCCTGTAAACACACCTTTACTAGAAGGAAATGAAAATAAATACTTGCACGAGTGTATCAATACTGGCTGGATAAGTTCCGAAGGGCCTTTTGTTGGCCGATTCGAAAACGAGTTTGCGGAAAAAGTGAATCGCAAATTTGGAATAAGTGTAACTAATGGGACAACTGCACTTGAACTTGCAGTGAAAGCAATAGGAATACATGCAGGAGACGAAGTAATATTGCCATCTTTCACTATAATTTCATGTGCTGATGCCATTGTTCGTGCCGGGGCGACTCCTGTTTTGGTGGACTGTAATATGGACACGTGGAATATGGATGTCTCTAAAATAGAATCAGTAATTACAGAAAAAACCAAAGCGATTCTTGCCGTACATATTTACGGTTTACCTGCTGAGATGGACTTAATACTCGCTATTGCGAAAAAATACGATCTTAAAGTAATTGAAGACGCAGCTCAAATGCACGGACAAACATACAAAGGGAAGCCTTGTGGAAGTTTTGGAGACGTAAGCACGTTTAGTTTTTACGCCAACAAGATAATAACAACAGGTGAGGGGGGAATGCTTCTCACGAATAACGAAGAAATTGCGAAAAAAGCACGGTATTACAAGAACCTATGTTTCAACAATGAAACCCGATTCGTGCACCAAAATTCTGGCTGGAACATGAGAATGACCAATCTTCAAGCGGCTGTAGGTGTTGCCCAACTAGAACAGTTAGATAAGCTTGTCGAGAAAAAAAGGTGGATTGGCAATCTGTACCATGAGCTATTAGGAGACATTAGGGAGTTTCAATTACCTATTGACCAAAGAGAATATGCTGAAAATATTTACTGGGTATTTGGAATAGTTCTAAACGATTGTTCGTATTCTGTCCAAGAAATTTGCACCCATCTTAGTAAGAACAAAATCGGTACACGGCCTTTTTTCTGGCCAATGCACGAGCAGCCTGTATACCTGAAGCAAGGGCTTTTTAACGACACCTCCTTGCCTAATTCGGAGTTTCTTGCCCGTAATGGATTTTATTTACCCTCAGGGTTGGGAATTACCGAAACGGAAATTAGAACAGTTGCTCACTGTCTTAAGGATTTTATTAATGATTAGCCTTCTCTATAAATTTCAGCGACACCTGAGATATTACTTTTTATTCAGTAAACGGGAAGGAATTGGAGGATATAGAGGTGTATATCCAAATTTTGAAGCTGCAAATAAAAAATTAACGGGCTTAAAAACGGGTTACGACCATCCAAAAGTTGCAGATTGGTATGCTGAAGGAAATACCGTAATCGAAATAGAAGATTATCCGATTCTTTTTTGGCTTAGCGAAGCAATAAAAAAATCCAATACTGTTTTTGATTTTGGTGGGAACATGGGGCAAAATTACCGCACCTATTTAAAAAAACTTACCGAACTCAAAACTGTTGAATGGATCTGTTATGACTTACCTAACATAATAAAAAAAGCAAAAACACTTAACGCACCAAGCAATCTTTCCTTTACTGATAATAGTAAAATAAGCCTGCAAAATTGGACTTTTTTATGCATGGGAGTTTTCCAATACCTAGAAGATATTTCTCCTTTTTATGACGTACTGAAAGACAAAAAACCAAACCAGATCATCATAGCTCATCTCCCACTACACCAGTCGCAAGAATTTGTATCAACACAAAATGGCGGTGTAACATATTACCCTTTTAAAGTTAACAAAAAGGATGAATTCATTAATAGCATATTACAATGTGGGTACAAACTAATCGACCAATGGGACGATCCTATTAGCAACTGTTTTATTCCGTTTCATCCGCAAGAGAGCCAAGCTAAATTTTATGGTTTCTATTTTACAAAAATTTTATGAAATCGGCACTAGTTGTTTTTCCTGATGAATGGGTTTCATACTCACCTACCGTGCTAAATTTGATCTCTTGTCTAGAAAATGAAGGTTATATTGTTACAGTAATAGCTTTTAATTTAGAAGGGTTTGTAGATAATTCTACTGTACCGAATTGCGAACTTATAACCATTTCGAAACTCAAGGCAAGATGGTTAAAACAATTAGGCAAATACAAAGATTTCAAATTAAAACGACTCCAAGAGTGGCTTAAAACAAAAGTGAATACCCAGTTTGACTTGGTCTTTGGTATAGATAGTACGGGGTATATAGTTGCCAAACAGAAATTTGACCACACTATCTTTTTATCATTAGAGATACTAAGGGATAGTTATTTCGAACGATGTTTAGAACTTGGAATCGATTATCTCGTCATCCAAACTAAGGAAAGAGCAGAATACCTCAATTTAGGCGAAAAGTGTAAAATTCATTATTTACCGAATGCTCCTATTATTGAAAATAAGAAAAGTAGCCCATCCACCTTTAGGGGCAATCTATTGTATTTAGGAAATATTAAAAACTACTATGGCATTGAAGAATGTGTCGATTCAACAATGTTGCACCCTGGTTTTACCCTTACAATTAAGGGTATAAAAGACGACAACTACTGCAACTTACTGTTAAAAAAGTACGCTGATGTTATCGAACAAAAAAGGCTAATTTTTGATTTCTCTTATACAGAACAATCTCAAATTATTAATTCCATTTCCAATTACGATATTGGATTTTCATTCTACGATATGGAATTAATTGGTAAACAGAACTTCAACTATATTTCATCACCAGCAGGCAAAGTCTATAATTATTTCGCTGCTGGTCTCCCTGTTATAGGTCAAAACATAGTTGGGATGAAATGCCTCGAAGAACATAAAGCGGGAATATTAATCAATGAAAGAACAGTCGATAATATTTCAATGGCAATCAAGACCATAGAAAATAATTACGTTTCGTTTTCTACAAATGCCTTAAAAGCCTCCCTGGTATTTGACTTCAAAAAAGCATTTGATAGCTTAATGATCTCACTTAAGCAGCGATAAATTGCTTGTGCCAACTTTGAAAGCAGATAACCGCATAAATTAAGGAAGAATTATCTTCAGAGCCATTTATATGATTGCCGATTGCCGTATTTACGTTATCAACATTGAAATAAT
>JABHTA010000086.1 GCA_018669945.1 Flavobacteriales bacterium
AATTGTTATCAATGCAGAAAAGATCACTCTTTCTGGAAACAAGTGGGACACAAAGAAATATATCCGCCATACTGGTTATACAGGCGGACAAAGATCTGCTTTAGCAAAAGAATTGTTGGAAAAGAAACCCTATGCATTAGTTGAAAAAGCAGTAAAAGGGATGCTTCCAAAAAATAAACTTGGAAGACAACTTTTCAGAAACCTATATGTATATGTAGGAACAGAACATCCGCATGAAGGACAGCAACCAAAAGAATTTAACATCAACTCAATCAAGTAATAGACATGGACGTTATCAATACTTCCGGAAGAAGAAAATCAGCTGTAGCTAGAATTTATCTTTCTAAAGGAAAAGGTAAAATTACAATTAACAATAAAGATCAAAAAGACTATTTTCCTTTAGTTGAATTACAAGGTAAACTAGCACAACCATTTGCTATTACTGAAAACGTTGGAAAATATGACGTAAAAGTAAACGTAAAAGGTGGAGGCTTTAAAGGTCAAGCAGAAGCAATTCGTTTAGGTATTTCTAAAGCACTTGTTGAAATAGATCCTGATTACAAAGCAGCACTGAGAGCTGAAGGTCTTATGACGCGTGACCCAAGAATGGTTGAGCGTAAGAAATTCGGGCAGCCGAAAGCACGTAAGCAATTCCAATTCAGTAAACGTTAATGCGATATTAGATCGTTTAGTATCTAAACAGCCCAGATCGGAAACGCTACTTGGCTGTTGTTATTTATAAGAATGTAAACAATAAACACAATGGCACAACCAAATTACGAAGACTTATTGAAAGCAGGTGTACACTTCGGTCACCTAAAGAAAAAGTGGAATCCAGCAATGGCTCCTTATATTTTTATGGAAAGAAATGGTATTCATATCATCGATCTTCATAAAACTGTTGCAAAGTTAGACGAGGCGAGTAAAGCTTTAGCTCAAATTGCTAAATCAGGAAAGAAAATAATGTTCGTTGCAACAAAAAAACAAGCAAAGGATATAGTTGCTAAAAAAGTTGCTGAAACTAATATGCCTTTCGTTACAGAAAGATGGCCGGGTGGCATGCTTACCAATTTTGCTACAATTAGAAAAGCTGTTCGTAAGATGGCGCAAATTGATAAAATGGGAACTGATGGTACTTTTGACAACATCTCTAAAAGAGAGCGTCTTCAAATTATGCGTCAAAGAGAAAAATTAGAAAGAACTCTTGGTAGTATTTCTGATCTTACTAGACTCCCTGCTGCACTTTTTGTTGTTGATATCAATAAAGAACATATCGCAATAAAAGAAGCTAAAAAATTGAATATTCCAACGTTTGCATTAGTTGACACTAATACTGACCCTAAATTAGTTGATTTCCCTATTCCCGCGAATGACGATGCTACTAAGTCTATTGAAGCAATTATTACGCACGCTGTAGATGCTATCAAAGAAGGTTTAGGAGAAAGAAAAGCTACTAAAGACAAACAAGCTGACACTGCGATTAAAGCAGAAGCAAAAACTAAAAAAAAGACTGAGGCTACTGAGGCTGAAGCGAAATAATTAAATCACACTTTAATACTTAATGCGATGGCTACTATTACTGCATCAGAGGTAAATAAATTGAGAAAACAAACAGGATCTGGAATGATGGACTGTAAAAAGGCTTTGGTTGAAGCAAACGGTGACTTTGATGCTGCTGTTGATATTCTTAGGAAAAAAGGTCAAAAGGTTGCAGCAAAAAGGGGCGACAGAGATGCGGCAGAAGGTTTAACAATTGCTAAAGCAAATGCAGACGGATCTAAAGGTGTTGTTGTCATGGTGAATTGTGAAACAGATTTTGTGGCAAAAAATGATGACTTTAATACATTTGTTGAGACAATTACAAATGCCGCCCTAGAGAACAAGCCTACTTCAATAGAAGAGTTAAACAAACTGAGTTATGCTGGAAACGGAATGACAATTGGGGAGAAAATTACCGAGCAAATAGGTAAAATTGGTGAAAAAATTGAAATATCTGTTTTCAATACGATTGAAGCAGGAAAGGTTGTCGCCTACAATCATCCTGGAAATCAAATTGCTTCATTGGTCGGTTTAAGTATAGCTGGCGATTTCTCAGAAGCAGGTAGAGATATTGCAATGCAAGTTGCTGCAATGGCTCCCATTGCTTTAGATCAAGAATCTGTTGATAAAGCTATTATTGATAAAGAAATAGAAATTGGAAAAGACCAGGCTATTGCAGAAGGCAAACCTGCTGATTTAGCTGAGAAAATTTCTAAAGGTAGATTAAATAAATTCTTCAAAGAGAACACTTTAGTCAACCAAGCGTTCATAAAAGACAATAAGAAAAGTGTTAGCCAATATCTTAAAGATATTGACAGCGATTTAGCTGTTACCGATTTCAAGCGAGCAGCTTTAGTATAACTTTAAAAAAAGAGAAACTTAAGTTTCTCTTTTTTTTTGTCGTTTTTTTTTAGTCATATTTGAATTCGAAAATTAAACTTATGAAATATAAAAGAATACTTCTAAAATTAAGTGGCGAATCTCTCATGGGAGAGCAAGACTTCGGGATAAGCAATGATATGCTTACTCAATATGCACAAGAAATAAAACAAATTATGGAAAGTGGTGTTGAAGTTGCCGTTGTAATAGGTGGAGGAAACATCTTTAGAGGAATTCAGGCAGAAACAGGAGTTATTGATCGTGTTCAAGGAGATTATATGGGTATGCTTGCAACATGTATAAATGGATTGGCATTGCAAAGCGCAATAGAATCTATAGGCATCAAAACTCGTCTGTTAACAGCTATTAAAATGGAACAGATTGCAGAACCTTATATCAAACGTAGAGCCGTTCGCCATCTGCAAAAAGGGCGTGTTGTGATTTTTGGTGCAGGCACAGGTAATCCATATTTCACAACTGATACTGCAGCATCTCTTAGAGCAATTGAAGTTGGTGCAGAAGTAATATTAAAAGGGACAAGAGTAGACGGCATATACACAGAGGACCCAGAGAAAAATGCAGATGCTACAAAATATGACAGTATTACATTTAACGAAGTATACGAAAAAGGACTTAACATTATGGATATGACGGCTTTCACTCTTTGTAATGAAAATAAGTTGCCGATTATAGTTTTTGACATGAATAAACCTGGCAATCTTCAGCGTGTGGTAATTGGAGAACAAGTAGGAACTTTAGTTGAATTTTAGTTTATTTGTAAGCACCATTAAACAAAGACACCATGACTGAAGAAATAGACATGATTATAGATATGGCAAGAGAATCAATGGCCGCATCTATTGAGCATCTTGCAGCTGAACTTACCAAAATTAGAGCAGGAAAAGCAAACCCATCCATGTTAGATTCAGTTTCCGTAGATTATTATGGTTCTAAAACTCCACTTAGTCAAGTAGCAAACGTAAACACATTGGACGCAAGAACGCTAAGCATTCAGCCATGGGAGAAGCAAATACTGGAAGAAATAGAAAAAGCAATTATCAATTCTAATTTAGGTCTAAACCCGCAGAACAACGGGGAGCTAATCGTGATTAATGTTCCTCAATTAACGGAAGAACGAAGACGAGATTTAGTAAAACAAGCTAAAGCTGCTGGCGAGCACGATAAAGTGAGTATTCGTAACGCAAGAAAAGATGCTAACGATGAAATCAAAAAGCTAAGTAACGATGGCCTACCTGAAGACATAGGAAAAAGTGCTGAAACTAGTGTTCAAGACGTAACTAACGAGTACAACAAGAAAATTGATGATTTAGTCTCTGCTAAAGAGGCAGACATTATGACTGTGTAAACTTTTCAATCCTAGGCCCAAACCTTGGTGCCTTCTGAGCAATTCTTACAGATATCAATCTCGCTTCTAGAACGGAGTAAAGATTCTCTAAATTCTTGATATGGTTTGCCATGCCAGATATGACTAAATGAATTAACTTTCAAATCACCTAAAAAATGTTTAGCGTCCTTATCAAAACAACAAGGAACAACTCTACCGTCCCATGTAAACACGCAGGAATGCCATAATTTCCAGCAATGATTTTCCAAGGGATTTTTAATAGTGTACTTTCCTCCTTCTTCCTTTCTATAGCGAGAATATTTATCAATTGTTGGAATTAACTCATTTCCATTTTTATAGTCATATACTTGAGCTGTTTTTAACTTCACCGCATTTACCCCTAATTCTTTAGCTAATTTCTGTACTGCATTAATCTGGTGTTCGTTGGGTTGTACAACCAAAAACTGAAAAATAACATACGGTGTTTTAGACTTTAACTTTTTCTTCCATTTAAGTATATTTTTCGTTCCCTCAATAACCTTTACTAAATTACCATTCACTCTATAGCTTTCATAAACGTCTTGTGTTGTTCCATCAATAGAAATGATAAGTCTATCCAATCCTGACTCAATTGTTTTTCTAGCATTACAATCATCCAAAAAATGTGCATTAGTAGATGTTGCTGTATAAATTCCATTTCCAGAAGCATAACGCACCATATCTAAAAATTGAGGATTTATATACGGCTCGCCTTGAAAATAGAATGTTAGATAGCTCAACTTATTCTTGAGTTGATCTATAGTTGACCTAAAAAATTCTGACGTTAAATTACCCGTTGCCCTAGTAAACTGTTTTAAGCCGCTAGGGCATTCCGGACAACCTAAATTACATGCCGTTGTGGGTTCAAACGAAATACTAATTGGTTCACCCCACTGAATTGCTCTTCCTGTCCACTTAGATAAATAAAAACTAGATAAAACCTTGATTGCATTTGCTATACGACCGATATTTAGTTTCGACAAAAAATTAAACCCATCAATTATTTTACCCATTTAATAGAGCACATTTTTATTTTGATATATAATATCCTTAGTCATTCGCTTTAGTATTTGTCCAGCATCAGAAAGCATATCAAAATCTCTAGGAAACGGAGCTGGTGGTATCCCAATGATTTTTTTTGTTTTTGCCGTTAACGCATTAACATTACCATTTGCAATTCCAGAACGGTGTTGCCAGAATGTTTCAGATTTAATCGGATCTGTTCTTATCAACTCATTTGTTCGGTTATCTATATAGTTAATTGAACCAATAATCACTGCGCTTTTCGATTGCAGCTTTTCCACAACTTTACACGTAATCGTTTTGTATTTTGGAACTTTAATATCGTTCCCTAATGTATCTTTTTTTACGTTTCCATCTTCATCTAGTTCATACTCCCAACCATCACGCACTTTCTTTTTTTCTTCATAAAATAGTTGCTTTTCAGATTCTGGAGATACCGTTATTACTTTCATGTTGATCAATATCGTGTAATCGAAAATCAAATCTCCTTGCTTTTCATTAAAATAGCGTATCCAGTTTTTATTTAATGTGCTTAAAGAAATCTTCATTAAATCTTTCTCAAACTCAGGAGGCAAAGGAATCCCTGTTGCATTCTTCATCTCAAACAAAACATTACTTGTGCCTAACTCTTTTGCCTGAACTAATAATTGATCTAAATCTCTATAACTATTGTAATAGCCCTTTACACGCTTTAATTCATCATATGCGATTCTCGCGTCTTTTCTATTGTTATTCTTCAATAACTGTTCAGCATGAACATAATAATATTCAGCTGCTCTTTCTTTAGATGCGATGATATCGGGGCTGTAGTTTTTAAATTCAATGCCATGAGGAATGTTCATGAGTTTTGACACTTTTTCTTGCCGGTTGTTCATCTTTATATAAACTGCGTTAATATTATCCCAATTATCTGGTCTTCCTTCCTTTTTCAAGAATTCAATCTTACGATTATCTTGTTCAACTACTTTAAGAAAAGATAACTCTAAAACTTGCAAATGTTCAGGGTCGTTTGGCTTTTTTTGAAGCTTTACAACTGCCTTATTTATAGCAACATCGTACTGCCCTTTTTGCATCGCTTTCTTAGCCCCATGACATGAAATTAACACTAATGTAGCAACCAGGATATAAAATATCTTTTTCATTTATATGATTTTAGAGTTGTTTTTCAAAATCCACGCCAAAGATAACAGAGTTAATATTAGTTATACATTCAGCGGTCAATAATCCATATTTATCGAGATTATTTGAATAAGATACAATTAGTTTTTACTTTCGAACACTAATCATCATTTATTAATTATTGTGGGCTTTTGGTCTAGAATCGTACGTCTAATTCTGCGAAATCGCATTACCATTTTAGTTGGTATCGTTTTGTTTACTTCTTTGATGGCTTTTCAAGGCAGAAAAGCAGAGATGATTTATGAGTTTCCTGATCTTTTACCAAACACAGATTCTACAAAAATAGCATACGCTAATTTTCAAAAAAGATTTGGCAAGTCTGGTTCGGTGCTGCTTATTGCCATTGAAGATAACCCTACAAAGAGCCTTTCACTTTTTCAAAATTGGTACGACCTAATCCAAGATTTAAAAAAAATTGATGGAGTCGACACTGTTGTTTCTGTCACCAGCATATTCGACCTTGTTAAAAACACTAAGGACAAAGTTTTTGAAATTACTCCTGTAATAAAAAATCGTCCGGAGTCAGAGCAGGAACTGGAAGAAATTAGAATCAAAATTGAACGACTTCCTTTTTACAAAGGTTTGCTGTATAATGATTCTTCTGGTGCTTCGCTAATTGCCATTACTTTAGATCACGACATTTTCCATTCAAGGGCTCGAGTGCCGTTGATTGAAGAAATTGAAATTAAAGTTAACCTTTTTAGAGAAAATCAAAAAATATCCACTTATATCTCCGGATTACCTTATGTAAGAACAGAGGTCACAGAAATGATCCGTAAAGAATTAGGTGTCTTTGTCGGCTTATCTATATTTGTTACAACCCTTCTACTTTCCATCTTTTTTCAATCTGCAAAAACAGTGATTACATCAATGCTAGTTGTATCCGTTGGAGTAATATGGTATTTTGGAATTCTTGGGACGCTAGGTTATAAAATAACTATTCTTACTGCTTTAATTCCACCTTTATTAATTGTAATAGGTGTGCCCAATTGTATTTTCTTGATTAACAAATTTCATAGTGAATTTAAAGATCACCAAAATAAGATGAAGGCGTTGAGCCGTGTGATTGAAAAAATTGGCAATGCGACACTGCTTACTAATTTCACGACAGCATGTGGCTTTTTCACTTTTGTGTTCACTCAAAATCCATTGCTTATAGAGTTTGGAATCGTAGCATTCATTAGCATAATGTTCGTTTTCATAATTGCCATTTGCGTTGTGCCAATATTCTTCAGTTATTTCCCCGATCCAAAAACAAGACATTCACAACATTTAGATAAACATTGGATCATTTCCTGCCTCAGTTTTTTCGAAACCATAGTATTAAATCATAGAACTGTAACCTACCTTATTACTGGTCTTTTAATTGCTGTTTCAGTGCATGGAATGACTCTTCTAAAAACAACAGGAAACGTAGTTGATGACGTTCCAAACTCTCATAAAGTAGTTACAGATTTATTGTTTTTTGAAGATCACTTCAAAGGAGTATTGCCTTTCGAAATAGCAATTGATGCTAAAAAACCTAGGCGTGCGACTACAGATAAAACATTAAAGAAAATAGATAAATTATATGGGGTGCTTGCTGAATATGATGAATTTTCTCGCCCCCTTTCCATTATTGACGGTGTAAAGTTTTGCAAACAAGCCTTTTATAACGGAAATCCAAAAAGATATAAATTAATCAATAATGGTGAAAAAACTATGTTTAAAGATTACTTACCAAATTCTAGAAGTAATCAACAGTGGCTTTCAGCGTTTATTGACACCACCAAACAATACACAAGAATTAGTGTGCAGATGAAAGATATCGGCACAAAAGAAATGGAAGCACTTTTTGCCGAATTGAATCCAAGAATAGATTCAATATTTAACCCAGAAAAATATGAAGTTCTCATAGTTGGTCCTAGTATTACTTTTTTAAGAGGAACAACTTTTCTAATTGAAAATTTAAAATTAAGCCTTGCTATAGCAGTAGTGTTAATTGGCTTCATTATGATGCTACTTTTCAGATCCTGGAAAATGGTTGTAGTGTCTCTTATACCGAATTTAATTCCTCTGTTGGTCACTGGTGGCATAATGGGATATTTTGGAATAGCGCTTAAACCTTCAACCATATTAGTATTCTCCATTGCTTTTGGAATTTCAGTTGATGATACCATTCATTTCTTGGCTAAATACCGACAGGAGCTGAAACAAAGTAGTTGGCAAATCCGAAAGTCAGTTTTAAATGCACTAAGCGAAACCGGAATCAGCATGATGTACACTTCTATTGTTCTTTTCTTTGGATTTTCTGTCTTCATGATATCAGATTTTGGAGGAACTCGAGCGTTAGGAGTTCTTGTTTCAATGACCTTGCTTGTTGCTATGATAGCTAATTTAGTCCTACTTCCATCTTTCCTATTAACGCTTGATAGATTTATTACCAATAAAGCATTTACCGAGCCATTGCTAGAAATTATTGATGAAGAAGAAGACATTGACCTTGAAAACTTGACCATCAAAAAAGATAGGCCTATTTTTGTTGAACAACCCCAAGAAGAAAAAACAACATGAAGGGAATAATTTTAGCCGGAGGCTCAGGCACACGGTTGCATCCATTAACATTGGCTGTTAGCAAACAACTCATGCCGATCTACGACAAGCCAATGATATATTACCCTCTATCTTCTTTAATGATGGCAGGAATAAAAGACATTTTAATTATCTCCACACCTCATGACACGCCTCACTTTCAAAAACTATTGGGTGATGGTTCGAATCTCGGTTGTAATTTCGAATATAAAGTGCAAGAAATTCCCAATGGACTTGCGCAGGCTTTTGTATTGGGTGAAAATTTTATTGGAAAAGATCCTGCAGCACTAATTTTAGGAGATAATATATTCTATGGTTCTGGGTTAGCAAAAAAACTACAAGCCATAACTAATCCGGATGGAGGCGTTGTATTTGCTTATCATGTTTCAGACCCTGAACGATACGGAGTTGTTGAATTTAATGAAGTAAACACTGCAGTTTCAATTGAAGAAAAACCTGAGAAACCAAAATCGAATTTTGCTGTACCCGGACTTTATTTCTACGATAACGAGGTTGTTCAAATTGCAAAAGACATAAAACCAAGCCCAAGGGGAGAATACGAAATAACAGACGTAAATAAAGTTTATCTCAAACAAGGAAAACTAAAGGTAGCAATAATGGACAGAGGAACTGCTTGGTTAGATACAGGTACCTTCCCTTCATTAATGCAAGCAGGACAATTTGTTCAAGTACTTGAGGAACGACAAGGACTAAAAGTCGGATGTATTGAAGAATGCGCCTACAGAATGGGGTTTATTGGTCCTGAACAATTGGACGAACTAGCAACTCCATTGGTTAAGAGTGGCTATGGAACATACCTAAAAAGTTTACTTCAAACATGAATCCAACTGTAACTTTGGACACTACCAACCTTACCGAAAGAATAGAAACTGAAATCGCCAAATTGGATTTTAGCCATAATCCACCTCAACTATACGAGCCCATTTCGTACATCCTATCATTAGGTGGGAAAAGAATACGACCTGTACTACTTTTATTGGCTTGCGATATGTTTGGCAAATCAATTGAAGATGCAATTCCTCAGGCACTAGCTATTGAAATCTTTCACAATTTCACGTTAGTGCACGATGACATTATGGATCAGGCCCCTAAAAGAAGGAATCAACTCACAGTACACACCAAATGGAATGAAAATACAGGTATTTTATCAGGTGATGTGATGTTGGTTTGTGCATACCAGCAACTTTGTAAAAGCGAAGATAAATACCTTGCGCAACTATTAGAATTATTCAACAAAACAGCTATAGAAGTGTGCGAAGGACAGCAGTTTGATATGAATTATGAAACGGAAACCGATGTGTCTATCTCTGAATACCTAAGGATGATTGAGTTAAAAACTGCAGTATTATTGGGCTGTAGCTTGCAAACAGGCTTTATTATCGCGGGGGGATCTTCTGAAGATCAGCACAATATTTACGAATTTGGAAGAAACATCGGGATTGCGTTTCAGCTGCAAGACGACCTACTAGATGTTTTTGGTGACCCTAATAAGTTTGGGAAACAAATTGGTGGTGACATTATTAGCAATAAAAAAACTTATTTATTCCTAAAGGCCTCAGAAATTGGAACTACTGAACAAAAAACTCAACTTAACAAACTGTTCGGGTCAGTAGAAACAGATAATAGTGAAAAAATTGACATTGTAACTGGAATATATAATGATCTGTCTATTCAACATCGAACAGAAACAGAAATGGCTAGCTATTATAACTCCGCCATTTCATTTTTAGACAAAATAAATGTTCCAGAAGATCGAAAATTACCATTGAGAAATTTTGCAAACAGATTAATGATTCGAGATTCCTAATGTCGCTAAAATTGGAACTTTCTCAGCTACTCACATTTCACAATCAACTTAACATTATTCAAGAAACGGCTGACCAAACCATTAAGGATTTTGATGCTTTCGGCTATGAAATCATCTTTTCAGGAAAAGAAGAATCAGCCTATGAAGAGTTGTTTAAACAACTTAGTCCCTTAATCGAATCACTAATAAATAATAACTACAAAAAATTAATGAACGTCCTATATCGTATAGATGTTGCGGAAGACGTTATCAATCAAGAGCTTAAAAACAACAACCCAAGCGAATTTGCAGCGATAATTACAAAAATAGTTTTAGAACGAGAACTAAAGAAAGTAGTCACCAGAAACTATTACAAACATCAACAAAAGGAATCTTGATTTTTCTAGCCTGCTCGATACTATTTTTTTAAATTTGTTATTCAATCCGAATTGGAAGCATGGACAAACATTCTTACCTTAGTAATGGAGACGTTGCTGCATTTGAAGCTCTTTATCAGCAATATAAAAGTAATAACGATGCTGTAGATTTTGGTTGGAAAAAGTTTTTTGAAGGATACGAATTGGCCCAAACCAGCTTTCAGGATGGCGAAGCAATTCCTGAAAACGTAAGCAAAGAATTTAAGGTTCTCAAATTAATTGATGACTATCGCTCTCGCGGTCATTTGTTCACAAAGACAAATCCAGTGAGGGAAAGGAGAAAGTATTCTCCAAATTTAGACATTGAAAATTATGGATTGTCCGATTCAGATTTAGGCACTATCTTTCAAGCTGGCGATGAAGTTGGTCTTGGAACAGCTACTCTTCAAGATATCGTTGCAGATTTAAAAACAACTTATTGCTCGTCTATAGGAGTTGAGTATATGTATATCCGTAAACCAAAAAATACTGAATGGTTAAGAGATAGGTTTACTCAAACCAAAAACCAAGCAAATTTCAGTAACGAACAAAAAAAACACATTCTTCATAAGCTAAACCAGGCTGTTGGATTTGAACAATTCTTACACAAAAAATATGTTGGTCAAAAACGATTTTCACTTGAAGGAGGAGAATCGTTAATTCCTGCATTAGATGCAATAGTTGAAAAAGGTTCTGAACTTGGCTTAGAAGAGTTTATAATGGGCATGGCCCATCGAGGCCGTTTGAATGTACTTGCAAACATCTTCAACAAAAAGCACGAAGATATTTTTAACGAATTTGAAGGGAAAGAGTTTGATGAAAGTTTATTTGATGGTGATGTAAAATACCACCTTGGTTATTCTTGCGAAGTTGTTGCTGATAGCGGGAAGAAAGTCCACATGACTTTAGCTCCAAATCCCTCTCACTTGGAGGCAGTAGATCCGGTTGTTGAAGGAATTACTCGCGCAAAAATTGACAAATACTTAAAGAGCGAAGATAAAATTGTTCCGATTCTTGTGCATGGAGATGCTGCTATTGCCGCTCAAGGTGTCGTTTATGAAGTTACTCAAATGGCGCAGTTAGACGGTTACAGAACCGGAGGTACAATTCATATCGTTATAAACAACCAAATAGGGTTTACCACCAATTATTTGGATGCTCGTTCAAGTACATACTGTACGGATATCGCTAAAGTAACTCTATCACCTGTTTTCCATGTTAACGGAGATGACGTAGAAGCACTGGTTTACACATGCCAAATGGCGCTAGAGTACCGCCAAAGATTTAAATCTGACGTATTTATCGATCTGCTATGTTATAGAAAGTACGGGCATAACGAAGGTGACGAACCTCGTTTTACGCAACCTTTGTTGTATAAAACAATTTCAAATCATCCAAATCCCAGAGATATCTATCGTGAAAAACTTCTAGCAGAAGGTGTTATCACAGATGGAGCGGTAAAAGAAGAAGCTGAAGAGCATAATTCTAAACTGCAGAAAGAGCTTGACGGTGCTAAGAAACAAAACAAGTCAAAAGTTACAGAGTTTTTAAAATATACTTGGAGGGATTTTGAAAATGCGAAACCTGGTGATACTCTTTTGCCTGTAAAAACTGGTTATAACAAAAAGAAAATTGAAGCATTAGGAAAATCGATTAACGTATTACCTGCTGACAAAAAATTTCTTAAAAAAGTAACCCGTCTATTCGATGCCAGACTTAAAATGGTTGATGAAGGTACTTCCTTGGATTGGGCAATGGGTGAATTATTAGCCTACGCTACATTGCTCGAAGAAGGTTTCTCTATTCGTATTTCAGGGCAAGATGTGGAAAGAGGAACTTTCTCTCACCGCCATGCTGTAGTAAAAGTTGAGAATTCAGAAGAGAAATATATCCCTCTTCAAAATTTAAGCGACAAACAAGCAAGATTCTCTATATACAATTCGCTACTTTCAGAGTATGGAGTGCTAGGTTTTGAGTACGGGTATGGTTTAGCAATGCCAAAATGTTTAACCATCTGGGAAGCTCAATTTGGTGATTTCAATAACGGAGCTCAGATTATATTAGATCAATTCTTGAGTGCTGCAGAAGATAAATGGAAGTGTCAAAACGGTTTAACATTGCTGCTCCCGCATGGATACGAAGGACAAGGGTCTGAACACAGTAGTGGACGCATGGAACGCTACCTAATAATGTGTGCTGAAGAAAACATGCAAGTTGCTAATATAACCACACCTGCAAACTACTTCCATATTTTAAGAAGACAGCTACATAGAACTTTTAGAAAACCTTTGATTATTTTTACTCCAAAAAGCTTGTTGAGACATCCTCAATGTGTTTCATCAATTGATGAAATGGCCAACGGAGGTTTTATGGAGCTTATTGACGACTCATCAGCAAAAGCCAAAAATATTACTTCTGTAATTTTTTGTAGTGGGAAATTCTATTATGATTTGTTAGAAGAAAAAGAAGATAAAGGAATTAATGATATTGCGTTAGTTCGTCTAGAACAACTTTACCCACTACCCGAAAAACAAATAGTAGATGTGTTGAAAAAATATAAAGATGCAGAAAATATAATTTGGGCTCAGGAAGAACCAGAAAACATGGGCGCGTGGATGCATATTTTGAGTACTTTGAGAGACATTCCTTTCCAATTAGTGTCCAGAAGTGCTAGTGGAAGTCCTGCTACAGGATCTTCCAAATTACATACTATACGCCACCAACAAGTAATTGATAAAGTGTTCAGCTATTCGTTAGTAAGTAAATCACAAACAAAAAAGTAGAAGATGTCTGTTTTAGAGATGAAAATGCCAAGCCCAGGAGAATCAATCGCAGAAGTGGAGATTGCTCAATGGTTGGTGGAAGATGGTGATTATGTAGAAGTCGATCAAGCTGTTGCTGAAATCGATTCAGATAAAGCTACATTAGAGTTACCTGCTGAAAAAGCAGGAATAATTACAATACTTGCAGAAGAGGGAGATACGATAACTGTTGGAGCAATCGTCTGTAAAATCGATACAAGCGCTAAGGTTCCGAAAAAATTGAAAACTGAACCAAAATCAAAGGACCCAAAAGTAGCACCTAGAGCTCAGGAACCTACTTCTGTTCCTATAGCGGCTGTTGATAATTCTTCTTCGAAAGCAACTCCTATTGCAAAAGCAATGATGAGTGATAAAGGCGTTACCTCAACTAAAGTAAAGGGCTCAGGCGATGGGGGTAAAATTATTAAGTCAGATGTTGTTTCTTATCTCTCTGGAGGTATAAAAGATGATGCCGTCGTTGGATGGGGAGGAACTCGAGATGAGAGCACTAAAAAAATGTCTTCTCTGCGAAGAAAAATTGCTCAACGTTTAGTTTCTGTTAAGAACGAAACCGCGATGCTTACCACGTTCAACGAGGTAGATATGACGAACGTAATGGCGATTCGTAAGAAATACAAAGACAAGTTCAAAGAAATACACGGAACTGGATTAGGATTCATGTCGTTCTTTACCAAAGCCTGTACGGAAGCATTAAATCTATACCCCTCTGTTAATGCGATGATTGACGGCAATAACATAATTACGCATAACTATGCGGATATTGGCATTGCTGTTAGTTCTCCTAAAGGTCTTATGGTACCCGTTCTGAGAAACGCTGAACAAATGAGTCTAGCCGAAATCGAAGCTGAAATCAAACGGCTGGCAATCAAAGCTCGTGACGGAAAGTTATCGCTAGAAGAAATGACCGGAGGAACATTTACAATTACCAATGGTGGTGTTTTCGGCTCTATGTTGAGCACCCCAATAATTAATCCTCCACAAAGTGCAATTTTAGGAATGCATAACATTGTAGACCGGCCGATGGCGATAGGCGGAAAAGTTGAAATTAGACCTATAATGTATGTAGCACTCTCATACGACCATAGAATTATAGACGGAAAAGAATCTGTAAGCTTTTTATACAAAGTAAAAGAAATGATTGAGAACCCAACAAAACTCATTTTCGGAGCTAAACCCCCTGAAGAAATTCTGTTAGGATTATAAAACCAAAGCTAGGTTAGTCTTGGCTTTTTTTATGCCAACAATTCAAGGACATAGAGGTTGCAGAGGTTTACTCCCTGAGAATACGATTTCAGCCTTTGTCAATGCAATTAAGCTTGGCTGCGATTACATCGAACTTGATGTTACAGTTACTGGAGAAAACCAAATACTAGTTTCTCATGATGCTTTTCCTAATGCGAATTTCTGCACTCATCATGAAGTAGAACTCACGAGAGACAATGAAAAAGAATTCAACTTCTATCAAATGTCTTACGAGGAGATTAAACAATTTGACTGTGGTATAAAACCTCATCCTCGGTTTCCTATGCAGGCAAATATCCCTAGTCATAAACCATTACTGAAAGATTTAGTATTAGAAATAGATAAGCACTCTGAAAATATCATCTATAATATTGAGCTTAAAAGCAAAGTCGAAACAGATAACCTATACCACCCCCCGCCTAAAAATTATGTTGAGCTACTGATAAATGAAATAAGTGAAATAGGTATTTTGGATAGGTGCATAATACAGTCTTTTGATAGCAGACCCCTGAATATTATTCATAAATTATACCCTGAAATAAAACTTGGATATATTGTAGAATACAACAGTTTTAATTCTAATATGAGTTTAGTCGATTTCATACCCGATTTCTACGTTGCGCATTATTCACTAGTTAACTGCACACTAGTGAACGAAGTTCACAATTCAGGAATGCAACTCTTTGTTTGGACTGTTAACAGTGAAGAACAAATTGAAAGAATACTTGCCTTAAATGTGGATAGTATAATCACCGACTATCCACATATTCTACTCCAAAAAATCCAAAATACAACTTAGAAACTGGTCGGGTTGTTCTGCATGCAACCAATGTCCAGAATTAGCTATCGTTTCAATTATAGCATTGGGGAAATAAATGTCGATTATTTCTTTATCCGAATCTTGAATATAATTCGATCTTTCGCCCCTTACAAATAATGTTTCTCCAACGTATTGTTGATCATTAATCGCCTCACCTATTTGCTCGATATTTTCGCTAATCACATTCAGATTAAATCGCCAGGCCAGTCTTCCCTTTTCCGGCCAATATAAATTCTTTAATAAAAACTGGCGCACACCAATCTCGGGAATATAATGTTGGAGCACCTTATCTGCTTCGCTTCTCTTTTGAATCTTAGCTAGGTCAATTGCCTTTAATCCTGTCAATATTTCATGATGATGCACCTCATAGGCTCTCGGAGCAATGTCAGCGATTACTAATTTATTCAACATGGAGGGATAATTCTGAGCGAATTTCATAGCCGTTTTGCCACCCATCGAATGCCCCAAAACATGTGTCCCTTCTAATTGGTGAGCTTCTATAAACTCATACAAATCATCAGACATATCTTGATAACTGATATCGTCACTATGTTCTGAATGACCATGGTTTCGTTGGTCGACCAAATAAACTTCAAAGTGATTCGACAAAACCTTCGCTGGGGTCGCCCAGTTATCCAGCATACCCATTAACCCATGCAAAACGATTAACGGCTGCCCTTGCCCGGATTTCTTATAAAATAGTTCCATTCAATTTATTGGTTTGAAAAGTTTTTTCAGTTGCAACTTTATGGCATTAACTCACGTAAATACAATTGTATCGTATTAT
>JABHTA010000247.1 GCA_018669945.1 Flavobacteriales bacterium
ATCGGAACTTGAGGATTATCGGTATGCTGAACTTTACCTCCAAACCTTAGCTCTGCCGATCCTGTGGGTTTTATATCAACTGTGCTACCGCCAAAAATCTTATCAATAACTTCACTTTCAATTTCAATTTCTGGCCGATAACCTATTTGGACACCTTTACGCTGCTCTTCGCTCTTCATTCTCCAATAATCCTTTTTTGATTTATCCATAGAATAATCAAGGTACTCTTCTAGGCCTATTTCTGATGGAGGCTGGTATGGGAGTTCATCTCCAATTGTTTTGATTACTTCGTATTTACCTGTTTCCGGGTTGTAAACAACATTGGTTTTAATGTTTGATGGCTCTGAAAGAAATAGCCCGCCATTGTCGTTATTATTTAAAGGTTGATCTCCATTGTCATTAAAAGGAAACGCAAGAGTATCACTCCCATCTGTTTGTGCAAAAGAAATTAGACTCGATGAAATGAATATCACCAAAACAAGAAGAAGTCTTGTATTTACTTTTAATACCTTTAACAAAACTATCTACATCTGCTGCAAAGCCAACTTAATTAAGGCTTCCACAGTTATTTCACCTTCTTTTTTCACAATATTATTCACTACTTTATTTGCCTTAGATTTATCAAAACCTAAGGCCAGCAGTGCAGATAACGCTTCTTCACTTATAGTATTGCTTTGCGCCAAAGAATTAGTTGAAGATATTTCGAGTCCTGAAATTTTATCTTTTAATTCTGTAACAATTCTTTGTGCCAATTTAGGACCTATACCTTTCACGCTTTTGATTACCGCAACATTTTCAGAACCAATGGCATTACCCAATTCTGATGGATTTAAAGACGACAACATCATTCTTGCTGTATTGGCACTAACACCCGAAATTCCTATCAATAGCTTGAACAAATTTCTTTCTTCAGCTTTAACAAACCCAAATAAAATATGATTACTTGAGCCTGAACGCACATCTACATTAACAGAATAGTAAATAAGTAACTGTACTTCTTCTGCATCTGATATGTCAGAATAAGTTGTGAGTGAAATATTTATAAAGTACCCTAGCCCATTTGTTTCAATAATTGCATGAGTGGGGTATTTTGCTACTAATCTACCTTTAATAAATTCTATCATTTCTTTTTTCTAGTTTGAGCGTCTAATACCGCAATTGTAACCATGTTTACAATTTCTCGAACCGAGCTACCTAGTTGTAAAATATGTACGGCCTTTTTCATACCCAATAATATTGGACCAATAGCTTCTGCTGAGGTCATTTCTTGAATCAATTTATAAGCAATATTCCCTGAAGATAAATTGGGGAAAATTAACGTATTTGTATTCTTTCCTGCTAATTGAGAAAACGGAAAAATGTCTTTTAATAAGTCCTTATTCAATGCAAAATTTGCCTGCATTTCGCCATCAACTGTTAAGTTAGGGTATTGTTCATGTAGAATTTTTGCTGCTCTTCTCATTTTCTCAGGGTCATCTCCCGATGACGAACCGAAATTGGAATAGGACAATAATGCCACCTTGGGTTTCATTTTGAATCGCTTAACAGATTCCGCTGCCATTACAGTTATTTCGGCCAATTCTTCGGCTGTTGGATTTTCGTTAATCGTAGTATCTGCCAAAAATATTGGACCTCTTTTTGTAATTAGAATATACATTCCTGCAATACGATTTACTCCTGCTTGTTTATCAACACCTATAATCTGCAAAGCAGGGCGGATAGTGTCGGGATAATTTCTAGTTAAGCCAGAAATCAAAGCATCTGCTTGGCCTGTTTCAACCATTGTGGCACCAAAATAGTTTCGCTCGCGCATTTCATGCTGCGCCTCAACCAAAGTCATTCCGCGTCTCTGCCTCTTTTCGTATAATAGCGCTGCAAATTCATTTCTTCTCTCCTCTTCATGCTCAGATCTTGGGTCGATAATTTCAACATTATCTAAGTCGAGCTGATATTGTTCAATTAAATTAGCTATTTTTTTCTTTTTACCTAAAAGAATTGGTTCCGCTATCCCTTCATCACGAACAATTTGTGCTGCTTTTAGTATTTTATAATTATCCGCTTCAGCAAAAACTACTCGCTGAGGATTATGCTTAGCCCTCTCGGTCATACTTCTTACTAACTTACTATCGTGACCGAGCCTATTTTCTAGTTCTTCAACATAAGCATCCCAATCTGTAATCGTTTCTAATGCAACCCCAGAATTAATTGCTGCTTTTGCCACTGCTGGAGCTACAGTAAGTATTAATCTTGGATCTAAAGGTTTGGGAATAATATAGTCTCTCCCAAAAAGAATATTTTTTGTTCCATAGGCCTCATTTACACTTTCCGGAACAGATTCTCTTGCTAATTCTGCAATCGCATTTACGGCTGCCATTTTCATCTCTTCATTAATACATGTAGCTCTCACATCTAGTGCTCCTCTAAAAATAAATGGGAATCCAAGTACGTTATTCACTTGATTTGGATGGTCAGACCTACCCGTTGCCATAATAATGTCTTCTCTAGTTTTTATCGCAGTTTTATAAGGGATTTCAGGGTCGGGGTTTGCTAATGCAAAAACGATTGGGTTATCTGCCATGGTATTAATCATCTCAGGAGAAACTATATCTCCTTTAGATAATCCCAGAAAAACATCAGCACCATCCATTGCTTCAGCCAAGGTTTCGAGTTCTGTTTTTGAAGCAAAAAACTGTTTTTGATCATCAAGATTATCCCTTTTCGTAGAAATTACACCTTTACTATCCAGCATGAGCATATTTTCCTTTTTGGCTCCTAAAGCCAAATATAGCTTTGCACAAGACACTGCTGCAGCCCCAGCACCATTGATTACAATTTTGGCATTTCCAATGTCTTTTTCAGCAAGTTCAAGTGCATTAATCAGCGCTGCAGACGAAATTATTGCTGTACCATGTTGGTCGTCATGCATTATTGGAATATCCAACTCTTCTTTTAATCTTCTTTCGATTTCAAAACATTCAGGAGCTTTAAGGTCTTCAAGGTTTATTCCTCCAAAAGTTGGAGCAATTGATTTTACCGTATTTACAAAAGCATCAACATCAGTTGCATCTACTTCAATATCAAAAACATCAATATCCGCGAATATTTTAAACAACAAACCTTTACCCTCCATAACTGGTTTAGAGGCTTCTGGTCCGATGTCGCCTAAACCTAATACCGCTGTCCCATTAGAAATTACCGCAACTAAATTTCCTTTGGTTGTATATTTATATACATCTTCTTTGTTCTCAGAAATCTTAATACAAGGTTCTGCCACACCAGGTGAATAAGCCAAAGACAAGTCTCTTTGAGAACTATATGGCTTGGTTGGAACAACCTCAATCTTTCCTTTTCTTCCATCAGAATGATAATCTAACGCCTCTTGCTTCCTAACTTTTGCCATAAAAATATCTGTAAAATTAATAACCCGTAAAAGTATAAATTACTGCCAATTGTCAAGCCCTTTTAACAGTTCATATCCTCGACAATTATGCTATATTTGATTAAAATGAGAAAACTAGTCGTTTTTACTGGTGCAGGCATTAGCGCAGAGAGTGGAATCAAAACATTTAGAGATTCTGACGGGCTTTGGGAAGAATACAACATTATGGATGTCGCAACCCCTGAAGCGTGGACTAAATCGCCAGAATTGGTGCTTGAGTTTTACAATAAAAGAAAGGCGCAGGTAAAGGGAGCAATGCCCAATTTGGCGCACAATTTGGTTGCGGAGCTTGAAGACAATTTTGAGGTTCGTGTTATCACGCAAAACATCGACGATCTGCATGAGAGGGCAGGTTCTACTGACGTACTTCACCTTCACGGAATAGTAACACAAGCTCGGAGTTCCGTTGACGAAAATCTAATTTACGATGTTGGATTTAATGCTATCAACCTAGGTGACAAATGCGAATTAGGGTTTCAGCTAAGGCCGCATATCGTTTGGTTTGGTGAAGACGTACCTAACATGAATAGAGCATATGAATTAGTTTCTGACGCTGACATACTTATAATCATAGGAACATCTCTAAATGTTCATCCAGCAGCAGGTTTAATTAATGACGCACCAACGAAATCGAAAAAATATTTAATTGACCCTAACGAAATTCGAGTACCCGATACTGATAACTTAATCATGATTAAAGAGAAAGCAACGACCGGTATGCAACAATTGGTAAAACTATTAAACTAAAAAAGAGGTCTGCAACAATTGCAGACCTCTTTTGTAGTTATCTTTTTTATAAAAAGCTTAGTTTACTTTTATCAATTTATCCGTTTTTAAAACATTTCCATTTTCTGAAATAACTTGGTACATATAGGTTCCCTCAGTTAAAAAACTAATATCCAGCTCACCCGATATTCCAATTAGGTCATTTAAAACCGCTTTGCCTAACATATCGTAAATTACAACTTTGCATTGCGCTTTAACTCCATTAAACATTAATGTCTCAACTGCTGGGTTAGGGTAAACTTCAATTAAATTACTATTTAATAAAGCTCCAACTCCTGTTGCACAAACATCAAAAATAACCTTAGTATGTGTAGTATCGGTATTTTGATCAAAATCAAAAACAACACAAACTGAATCTGATTGCCCAACCGCTTTATTAAAAAAGCAGTAAGCAATTTGAGATATTGCAGTATCACCACTACTCATATTTACATGACTAGAAAATTGAGAAGTAGAATCACCTGCAGCTACCCCAACATAACCAGGAGAAACGAGTACACCTGTTTGATAACAAACATCCCAACAAAAATAATGTGAAGATATACTATCACTGACATCAACTTCAATCATCTTAACCTTGAAATCGATGGCGCTCGAGCAAGAGTTAACAAAATTTAATTCGGCTATTTTTTCTTGAGCATATATACCAAGATTTAAAGTGAATAAACTTAACGCAACCAATTGTAGTTTTATCTTCATATCTTTTAATTTATAATCATTTAATAGATTGTACAAATGTATATTTTTTAATGTAACTAGTCAAATTTGAAGAATTTTATTGTTGGATTCCTATCTGTGCAATTATTGGGAATCCAAGATAAGAATCAATTAATCTTTTTACCAATCAAATTTATGACGTACTTTTACATTTGGAAAAATTAAACCTAGTAATCACATTTTATCAAAACATTTACAAATGAAAAAAATTTTACACAAACTAACATTATCAGTAGTAGCTGGACTATTGGCTAGTTCAAGTTTCGCTCAACTTGACGGGACAGACGTTGCTCCTGATTTTACGGGAACAGACCTCAATGGGAATTCCCACAACTTATACGACTATCTTGATGCGGGTAAAACCGTAGTTATTGATGTGTCTGCGACATGGTGTAGCCCATGTTGGAGCTACCACCAGGCTCACGAATTAAGAAACCTATATGACACTTATGGACCAAACGGTACTGATGAAGTGATGGTTTTATTTATTGAAGGTGATCCAAGTACTACAACTGCCGATTTAAATGGAACTGGAACCAATACAGCAGGTGATTGGGTAACTGGAACCACATACCCAATTATTGATGATGCAAGTATTGGAGATGACTTAGAAACAAGTTATTTCCCTACTGTTTATATGGTATGTCCTGATAGAACAATTACAGAAACTGGGGCACAAAGTTCTGCAAATTTATATGCGGCTTCTCAGAATTGTGGTCAACTAAATTCTGCAACAACTAATGATGCAAGAATATACCACACCCCTGCTGTTAAACTAATGTCCTGTGATGGTAGTGTAACTCCTATGTTAAGAATGCAAAATTATGGAACAGCTACCATGACATCTGCTGACGTAAACATATATATCGATGGTGCATTAGAGGCTACAGAAGCATGGACAGGAAGCTTAGACCAATATGAAACTGCTGACATTAACTTTGCTGCAGTTACTGGAATTGCAAATGGTGCTCACTCAATGTATTACGAAATAGACAACGTAAATGGTGGGACTGATGATAATACCGCGGACAATACATCTTCAACTGTTAATTTTACTGTTGATATGAATGCACTACAACCGACATTAGCTTTAACCCCTGATCCATGGCCTAGTGAAGTTTCTTGGGAAATTCAAGATGGATCTGGTACCGTATTTGCATCAGGGGCTGAAGGTACTGTTGGTAGCAGCTTTAGTGAAACACTTTGCCTTCCTGATGGATGTTATGACTTTACTATTTATGATTCATATGGCGATGGATTTGCTGGCAATGCTGCTGGTGGTAATGGTAGCCTCACCTTATCGGGAACCGATTTATTTACTTTTGATCAAACTCAGCATGATGGATCTGAGTATACTGCACATTTCTGTATTGGAGTTACTTCAATTGATGATAATTTAGCTTCTAACTCAATTAATGTTTATCCTAACCCATTCACAGGTGCAACACAAGTTTTTGTTCAAATGAATGAAACCTCTGATGTTTCTGTTACTATGGTTAATGTGCTTGGTGAAACTGTAATTTCAAAAGATTACGGCTCATTAACTGCTGGAACTAACATTATTGATGTTGATGGAACTAACTTGGCTGCTGGTATTTACTATATGAATGTAAACTTAGGAACTGAGACAATGACACAAAAAGTAGTTCTTAAATAAGAAGACTACATTAAATTAAATAAACCGGCAGCTTGGCGCAATATTTGTTTAGTCGGCTGCCGGTTTTTTATTTTCTTTCAACCCTAAATTAATTATGTAATGAAAAAATTATTTTTTATCGCTCTTGCTGCAACATTAGGATTCAGTTTTTTACTAGAAGGAGGAAGAAAAATTCCATCTGTAAACATTAAAACGATAGACAATAAGTCGTTTAATACGGCCAACATTTCTAATGATGGCAAGCCAATCGTTATTAGTTTTTGGGCAACTTGGTGTAGCCCTTGCAAAAGAGAACTGAACAATATTGCAGAAGTATATGATGACTGGATTGATGAAACTGGTGTTAAACTTATTGCCGTTTCAATTGATGATTCAAGAAACACTGCTAAAGTTGCACCATACGTTAATGGGCAATCTTGGGATTATGAAGTATTACTCGATTCTAATTATGATTTTAAAAGAGCCATGAACGTAAACAACGTTCCGCACACATTCTTAATAGACGGAAATGGAAATATAGTATGGCAGCATAACTCCTACTCAGAAGGTGATGAAGATCAGCTCTACGAGCTTATTAAAAAAGTAGCTAACGGAGAAGAAATTTCACATTAACTAATGAAAAAAGTTGGCTTCTTAGTAGCTTTCGTTACTTTTTCCTTTATTTCTAATTGCCTATTTGCGCAAATAACCAACAATCTTAATTTAGGTTCAATTCATGGTAATTTTGAATCAACAAATCAATATTATAACATAGACACAATTATTGGCGCACCAATCGTTGACGAAAAACTACTCTCTAACAATTTCATGAACGTTATCTTCAACAAAGGTAACTTCACCGCTGGTGTAAGGTTAGAGGGTTATTTAAATGTTTTACAAGGATTTGACCCTAACTACAAAGGCTTTGGTATTCCTTATAGGTACGTAGGTTACACACTAGATGGCTTAGATGTTACAGTTGGTAATTTCTATGAACAATTTGGTAGCGGAATGATTTTGAGAAGTTATGAGGAACGTGCTCTTGGAATAGACAATGCATTTGAAGGAGCCAGACTAAAATATTCACCTGTTAAGGGTTTATATTTGAAAGGATTAATTGGAAGACAACGATTATTCTTTACTACAAGCCCTGGAATAGTTAGGGGTATTGATGGCGAACTAGTGCTAAATGAGATAAGTGCTATGCTTGACACAGCGAAGACAAGAATTACAATCGGCGGAAGTTTTGTAAGTAAATACCAAGAGGATAAAGATCCAGTTTATAATTTACCAGAAAATGTTGCGTCATTTGCTGGAAGATTTAATATATCGCGAAGTGGACTCTCTCTAATGGGAGAATACGTTTACAAAATGAACGACCCATCTGCAGATAATTACTTTATTTATAAACCCGGACAGGCGCTCTTTTTAACATTAGCCTATTCTCAAAAGGGAATTGGATCTAGTTTTACCCTTAAATCAATTGATAATATGAGTTTTCGATCTGATAGGACGCAATCACTTACCAATTTAATGATTAACTATTTACCCGCCACCACAAGACAACACACTTATAACTTAGCAGCTACGCTTTATCCATATAATACTCAACCCACAGGAGAGGTTGGATTGCAATGGGACTTGATTGGTAAGCTCAAAAAGAAAACATGGTATGGTGGTAAATATGGTACCTTAATTGCTTTAAATTATTCGCTTGCCCATGGTTTAGACACAACTCAATATAATCAAATATCTGATCCTGATTCAACAAGAATGGCATACACAACAAATTATTTCGCACTTGGTGAACAAAAATATTTTCAAGACATTAATATAGAAATAACAAGAAAAATTAATAAGAAACTGAAAATAAAAGCCTCGTATATCAATTTATTTTACAATATGGAAATTGTTCAGGGACTTGGTGGTAGAGACAATATTAAGGCAAATATTGCCGTTCTTGATGTGCTCTATAAAATTAAACCTAAGCATGCTATTAGAGTTGAGGCACAAGGCTTATGGACAGAACAAGATCAAGGTGATTGGGCAACTGGGGTAATCGAATACACCTTCTCTCCGCATTGGTTTATAGCATTTATGGATCAATTTAATTACGGAAATGCAGATGCTAACTATAGGCTGCATTATCCAATTGCTTCTTTGGGGTTTAACAAAAGTGGGAACAGGTTTATGATGAGTTACGGCAGACAAAGAGCTGGAATTTTCTGCGTTGGTGGAGTTTGTAGAAATGTACCCGCATCAAATGGTTTTACCCTATCTATTACTAGTAGTTTCTAAAATCTAGGTTATGAAAAATATTAAACTCTTGAGCTGCTCCGCATTTTTAGTATTTAGTCTGTTTAGCTGTAATAAAATTGATTGTCCATATGAAAATGGTTGTGATGAGGATAAAGACACAACCACTACTGTGATTACAACAGATACAATAGTTAGAAAAATTTTGTTAGAAGAATATACAGGCCACCAATGTGGAAACTGCATTGTTGGAGCTGAAGAAGGACAAGCTCTACATGATTTATATGGAGACCAACTCATACTAATGACTATTCATGCAGGAGGATTTGCCGAAACTAATGTTGATTATCCTAATGATTACACAACAATTTCTGGAGATGATTACTTTACAACTTTTGCAGTATGGGGAAATCCAACTGCAACGATAAGTAGAAGCGATACTACAGATGATCAATATGTTTTAGGAAAAGCTCAATGGGGTCAAACTGTTGAAGTATTAAGTAATACTGAACCGAAACTTAATGTCAAACTCAATTTGGAATATAATGCAGCAACAAGAGTACTAGATGCAACCGCTACCTCCGTCTTTCTTAAAACAGTAAATAAAGATTTGTTTCTGGTATTGTGTATAGTCGAAGATAGCATAATTGGTGACCAGAAAAACTATGCTGTTAGTGCTGGGGGTTCAGCAAACTGGCCAGAGGGCCATTTAACAAATTACGTTCACCGACATATGCTAAGAGATAATATTAATGGCTCATGGGGATCACAAATAGTAACTTCTTCTATTGCTGAAGGAGATAGCACTGTTAACGATTATACCTATACAATAAATGGGGCTTGGGATGATAATCAATGTTCTGTAATTGCCTTTGTTTATGATCAGGCAACCAATGAAATTCTTCAAGCCGAAGAAATACATGTAGTTTCTCATTAGTAATGCGAATTATACTAGCTGGATCATTAATAATCTTTTCAACTTTATCGTTTTCTCAAAATATATTTGATGCCGGATTAATTGGAGGCATAACTACTTCTCAAATTCATGGGGATGCTATTGGTGGTTTTAATAAGATTGGTTTTAATTTTGGCGCATTTGTAGCAGCTGATTTGGCAAATAACTTTTCCACTGAATTCGATATATACGTTATCAATAAAGGAAGTAGAAAAAACCCAAGCAAATGGGATCCATCATATTGGTCTATTCGTTTAAATTATATAGAAATTCCAATCCTCATCAGATATAAGTATAAAAAAATAACCGCGGAACTTGGTCTTTCATATGGTCGTTTAATTAACCAAAAGTTTTTAGCAAACGGACTGGAATACACACCCGATAGCGTAAGGTATTTTAATAAAAATGAATACAGTAGTATAGCTGGTATTCAATACCACATGAAATCAAATTTATCTTTAAATTTGAGATATAGTCAATCTATGTGGAAAGTGAGAAGTTTCACTTTTACTTATCCGAGATATTATATTTTTGCATGGCAAGCAGGTTCAGCAAATGCTGTAATTAGTCTATCTTTAAAATATCAATTTGGAAAAAAAACATAAAATAGTTGTTGCTGTTACAGGCGCTAGCGGATCCATTTATGCGCAAACACTTCTAAAAAAGCTTGTATTATGCAAAGATCAGATTGAGACCGTTAGTTTGGTGATGTCTGACAACGCAAAAGATGTATGGAAACTAGAATTAGGCAATGAATCTTACCAAGACTTTGGATTTGAAATTTATAAAAAACACGACTTTTTTGCTCCTTTTGCTTCGGGTTCTGCCAACTATACATCCATGATAATATGCCCAAGTTCGATGGGAACATTGGGAAGAATTGCTTCTGGGGTTTCGGATGATTTGATTACACGAGCGGCAGACGTTATGCTTAAAGAACGGAGAAAATTAATAATCATACCAAGAGAAACCCCTTTAAATTTAATTCATATTAATAACATCAAAACTGTTACTGAAACTGGTGCAATAATTTGTCCTGCGTCACCATCTTTCTATAATAAGCCAATAACTTTTGAAGAACTAGCCTCAACAGTAGTCGATCGAGTTATTCATCTAGCTGGAATAGAAATAGATAGCTATCAGTGGGGCTCCTAACTTAATTTCATCAAGTTATTCACATGATTTCCCTAACTGTTAATAATTAGTCGATAAAAAATCGGCTTAAAATCGATTTTTTTACATACTTTAATCATTCGTTTTTAGCGACTTAACCAATTAAACCAGGATTATGTTAGAAATGTTTAAAACAGTGCTTTCGGGAGTAAGTTTTGATAAAATTCTATTTAAGAAAGAACTCAAAAAAGCTAAAATTTGGCTTAAAAAAGATGAATTAGCAGCGCTAAAAATTTGGTGCATAACAACTTTTGGTGTTGAATACCACCACGTTGTTAACGATGTACTAAACGTAGTTTAATTGCTTTTATAACTAAATGCTGTTACTCTATTGTCATTACTTCCCACTAGAACAGTGTGCATGTGATTATTTAGCTCAATATCGATTATTGACTTAACGTTTAGCGGAGCGTAAAATCCGCTTTCTAACACTCGAAGAGGAACAAAACCTTTGGTAGTTCCTTTTAGAAATAAACCGTTGGAGCCATCATGACGAACCGTTTCAACTTCTGCATCGAATAAGTTACCGGCAATTAATATATCTAGAATGCCATCACCAGTAAAATCTTTGATTATAGAGCTCATAATAGGTGAAATTTGGGCTAAATTATTAAATGGAATAAATGTAAAACCAAGTTCACCACTCATTAATATACCAGAATGAAACTCTGTCACTTCTGAGTTTAACCCATTATTAATTGGGGAGCCAATAACTTGATCAATACTTGCATTAGCAAATGCTTGATAAGTTTCAAATTTCTGTTCAACATCAGGTAATTGTTCTGATGAACATTGCCGACCCCGAACTGGAACGTATTTCCCATGATAAGGTTTACACAAAATAACATCATTGGTTCCATTAGTGTCAAAATCGCTACTATAAATCTTTAATGGTTTTTTCAACGTTGGCTTAAATTTGCTATTCATTCCAAAATTACCAACAACAAAATCTGGTTTTCCATCTTTATTGAAATCCCCTTCATTAATATGAAACCACCATCCTTTGAGATTATCCCATTGTTTATTTAACGATTGGTCCGCCAATAAATTCCCTTCAGGAGTTTGGATAAAAATTGTTGGCGACATCCACTCTCCAACAACAACCAAATCCACTTTTCCATCAACATTGATATCGCTCCAAACTGCATCGTTTACCATACCGATTAGTTCTAAGCCAGGTGCAATTCTATTTGTTTCATCAGTAAATATACCACCTTCATTAATTAATAGTTGAGAATAGGCTGGATATGGGTATTTTTCTGGAGTAACCTTTCCGCCAACAAACAAATCTAAATCACCGTCTAAATCATAATCTACAACCTTTACACAAGAACCATTAAAATTATTTTTTGGTAAACTATTCTGACTGTAAACAAAAACACCAAGCCCATCATTTAAATATAGTCTGTCATGATAATTATCTCCAACACCTCCTCCGCTAACAACATATAAATCTAAATCACCGTCTAAATCTGCATCAAAAAAAACACTCCCCATATCTTCATACTTGGCGTGACTTTCTATCAATTGATTAGAAGATTTAACAAACTTACCTTCCATTTGTAAATAAATGACACCACTCTGGCCCAGTGCGCCACCAATATATATATCTTCAGCCCCATCCCCATTAATATCTCCTTTAGCCATAAAAGGTCCCAATTTAGTTTGAGAGTGTGGCAGTAATACTTGATTTTGATAATCATCATAATGATTCTCATGATGCAGAAAATCGACACCAGAATAATCAGAAACATTAGTAAATATTGGCTTTTCTAATTGATAAACATTGGGTTTTATATTTTGTGCTTGCAAATAATTGTAAGTTATTACTTGATTTGCAGCTATATTCTTATCTAGAATAGTTTTCCCGTCCGGAAAAATAACAACAATAGAATCTACTATTTGGACCTTCCCTAAACCAAAATGAAGATTAGCCTCAACACTTGATTGATATCCTCGAACAGGTGTTAGCTCGCTATAATGTGTTTCACCATCATAATAGGCAATGGCCTTTACTCCAAATGCAAATATATTTTCTGAAGGGCCAAGAAAACTTAATTTCAAATAATTCGCATTAGCTTGATTTTTATACAAAAAGGGGAAATCATTATTGTTATTTACAATTAAATCTAAATCCCCATCATTATCCAAATCTGCATAGGAAGCGCCAAATGAAAATGACTCTTGGTTCATCCCCCATTCTTCTGTTTTGTTACTAAAAGTTAAATCTCCATTGTTGTTGTACATGAAATTTTCTAACGTATTCGAAGGTACCTCCTTTGAAAATTCAAACAAATCAATTTTTTCTTTCGCTTGATTTTTCCTTTCAAATTCAGTAGTAAAATCGTTATTCTGTACGTCCTTATTTACGCCATTAGAAACATAAATGTCACGATACCCATCATTATCAAAGTCAGCCAAAAGTACTGACCAGCTCCAATCTGTACTTGCTACTCCTGCTAATTGAGCTATATCTGAAAAATATCCCACTCCACCATTTAATTGTAATACGTTACTCATATATTGATAATTATAGCCCTGAGCAACAAATTTCCAAAAAGTTTCAGGTTGCATTGATGGCATATTTGTCTTTCCCCTAATATGGTCACTAGCCTGCATATCTAAAACAGCGACATCAACAAAACCATCATTATTAATGTCCGACACATCACAGCCCATTGCAGTGTAGGAAGTATGTTTTATGCGATCGTTAAGTTCATTTTTAAACGTCCCATCTTTTTGATTGATATACAGATAATCAGGACGTTCATAATCGTTTGCAACATACAAATCCACCCAGCCATCATGATTTAAATCACTTGCCACAACCCCTAATCCGTAAGAAACTGCATTTAAACCTACATTTTTAGAAGACTCGATAAATTTAGAATCTTCATTGATAAAGAACTTATCAGTTGTATAATCTGGAAAGCCATCCTCTACATATTTAATTTTTTGTGACAAATTATTTGACGGGGCATTTAACAGAAACATATCCAAATCACCATCATGATCGTAATCTAAGAATGTAGCCTGCGTACTGTATCCAATATTGTCGAGCCCATAAACTTTCGCGCTTTCAGTAAAAGTTAAATCACCATTATTAATAAATAATTGATTCGATCTCGCGTTTTGATCTTCATCATCCATTTTCCATGATGAACGACAAACGTATATGTCTAAATCTCCATCGGCATCAATATCAATAACACTAACCCCTGTAGACCATCCCGAATTCTTATTAATACCAGATTTATGCGAAATATCTTCAAACTCAAAATGTCCTTTATTAAGATATAATGCATCATCGACTTGATTACCACAAAAGAAAAGGTCTTGAAGTCCATCACCATTAAAGTCCCCTACTCCTACTCCACCTCCATAATAGATTGCGTCCCATTCTAAATGATGTAGGTCTCTTGTTTCGACTATATCATTTCTAAATGTAATTCCTGATTCTTCAGGTGGAATCATAGTAAACCCAACTTTGAATTCTTCACTTGAATTCAAATTCTTATTTACAGGCTCTCTTCCACACGATATTATTAATATACTTAAAAAAAGAATTAGACACTTATTCATTCAACTAAATTATACAGCTAATATAATTCATGTACAACAATTGATATGTGAATTGCGCAGCACTTTAATGAAATACTATAAATAAAGAGGCGCCATAAGACGCCTCTTTATTTATTTAATGTTGTTTTCTACTCAATAATTAATGGCTTAATCACAACGTTGTCATTTTGCTTGATTGAAACGAAATATATTCCCGCTGAAGCATTTTCCCATTCTATTAACTCATTTGAAGATGAAACGCTTTGTTGATACAATTCACGACCATCTATTCCAGATATTAAAACTGAAGTAGTATTCAAGTCCCAACCCTTTAACATCAGAGTAAATAATCCAGTTGATGGATTTGGGTATAGTTCTGCTAGCATAACTGCACTTACGTTGTTTATTCCTGCACATAAATCAACAGTAATTTCAACTGAAGAAGAAGCGTCAACACAAGGACTTATTCCGGCAACGGTGTATGTGAAATTATATACACCAATCCCAGCATTATCTGGCGCGAAAACAGAACCTGTTAAGGCGCCTGAACCATCGTCATCAGACCAAGTTCCTCCTGCGTCAGGTGTTCCACTCAAAGTAGTCATCAAATCTAAACTTGAGATGTCAAAACACACCGTATCTGCACTATTTGTCCCTGCATTAGGTGATGCATTAACTGCTACCGTAACTGTTGCAGAAGCATCTGGACAACCTGCCGCTGAAACGGTATATGTGAAATCCCAATCACCAGCCCCCGCAAGGGTTGGTGAAAAATTACCAAAGAAGAAAGCTCCTGATCCATCAACATCTATCCAGTCGCCACCAGCATCTGGCGAACCACCTAACCCATCTGCGGGATCAAGCGTAAATTCATCATCACACGCATCAATTGTTCCGCTTGTTCCAGCATTTGGCGCTGAGACAATTTGAACAGCTATAAATGCCGTGTCAGCTTCACAACCAGCGTTACCCGGAACTGCGTAGGCAACATTATAGTCTCCAAGAGTTACGCCACTTACATCAAAAATACTATCTGTTAATGCCCCCGTAGCATCTAAATCTAACCACATCCCACCAGCATCTGGATTCGACAATTCTGCTGCAAGATTTAGACTTGATGCCGCAACACAAGCACTTACACTTGCATCACCTCCATCATTTGGTGCAGCATGAACAACAATTGTTACCATAGCAGAATCGAGCGAGCAACTTGTGCTGTTACCATCATCAACTAAATAACTAAAATTCCATGTTCCGGCACCTGCCGCTGAGGGGCTAAACATTCCAAAAAAGAATGCTCCAGACCCATCAACATCTGTCCACGTTCCTCCTCCATCTGGAGTTCCGCCTAACAGTGAAGCTGGATCAACCGTGTCAAATATTCCAGCATTATCACACTCATCTAATATTGCTCCGCCAATTCCTGCATTAGCACCTGTAATATCTGTAATTGTAACAGTCTCAGACACTGTGCAGCTTCCTGAGTTTGCAACTAAAGTATAAACACCTCCTGGAACACCAGAAATTGATGCATCAGTTGCGGAGTTTGACCAAGCATATGTATACAATGTACTTGGACCACCGACAGTAGTTGAAGTAACTGATCCATCACTCGCACCATTACAAAGTTCAGCCGTTCCGTTTAATGTTAATGTCATATTGCAGGATGCAGGATCGGCAACAACACCTGAAACAACTTGATAACAGTTATTTCCACCAACTTCAGTAACTGTTACCGAAGCGGTACCAGCTCCCAAACCTGTAGCTGTTTGCCCTACTTGTCCAGCGCTATTCCATAAATATGTATAACTACTGGCAACACCAATAATCGCTGTGGCAGTTCCATCAGTTGCTCCAGCAGCGGTAGCGTCAGTTACGGTTACGGTTGCTCCAATGGGAGTTGGTTCACTCACTGTATAACTTTCAGTATTCATACATGAACCCGACATCACAGTAATACTGTTTACGCCACTGGTTATTCCAGTAATTGCAGCTGTTGTTTGATTCCCTGACCATAAATAGGTATAACCTGATGGGCCGCCTGAAGCAGCAATTGTAATACTACCATCTGATGCTCCATTACAAGAGACACTGGTATTTGCTGTTGCTGTAATAGTAATCAAACCGGGTTCAGTAAGTGTTACCCCGCCCAAAACAGCACATACTCCTGAAGATACAGTTATATCGTAAGCTCCTGAATTTAATCCAGATGCACCCGAACTTGTTCCTCCATTTGCCCAATTATAGTTGTAATTAGTTGTCGGACCACCGGCTACAACAACTCCAATCATACCATCAGAGCTCGAATTACATGATAAATTGCTGCCTGTAACAGAAATAGCCATTGCTATAGGCTCGGTAATCGTGAAGCTACCTTCTGTTGAACACCCGCTATTGGTAACGGTTACAACATAGTTCCCTGCTGACAAACCCGTAAGAAAAGATGTTGACTGCCCCCCTGCCCAAGCATAAGTATATGCTGTACCTCCGCTAGCAGGGTTTAAACCAATAGTACCATCAGACAGTCCGTTACATGATACATCATTTAATGTTTCATTTAGCGTAATCGTTATACATGGTGTCGTAAATGTTTCTGGGCCAGCCCAAGGTGATACGTCTGATGTTGTTATAAATGTTCCATTAGGATAAGCTGAACCACAAGTTCCATTTGTCGCGCAACCATCTGTTGCATTGGCCCCACTATAAGTCCATTTGGTATCGTCAAAAGCACCCATGTTGTTCACTTCCCCGTTATTTCGGTAAGCCCAGCCATCAAGGTATTCCCAAGTTTCACCATTACCATCTACATTTATGTCACCATAAACATCGATAACGACACTGTTAATAAATAGTTCTATTGCATCATCTCCGTTTACCTGCATAAATGATGTAACATAATCAGCAGAAAAGCCCATATAATCAGCAAACATTGCACTATCCGATGTGATAAAAATAGCCGTTCCAGCTGCAACACTTACCGAAGGAAAAGTAAATTCTTGACCATCAGTTCCACCACCATTATTAGCAGAACCAATTCCATATGAGCTAAGGTCCGCAATATCATTCACAGCATACAACTCAACCCCTTTTGGTTCCCCTCCGGTTAGAGGTCCATCATATGCTCCCGCAATCATTAATGAGGTTGCGCAAACATCTCTAACGTATGCATCATATGTTGTTCCTGGCGCTAGACCTACTATTGACTCAGTTGTTGTAATTGTTGCAACTGCTGCAGCTGGTGCTCCAGAACCAGTGCTTACTATTCCCGTTTCCCAAATAGCAGCACCACCTGTTGTCCAGCTCATATCAGCTGTTGTTCCTGTAATATTAGTTACTGTTAAATTTGTAGGCGCACTGCAAACTGGAGCAGCTGCTTCTGTAATCGTCATTGTTATTGGTGTTGCCATTCCATCTGCTCCTGATGTTCCTCCGCCATTTACAGCATTTCCTGCTAAGTAAAAAACCACATCACCGCTGCTTGCTACTGGAGCAACCCAAGTATATTGGAAAACACCCGTAGAGCTGTATCCATTTTGCTCTGGAAATTCTATACCTCCAATATTCGATACTTGTGAGTTTGCTGAAATTCCTGCAGTAAATGTTCCCGCTTGAGCAGTTCCTGCTAATGCTTTAGATTGCATCCCAAATCCAGTCTGAGAACCAGATCCTGAAACAGTAACACTAAAAGTGTACGAGATACCAGGCGTATATTCTGTAACCACTGTTCCTCCATCTAAGAGCTCACTTGCCAATACAGGAGAAAAGCTCCCTCCATTATGACATGAACAACCCGCTATGGTTGAATCTGCCCCACCTGAATTTGCCCTGCCTCCAGAATTAGATGCTAATGTTATCCATCCTATACAACCAACAAACAATATATAAAGTACATTTCTTTTCATTTCTTTCTTCTTAAAATTTGGATGACCAATATACTAATTATATAGGTTACTCTCGAACTAGTCTTTTAGAAAGTCAACATTTCTCGTTAGACCTGAAAATTTAGTTCTTTTAATTGCTGACTTCTGAAAAACTTTTTGGAAAATGTCCGTTGTAATTTCTTCCCAATCTTGTTTTTTCATTTCAAGTAAATCTGGGTGCGGATTAAACAGGGGTTCTTGATGTTGCAGAGAAAACCTGTTCCATGGGCAAACATCTTGACAAGTATCACAGCCAAACATCCAATTATCAAATTTGCCTTTCATGTCGTTCGGCAATGATTCTTTCAGTTCAATAGTGTAATAGGATATACACTTACTACCATCAACTATGTGGTTATCGACAATCGCATCTGTAGGGCATGCCTCAATACATTTTGTACATGTACCGCAAAAATCTTTGGTCATTGGATTATCCAATTCGAGCTCTAAATCGACTATAAGTTCTGCTATAAAAAAAAAGGATCCGTTAGATTTTGTTATCAGATTAGCATTTTTTCCTATCCAGCCTAACCCACTTTGTTTGGCCCATGCCTTGTCTAAAACAGGAGCCGAGTCAACAAACCCTCTTCCGTTTACTTCACCAATATTATCTTGAATAAAGAAAATAAGTTCTTTTAGTTTCCCTTTGATTACATGATGATAGTCTTGACCGTAAGCATAGGTAGAAATTTTTGGTGCTTCGGAGTCTTTCTGTTTCTCAACCGTATAATAATTCAACATTAAAGAAATTACAGACTTTGCATCATCAACTAATAATCTAGGGTCTAGTCGTTTATCGAAATGATTTTCCATGTACTTCATCTCGCCATGCATACTATTACTTAACCAGCTTTCTAATCGCGGTGCCTCGTCTTCTAAAAAATCTGCTTTAGAAATACCGCAAAACGAGAAGCCCAATCGCGTTGCTTCTTGCTTGATTAATTCGGTATGATTAAGTTTTGACAAGAGTTAAAATAACCCTCCTTGAGTTGCTTTTGGAACTTTACCTAAGTGCTTATAAGCCAAGTCGGTTACTTCTCTACCTCTCGGTGTTCTGGCAATGTATCCTTCTTGAATTAAAAACGGCTCGTAAACTTCTTCAATAGTTCCCCCTTCCTCACCTACAGCTGTAGCTATTGTGGTTAGACCAACTGGTCCGCCTTTAAATTTATCGATAATAGTTTCTAAAATTCTATTATCCATCTCATCCAAACCATGAGCATCGACATTTAGAGCTTCTAAAGCGTACCTTGATATTTCCATGTCAATATTACCATCTCCTTTGATTTGCGCAAAATCCCGAACCCTGCGTAACAAAGCATTGGCTATCCTCGGTGTTCCTCTACTTCTTCCTGCAATTTCCGCCGCAGCGTTTTTTTCGATTTCTATTTTTAGAATATCGGCGGATCTTGACACAATCTTAGTTAAGAGTGTTGCATCATAATAACTTAATCTTGAGTTAATCCCAAAACGAGCTCTAAGCGGAGATGTCAAAAGACCGGAACGCGTTGTTGCTCCAATTAATGTAAATGGATTTAGAGTTATCTGAACAGTTCTTGCGTTTGGTCCAGTATCTATCATTATATCAATTGAATAATCTTCCATCGCTGAATATAAATACTCCTCAACCACAGGACTTAAACGATGAATTTCATCAATAAACAAAACATCACCTTCCTCTAGGTTAGTTAACAACCCAGCCAAATCTCCGGGTTTATCTAATACAGGCCCAGAACTAACTTTAAACCCAACTCCTAATTCATTAGCGATGATATTGGCTAAAGTAGTCTTCCCTAATCCTGGAGGCCCATGCAGCAAAACATGATCTAGCGCTTCTTCTCTTTGCTTAGCTGCTTGAACGAATATTTTTAGATTTTCGACTACCTTTTCCTGGCCCGTAAAATCATCAAATTCCTTTGGACGAAGTACCTTTTCGATTTCTCGCTCGGTGTTGTCTAAGTTTTCAGGATCTGCATCTAAATGCTCGTTCATGTTGTAAATGTACTATTAATCTTTTTTGATTTTTGATTTCATGCCACGATATAGTACCCCTACAAGTAATTTTAACTTAAACACATATATTGGCGAATTAAGATTTTCTGAAATAGATTTATTACCAATAAAAAGCAGGCGATATCCGACTCCAAACCCAATACCGACCCAAGGTATTGGTTTATATATGCCCACGGAATATGGTTCGTAAAACATGACAACATTCTTCTTCGAATCTGGAACAAATTGATAAAACGAACTAGCTGCTGTATATCGAGAATAGCCGAGACCAAGCATCACTGGAATACTCAATTCGAGCTTCGGTGAGTTGTAATATGTGTACTCAAAATAAGGTGAAACGTACTGAAGCAAAAGGCGTGAATCTACCAGTTCAATAGAACCATTGATAACGATCTTTCTATCTTTCTTGATGTCAGAAATTAACCAATTGTAGCCAACACCAACTTGTACTTTATCGTTAAAATTAAGCCCTAATTTCAAACCAAATATTCGTGCTGGTTTTGTTGAGATAAATGATGTTCTCGCGTCTGCTCTTAAATCTAACTTCGGTTTAATATAAAAACTTGATTTAATAGTGTCGATAAAAGGCTCTCCAGATTGTGTATACCCTAAAGTTGAATTACCCAAAATCCATATAACAAAAATGCCCTTAACTAAAAGCAAGGGCATTTTTGATTTCAATTGAATACTATTTTTAGTGTCCTCCACCGTCTTCTTCACCCTCTTCTAAAGGAACTGTCTGAACTACAAAATCTTCTGGTTTACCAGGCTTGGAATAATCATAAGCCCATCTATGAACTACGGGTAAATCTCCAGGCCAATTTCCATGGCCAGGAACCACAGGTGTCGTCCATTCTAATGTGTTTGCTCTCCAAGGATTTTGTATTGCTTTTTGTCCTCTAAAAATACTATAGAAGAAGTTGAAGAAAAATATCACTTGCGCAAAAGCTCCTAATATAGCAAACATACTAATAATTAGATCTAACGGAAGTGCTGCATCAAACATAGGTAACTCTGAATTTGTATAGTACCTTCTCGGTACCCCCATGATTCCGGTAAAGTGCATCGGAAAGAACACACCATATGCTGCAACAAACGTTAACCAAAAATGCGCGTAGCCTAATTTAGTATTCATCATTCGCCCATACATTTTCGGGAACCAATGATATACTCCCCCAAACATAGCCATTACAGAGGATAATCCCATTACAACGTGGAAATGAGCAGTAACAAACAAGGTATCATGAATTGCAATATCCAATGCAGAGTCGGCAAGGATAATACC
>JABHTA010000126.1 GCA_018669945.1 Flavobacteriales bacterium
ATTACAGTTGGTTCTTGTTCCGACACTTCTTCCTGTGTAAACATTTCAACAGTTGATATTATTAAAAGTGATTTTGACAACAAGCTTATAATCTACCCGAACCCAACAAATGGTTATTTTTATATTGACTTAGGAGAAAATCAAAAAAACGCAACAATTACTATCACAAATTTACTAGGAAAATTAATACTTTCAAAAACATACATTGACAGTCAATTATTAGATATAAAATTAGAAGAACCAACTGGAGTATATATATTAACAGTAGAGTCAGGTAAAAAGGAAGCTATAATTAGATTAGTAATTAAATAATATATTATTTATAAAACTAAACTTCATTGCACACAAAGAAAAACTATAGACATGAAAAGAAATAAATAAGAGAAGAAAAAATTAGCGGATAAGTTCTACCACTCCAAATCATAGTTAGCATCAATCATTTTATCTGTAACATCATTTTTTAAGGCATAGTTAAACCCTGCATATACACTATATCCACCTACTTCGCCATCTTTATTTAGGGCTAAAAACCCGACTTGTAGATTTTTTAAATTTTTGTGCTTTCGTTGAATACGCTTTACCGCAATTTTACAAGCTTCTTCTGGTGAGTATCCTTGTCTCATCAGTTCAACTACACTGCTACTGCCCGCTATACGAATAACAGCTTCGCCCATACCAGTTGCACAAGCAGCGCCTACTTCATTGTCTACAAATAAGCCAGCTCCTATAATTGGGGAATCTCCAACTCTGCCTGGTAGTTTATAGGCCCAACCACTGGTGGTGCAAGCTCCGGATAAGTTTCCTTCTTTGTCCATTGCTAACATACCAATAGTATCGTGATTTTCATGATTAATCACCGGCTTTTTTTTGTCTTCTTTTTCTTTCCATTCCATCCAAGCTTTTTTAGCACCTTCGGTTAATAAATTCTTCTTTTCAAATCCTTTCTTTAAAGCAAACTCTTGCGCCCCGATTCCAACAATCATAACATGTGGAGTTTCCTCCATCACCTTCCGAGCAACTGAAATGGGATTTTCAATTTCTTGTAAAAAAGCCACTGCTCCACATTCATTTTCATGGTTCATGATGCAAGCGTCCAGTGTTACATTCCCGTCTCTATCTGGTAAACCACCTAAACCCACGCTTCTATTAGTTTCATCAGATTCAGTAATTCTAACACCAGCTTCTACAGCATCTAAAGCTGTGCCACCTGTTTCCAGCTTTTCCCAAGCCGCTTTGTTCGCTGCTAAACCGTGATTCCATGTAGAAATAATAACGGGCTTTTTTTTCACGCGATTAAGATTAGATTTTATAGGATCTGATTTCACCTTTGCTATACTTTTGGGGATGAAAAGCGCAAAAGAAGCTAAAGCAGAAAGGTTGAGAAATAATCTTCTTTTCATTGAGTTGTTCTTTAAGCATAAAGGTAGATAAAGAAAATATATCTGAATTGCATTATTTGTAACTCAGATGAACGGAAAAAGCCGTTTAGGAAAATATTCACCCCGCTACCTCCCTACTATGCTGCGAAAAAAAGGTATATCGTTCGTTATCAACCCTGGTAATTTTCGAATAAAACCGTATTGAGAATCAATTACTAAACACGGAAAATACAATTATAAAGACAAAATTCTCATAGAATATAACTCTAACAGACCGTTTTGTAATTACTCTCTACCCAATTTGTACAACATCTTTCCATGATTAAACACCGCACCAAAAAATGTTTTGTTGGTGAAATATGGTAAACCAAATTCAGTAGCTGTTTTCTTAACTATTTTAGAAATTGGCTTATAATGAACATGGCTAATAGTAGGAAACAAATGATGTTCGATTTGAAAATTCAATCCGCCCACATACCAATTAATAATTGGGTTTTCTTGAGCGAAATCAGCGGTTGTCTGAAGCTGATGAATTGCCCAATTGCCTTCTATAGATAAATTTTCATCTGGTAAAGGGTATTCGCATTCGGGTACAACATGAGCCGGCTGAAACACAGCACCCAAAGTTACACCAGCGATAAAATGAGCCAATAAAAACCCACTAATGTACATTCCAACACTTACCATTTCACCAATAGGTAAAAACACTAGAGGTATGATAACAGCGTAGATGTAATACAACACTTTGTTAAAAATCATTTTTAACAACTCTTTTGAGTAAGTCGTTCCTTTTGCCTCGATTAATCCTTTCTTGTTGTACCGCGCTAATTGAACAAAATCTTTAAAAGTAATCCAGAAAATGGTCATTAAACCATACAAAAACCAAGCGTAAATAAATTGAAATTTATGTCCCGCTTTTCTGGGTTGATGTGGAGAAAAGCGTAATGTTCCTCCCGGGTCAATATCTTCATCGTAGCCATCAATATTGGTAAAAGTATGGTGCAACACGTTATGTTGAATCTTCCAATTTAACGCATCACCTCCAATGACATTAAGTAATTTACCTAATACACTATTCAATTTCATGTTTTTCGAAACAGATCCGTGATTAGCATCGTGCATTATACCTAACCCTATGCCTGCTATACCAAAACCCGTAACAATCCATAAGCAATAAAACATCCACGTGCTTGTAAAAACCCCCAATACAACAGCTGCTAAGGGTCCAAAATACATGGTCAACATACCGACAACTTTAATCCAATAACGGTAATCTGCGTTTTTAGAGATGTTGTTCGAAGTAAAATACTCGTCTACTCTTTCTCTCAACACTTTGATAAATTCTTCATCGTCTTTATTGACAAATCTTACAGGCGTAAAAGTGCTCATA
>JABHTA010000151.1 GCA_018669945.1 Flavobacteriales bacterium
TCTATTTTATGTGCCAGAACTAACCCTGAGGTTAAATTTATCTGGCGCTTGCATCCGATAGTGACATTCGAATCTCTGAAAGCACAAAATCCAAAGCTGAGAAACCATCCAGGAAATATAATTTTGTCTAAAGCAACACTAGAAGAAGATTTTTCCCGTTCGCATTGGGCTCTTTATAGGGGAACTACGGCGATTGTTCAGGCGGTGGCGGCTGGGCTACGGCCAATATATTTACAATCTCCCGGCGAGTTAACCATAGACCCACTCTATGAACTTGATATTTTGCGGGTCAGTGTAAATAGTGTATCTGAATTTAATCGAGCAATTTTATCGAACATTGAAATATCAAATGTCCAGTTAGGATCAGATTTCGAACAAGCACGGAAATATTGCGAGACATTTTTCACTGCTTTAAATGTAGGCAAGTTGGCCGCACTGATTCGGTAGATGCAATTATATTTCGTTGTAAGAAATTAAGAGGATGTAATGGCTGAAACACACTACAAACAAGAACTGTATAAGGTTATGAAAATTTTAACAAAGTTATAGTGCTGAATTTATGAAAATTGCAGAATTGTTAAAAGGGTATGTAAGAGATGCTCTTGAGTTTATGCCAAGAAATTTCCCAAAACCTTTAGCTGGGATGCCGGAGCATCTGCTTACTGATACGCAGATATATCCTATTGGCACTAATTTCAATAAAGCGCTTGAACTCACAACGAAGAAACGATTTAATACCCTGTTGATTCAACCGGATACAACAATATCGTCTATTGGGACTTGCTTCGCCGAAGAATTAGCAACGTTCATGATGAATGGCAAAGATAAAGGAATTGGGAAATATGTTTATGTCGAAAATAATGTTTTCAATTCTTCTGCAAATTGGGGCAGGGTTTACACCATTCAGAATTTTCTACAAATTGTAAAATACTCAGTTACTGATACAGTACCGGTATATATTGATGAGAATGACAAAGGATTTATTGATCCGCTCCGAGAATATTCTGTTGGTAATTTTACTTCGCGGGAGGCGGCCGAAATTGGTATTAAAAACCATCGCGCTGCAAGCCGTGATGTCTTTAAAAATAGCAAAATTCTGGTTCTTACTCTTGGACAGAACGAAGGATGGCTTGATAACGAGATATCTTTAGTTTTGGGAAGTGCACCAAGGCCTAAATTGCGGGAGACTTTTCCAGACAGATTTCGTGTTATGGAATTTGGTTTTGCACAGAATTTAAATGATCTTACCACTGCTATTGAGCTGCTAAAAGAGTTCAATAGTGATCTTAAATTTATTATTACGGTAAGCCCTGTTGCTGCTCATGCTACTTTCATTGATCAAGATGTAATAACACAATCGTTCGCCGGTAAGTGCCAGCTTCGATCGGTTGTACACCAATTGCAAAAAAACATACAATCGGATATTTACTATTTCCCGTCTTTTGAAATGGCTTTATGCAATAATACAGAATCGTTTCGAGCAGATAACCGTCATGTGAAAAGATGGAAGGTTAGGGAGATATTCTCACTTTTAGAGAAAATATTGAAGAAATAGTCAGTCGCAAAACTAAATTCCTCATTTTTAATATATTTGAACCAAGTATGAATTTAAAATATTAAATCTAACAAAAAACTAAAGATTAGAATATTAGGAATATCTGAATGGAAATTATTAATCAGAAATATAAATCACTCTCAAAGCTAAGAAATGATTTTTTTAGTGCGAGTCCGTTTCCCTATGTCGTTCTTGACGACTTTTTTGACCCGGAATATTTTACGGTATTAACTGAAGAATTACAGCAGAATAACGATTTTGTAATGGGTAAAAACTTCACATCTGATGTCGAATCGAATAAGTCTATCAGTTTAAATTCTCGATTACCTGATCTGGTATCGAACATCGTGGCCGAATTAAATACCCAAAACTGGGTAGATAATTTAAAAGAACTAACCGGTATTGAAACTCTCGTCACTACTCATAACGGGAATACAATTCTGGCAAATTATCATGAGATGGAATCTGATGGTTTGCTTGGTGCTCATGTAGATCACTCTCATGAACCGGAGCTTGGTTTGCCGCATGTTCTAAATATTATTATTTATCTTTCA
>JABHTA010000132.1 GCA_018669945.1 Flavobacteriales bacterium
CAATATTATCTAAATTGGTATGTGCAGCATAAATAGCAATATCATGTTTAATTGCCTTAATTACTACACGCTCGACATAACCGCTGCCATTAAGCTTCTTTAACCCAGAAAAAATAATGGGATGATGCGCAATAATTAAATTACACTTCTTGTCTATTGCCTCATTAATAACTGACTCAATGCTGTCAATACATATTAATGCCCCAGTAACCTCCATTTCGAAGCTGCCAACTATTAAACCTGCATTATCATAGGATTCTTGATACTGCAACGGAGCAAATTCCTCCAGATAATTTGTTATTTCTTTTACTTGCATAAATCTATAAAACTAGTGCCACAAAAATACAAATGGAAGTGGATTGATTATCTTTGTTTTTGGATGAAGATAGTCAGAATATTATTATTACCCATTTCCTTTCTTTATGGCACTGTAACTTGGATTAGAAATATCTTATTCGATGTTGGAATTTTATCTGAAAAGAAATTCAAATTACCAATAATAGCCATGGGGAATTTAAATGTTGGTGGAACAGGAAAAACTCCACACATCGAGTACCTAATTGACCTTCTCGTGAATAATTACCAACTGGCCACCTTGAGTAGAGGTTATGGTCGAATTACTTCCGGATACCGAATAGTATCTATAAAAGCTTCTGTGAAAGAAATTGGTGATGAACCTCGACAAATCAAACAAAAGTTTAAAGAAAAAATTATAGTAGCCGTTGATGCTAATCGCGTTAGGGGAATCCATGAATTGCAAAAACACAAAAAAAATTTAGAAGTTGTTTTACTAGACGATGCCTTCCAGCATCGATATGTAAAACCTGGGCTAAATGTACTTTTAACACCCTACCAAAAACTGTATATAAAAGACTTAATGCTGCCAACTGGATATTTACGAGAATGGTCTTCTGGCAGTAGACGAGCCGACATAATTATCGTTACTAAAACTCCTAAATCCTTTTCTGCTTTGGAAAGACGAATTATTACAGATGACCTCTCCCCGAAGCCATATCAAAAAGTTCTCTTTTCTTATTATAAGTATGGTAACCTCAAACCAATAAAAGAAGGCCAAACGATTGTTGGTATAGAGTCTTATTCTCTACAAAAATACAGTGCTCTGTTACTTACTGGAATTGCTAATTCTAGTAATTTATTCTACTATCTCAAAAGTAGGTTTGATACTGTTGAGCACATTGAATTTGCTGACCATCATCAATATTCGGTTCGAGACATCGAAAAAGTCAAAGAAGTTTTTGATATTATTGCAGGAGAAAAGAAAATCATCATTACCACTGAAAAAGATGTGATGAGACTATCACACGAGGGGCTGCAAGAAGCGATTAAAGACCTACCTATCTTTTATTTGCCAATTCAAGTTAAATTTCACGGTGAAGATGGCGCCATATTTAATGAACAAGTACTAAGATATGTTAGAGACTATAAAATCGACAGCTAAATACATTCAAGAAAAAATTTCTTTTAGTCCAAAAGCTGGAATAATTTTAGGAACTGGTTTGGGTGGTTTGGTTGACGAAATAGACATAAAACATGTGTTACCATACGCAACCATTCCAGATTTCCCTGTTTCTACTGTTGAAGGGCACTCTGGAAGATTAATTTTCGGCCTATTAAATGGCATTGAAATAATTGCCATGCAAGGTAGATTTCATTTTTATGAAGGTTATTCCATGAACAAAGTTGTATTCCCTGTTCGTGTTATGAAGTATTTAGGTATCGAAAGACTTTTCGTTTCTAATGCTAGCGGTGGGGTTAATCCAGACTTCGAAATTGGCGACCTAATGATTTTAACAGACCACATCAATCAAACTGGACAAAATCCCTTAATTGGCCCTAATCTAGATGAATTAGGTGTTCGGTTTCCAGATATGAGCGAACCTTATGACAAGCAGATGGTTGTCATGGCAAAAGAAATTGCCAAAGAAAACGATATAAAAGTAGTTGAAGGAGTTTATGTTGGTCTTACTGGACCTACCTTAGAAACTCCCGCGGAGTATCTCTATGTAAGAAAAATAGGAGGAGATACAGTAGGTATGTCAACAGTTCCTGAAGTTATTGCTGCTAGACATATGCAAATACCATGCTTTGCTATGTCGATTATTACAGATTTAGGTGTGCCTGGAAAAATTGTTGAGGTGACTCACGAGGATGTACAGCAAGTAGCTGAAGAAGTTCAACCAAAAATGACTTTCATAATTAAAAACCTAATAAAGCAAACATGCGGATAAACAACTTACTTATTGTTCTTGTCGCTACACTATCTACATTTGACTCGAGTGCGCAAGATTCACAAAACATTAATCTATTATTTCATTGGGAGAACGACACACTAGTTGCTTCCACTGCTCACAACAACACCTACAATGAGGTATGGGGACTTGTTCAAAACGGTGTCGAGTATGGGGTTATTGGCTCAACATGGGGTACACATATTTTTGACCTCTCTAACCCTGGAAATATTGTTGAAGTAGCTTCTATAAAAGGTGAACATTATGGTCCGGATATAGTTCATCGCGATTATCATGACTACAATGGCTATCTGTACATGGTTTCTGATGAAGGTCAAGGAATTAGTACACTTCGTATAGTAGATTTACAATACTTACCAGATTCAGCGGTCACGGTTTACTCCGAAGACACGCTTTTTTCTCGATCGCATAATATTTTTATTGATACACTTAACGCCAAACTATACTCTTGCGGAGGCGACAATAACCAAGGTGTCACTGTGTTTTCTCTTGCAAACCCAATAACACCTTTCCAAATAGGAGAAGAACCCCTTCCTGTGTTCTCACATGATATTTTTGTACGAAATGATACGGCATTTATCAACGATGGAACTTCTGGATTATATATATATGACTTTTCTGATGCTGGTAACCCTTTATTAATAGGTTCTTTAACCGAATATCCACAAAAAGGATACAACCATTCAGGATGGCTAAACGAAGACGGTTCCATATATGTATTAGCTGATGAAACTCACGGTAAAGATCTGAAAATATTAGATGTTTCGGACTATTCTAATATTGAAGTTTTAGACACCATGACCTCACAGATAGATAGTGCACATACAATTCCGCATAACGTGATGATAAAAGGAGATTATGCATACGTCAGCTATTATTTTGACGGAATGGTAGTTTACAACATTGCCGACCCAAGCAATCCCTATATCTCTGGATACTATGACACCTCAACAGAAGAACACGCAAATTTTATTTATCGGGGGTGTTGGGGTATTTACAGTTTTTTACCTTCCGGAATTATACTAGCATCGGACATGCAAAATGGATTATTTGTTTTTGATGTAACAGAGGCCATAGGTACAAATGAAATTGCATCCGATGGATTTAAAGTTATCATTTTTCCTAATCCATTTTTGGAAACGTTTATTATTTCAACCAAAGATTTTAAAGAAACTAGTTTTCAACTTACTAATCTCAATGGGCAAATTTTAAAAGAAGGGAATTTACTAAGTTCCATGGAAACTATTACATTAAATAAGCTGCCAGTCGGAACTTACCTTCTTAAGGTAAGTTCCAGCGGCAACACAATTACCAAAAAGTTAGTAAAGTCTAATTAAATATTGCTATGAAAAAAAGAAACCTATTAACATTCGCCATAATTATAATGATGGCATTAATTGGATGCGAAAGTGACAATTCGACTAGTAAGACCGATTATAACACTACAGTCAAAGGAACCATCGTTGGTGGATCTGGACAGTCGCTAATCTTTGAAATGCTTCGCTCAAATGGCGTTGACCAACTGGACACTATTACTCTAAATGAAACAGGAAGTTTTGAGTTTGGAACAGACGTAGAAGGACAAGGATTTTACCGCATTCGTTTAACTCAAAATAATTTTATTGTACTTATTCTTTCGGAAGGTGAAAACATTAGCTTCTCTTCTTCTGCTCGCGCTTTAGAACAAGACTATACTGTTACAGGATCTCCTGAGAGTGCACGTTTACAAGTTTTCAATCGCTTTGTAAACAAGCTTTACATAAGTAGTGATTCATTGGCTCGGGAGTCTAAAATACATCAAGCAAATCGAGATGTAAATGCGTACATGGCTGCAAGCCAATTCCA
>JABHTA010000155.1 GCA_018669945.1 Flavobacteriales bacterium
CCAACATTAGTTAATACCGGACTGTTTCCACCCACTGAATTAATTGCTGATGGATTTTCCGGTTCCTCACCTGTATTGAAAATATATTCTAAACTTCCAACTGGAGCTCCACCCCATTGTTGAATGACATCATTACCATAACCTCTTTGAATTAAATCAGCTACTCTATCCTGTGACGTGCCTTGATAATTAACGCTAGTTGGATCTTTTGGACTATCTGCAAAAACATTTGAAGTGCTTCTTGTTGGTGTACTTTGTCTTGCTGGTATTATTTGCTGTTGCTCTGATACCTGTGGTCCTATTGTTTGAGATGCCGGATCCGGACTAACTGCAATTTGTGTTGAAGCTGCATTAACCACTGGATCATTTAATGTGGTATTACTTTCTGTTAACTGATTTTCTCGTCTTACAATTTGTTGGGTATTATCACCATAAACTAAAGTTTTCAATGAGAATAATGGATCTAATAATTTAGCTGATCCACTTCCAATTCCCGTTAAAAATGACTGTGCTCCGGCTCCTACTGAACCTAAACCCCCCCCTAATGCTTGTAATGTTTCACCTAATGCTCCGGCAGATGCTGATGCACTACCAGGTTTTGCTACAACATTATAAAGAAAGGCTAATCCTAAACCAGCAACGGCAATTGGTAAAATATTTTTAATTAAACTTGTAATGACCATAATACAAAATTATGTTATTCGTATAAGAACTTTTCACCTTTACAGGTCGGACAATCTGATAAAAAGAATTGTTCTTTTCCACTGGCTCCAATATCATTTGTAAAAACTTTGCCACAGGGAATTCCGGTTTCTGTGTCTTCGCAAGTTTTACAAGGATTGAGTATCTTGTTCTGTCTTGGATTCAGCATTGTTGCCTTTGGCTTTGGCAGTAAACTTTTCGACAATTGATTTAACTGCATCAGGGTTTTGTTGTACATAATTACTTACAAATTCAACTGCCTTTTTATTCTTTAGTAAGGGTCTAATTGATGCCGGTAGTTGTGGAGCTATCTGATCTATGATACTTCCTATTGCACTAAATGGGTCGCCTGCTTCCTCTGGGTCTATTGTTATTGTTTTTTTCATCTGATTAAGTTTACCATTAAGACGCTTGTTAGATGTTTCCAGGTCGGATATGTACAAATCATATTGTCTTTTAATCTTCGTGCTAATTGGAGCACTTCTTGTGATGTTCCTAGTAGTAACAATGGCACAGATGCCACCAAATACAATGCTAACCATGATAAGATAGGGTATGAATTGCTCAAACACATACTATTTGGTTATATCTTACTATTAAATTGCTTGTATTACGCCTAAAACACACCCACACACCTTCATTTCCACTAGCTATAATCTGAACCTAATTACCACAGAAGGACTTAGAAAAAAGTTTTTTTTCATACAGAATCGACTACGAAGGACACTCCAGTGTCATTCGTTACCATTATGGAAATGAAGATGAATAAAAACGTAAGTTTTTTTTTATGCAGAATCGACCACAAGGTTTATGAAAAAGAAACTTTAGACAATAACAATGACATACAAGAACAAAATTTGTTCCAGATGCACACGAAAAGCATATTGTATTTGCTTTGATGAATTGTGTTATTGTGATGCGTGTTTTGAAACCATGCTAAACGATCCAGAAACCAAGGAACTTATGAAAAAGGTATTAATGCAATATGGCGAGGATTAGATCCGTTACTTACCAAATGGAAAAAAATTTCTGTGGTAAATGTGGAATAATTCTATCTAAAGATTTAGACATCTTTGATAAATGCCCAAAATGCCAGGAAACAATAGAAGCATGATTCGACAGGGCCTATGTCGAAAGAGTAGTAAGAACTATTCAAGAAAACACGTCTTCTTGATTAGTTGTTGCACTGAACAAGGTTATGCAAAGTGTTGTTTCTGTCAAATACCATGGAAAAATCAATAGGTATGGAGGGTTATCAGTGCCTCCTACCGTTTTTTTTGAAATCTGCGAAGACTTCTATTTAAAATATAAGTGCATACTGTTAAAACTGTTTATTTTATTTGTATTCCTGTAAAACCTGTTATAACTCCGGCAGGGTTTTCCATCACTAACCAAATATCATTTGTTATCAGTATTTTTGAACTGCTCATATTAGTTGCTGCATGATTAAGAAACATTTTGTATGTATTACCTGCAACTGGTAAAGCTGTTGAAACTAAACCGCAAAAATGTGGATACCCTCCAAAAGATGTTACTGCAATAGATACTCCAGCAGCTGGTCTAAACTCATAAGGGCTAGCTCCGCCGGTTGCATTAATTTGACTTACTACATCATCTACTGCCATTAGTAAAACCACCCTATAACGTCTTCAAATTTACTGCCTCGGAATATCGTAACTTCTGTAACTGTTCTACTTTTCTTTTCTAAAATCTCTCCGGTCTTTTCATCATATATAGAACAATCAACTTTAAAATCTTCTTTAGGAAGACTACTCTCAGCTTGTTCAAATTTACAATGAAGACATTCCTTGATTGGGTGTTTATCTTCTGTTGTAACTCCACAACAACAATGTATATCATACCATCTTGGGTGTTCAATAGTTCCGTTTATTTTCATTCTAAACCCCTATTATTATCCTACTAGAAAGATTCAAAGTGCCTAATAGAGTTGATGTATTTGATAAAGCTCCTCCTTCACCTGTGGCATTTGAATGGACGTGATTTCCAATACCCGTTGAACCTCCGCCTCCCGAAAATCCCATTATAGAGCTCCCAATTCAGGCAAAGTAGGTTTTGGTAAAGCTGCCATTTGACCGGATATAATACATGGGCCGGCAGCTCCTGGCACTACAGTTACAGAAACAATATTCATATCTGAAAAACTTCTAAAGTTTGAAGCAGGCAAATTGATCAATGGATTAGTTGAGCTGTTAATTCTGTAACTAGCTGCATTAGCTCCGTCTTGGTTTTCAATTTGAAGTGCAATAGCAATAGCATTGAACTGGGTTGGAAATGTAACAGTGGTTTGACCTGCACCAGCAGCTACGGTAATAAAAATGGGAAATGATTCTATTGATGTATCCTTCGGCTTAGTAAGAACTTCAAAACCTTGGATAATCGTTGCCAAATTGACAAACTCCTAGAATAGATTTGCATACTTAACGATGAATTGATATGCGGCAAGACCACCACCCAAAATGGTTTGTGCTGATGAATAACTTAGTTGTTTACCACCACTGTTACCTTGAACAGATATTGGCAAAGGGCCTGGAACGGTTCTTCCTGCACTAGCACTGTTTGAGTTGCTAGAGAAAAATGTTGGGCCTGCTTCTAAGTTATTGATAAATAACCTTGTTTGGAATTGAGCTGCACCGGCTGGATTAACTGCGTTTACATAGTCAATGATGGCGTTATCTTTGTTCAATTGTTGAACGGATAAACCTGTTACATCATCTGTTGCTAATGCAAAAGTGTTGATAGCCGC
>JABHTA010000096.1 GCA_018669945.1 Flavobacteriales bacterium
CACTATAGATTAGTAGAAGTCGAATAATGTTACGTTCTTGGATATCAATTGCATCGGTTAACTTTGGTATAGATTTCTCTTGTTGAAAGGGGACTACAGGAATTTGATTTTGAGGAACTGCTCCTTGCTTTTTGTTAGTATATTGTTTCTTGCGAATCCCTTTATTGAGTTCACTAATCAATACACTTTCTTCTATATCCAATAAACGACTGCATTCCTTAATATAAACCGAACGAGAAATATCATCTGGTATAAGTGTAATGGAATCAACAATGTCGTGAATTAGCTGCGCCTTTTTTATTGGATCACCCGCGGTTTCAGCATAAAGTAAATCCGTTTTAAAAACGATGAAGTCTTTCGCGTTGTCTTTGATAAAATCTTCTAACTCTCCGGGAACTGATTTTTTAGCAAACGAATCGGGGTCTTCTCCATCCGGAAATAACACAACTTTCACGTTCATGCCTTGTTCTAGAATCAAGTCGATTCCTCTAAAAGAAGCTTTAATTCCTGCGGCATCACCGTCATAAAGAATTGTGATGTTCTTCGTGAATCGACTAATTAATCCTATTTGCTGAACTGTAAGCGAAGTACCCGAAGAAGAAACAACATTCTGCACTCCCGCTTGATACATCGATATAACGTCTGTGTATCCCTCAACTAAAAAGCAATTATCATTTTGGATAATCGTCTTTTTGGCAGTAAACAAACCGTAAAGAACTTTACTCTTGTCGTAAATCGCATTCTGGGGAGAGTTTACGTATTTAGGAGTTTTTTTATCCGTTTTTAATGTTCTCCCTCCAAAGCCTATAGGTCTACCAGATAGGTTATGAATAGGAAATATTACGCGGCCACGGTAACCATCATATTGTTTACCATTCTTGTCTTTAGTAAGTCCCGAATCGACTAAGAAACTATGCTTGTATCCATTTGCAGTTGCCGCTGAAGTAAAGGCTTCGAAACTATCGATTGCGTATCCTAATTTAAATTTACCGATTGCTTCTTCAGAAAAACCACGTTCTTTAAAATAGCTTAACCCAATTGCTTTTCCTTCGTTTGAGTTATGGAGATTATCGACAAAATGTTTTTCAGCATAATTTGCAACAACATATAGGCTCTCTTTCTCACTTTGCTCTTGAGCCATTTCTGGAGTTACCTCCTCTTCTTCTACCTCAATACCAAATTTATTTGCCAAATACCGCAGAGCCTCTGGATAGGTAAAGTGCTCATGCGCCATGATAAAGTTTACAGAGTTACCACCCTCGCCACAACCGAAACATTTGTAAATACCCTTAGCTGGAGACACCGTAAAGGAAGGCGTTTTTTCATCATGAAAGGGGCAATTACCTAACAGATTCACTCCTCTCTTTTTAAGATTTACGAAATCACCAACAACCTCCTCGATTCTAGCAGATTCAAAAATATCGTCTATGGTGTCCTTAGGTATCAATTAGTAATCTTTCTCATTGTCAATTGAACCATCTCCATTATAAAAAATCCAATGACCTATTTGTTTATCTTCTTTGTAATTTCCTTGGTAGCGCTTGCTTCCATTTTCAAAATAAGTAACACTATTTCCATTTCTTATGCCCGAAGTATATTCGCACTCACTCCATTTATTGCCGTTTTCATAGTAATAAATCCAGTTGCCGTTACGTTTGGCATTTGCATCAAATTGACCTGTAACTTCAGTTTGACCCCCTATATAATAACTCTTTTGCTCAATAGCTTTTCTATCAACTCCATCGCCCTCATAAATCATCACAATTTTTTTGTTACCGTTAGGGTATGTTTGCTCAACTACCTCTTCTCTATTTGCACATGAGAATAATAAAACAACTGAACACAGAACAAGTAACCTTTTCATAAACTAGTTTTGGGGTTTTCAAATTTACAAAAGAAAGCTCATTTAGCAACAGACATCCATTGCCGACTTTCCTAACTAAAATTGCACCATAATTATTAAATTTAAACAGCATTATGCGAAATTATTGGCAAGGAACAGCGCTTGCGCATATAAAAGCCTACCTTTGTAGAACATTTAAATTTATAACTATGAGTAACGGAACGGTAAAGTTTTTTAATGATTCGAAAGGATTTGGATTCATCACTCCAGAAGAAGACGGTAAGGATGTATTTGTGCATGCAAATGGATTAGTTGATGAGATTAAAGAAGGTGACAAAGTAAGCTACGATGTAGAAGAAAGTCCTAAAGGTTTAAACGCAACAAATGTTAAAGTAATCTAAGAAATTACTTTCAACTTATTTTTTAAAAAAGCCTATCTTAACGGATAGGCTTTTTGTTTTAGCGCAAAAATCCATGAAATAAGCTATTTTGAAACGCAAAATAAACAACACATCGTAATTTGATTTGTTCATATATCAACCATATTATTAACTTCTAGTGATGCTCGCTTAGTTTACTTCTGTTAAATTAAAAGCATAAAAAAGCCTCACTTTTCAGCGAGGCTTAATTTTTTCGGAGCAATTCCTTTTTTATAGATAGTGCTTAAGTAATTTTGAATTTGATTTTTTACGTAACACACGCAACGCTTTTTCACGGATCTGACGAATTCTTTCTCTCGTTAAATCCATACGATTAGCAATTTCTTCTAATGTCATTGGCGGCTCACTGTTTAAACCAAAAGAGTACTTAACAACGTCTGCTTCACGCGATTTAAGCGTTACCAAAATGCGGTTGATATCATCACATAATGATTCATGCATCAACTTATCGTTTGGGGTGCCAATGTTATTATTACTTAAAACATTGTATAAACTATTGTCCTCACCTTCAATTAAAGGCGCATCCATAGAAACTTGCTTTTGAGAGTAGGAGAATAAATCTGCTACACTCTCTGAGTTAGTTTCCATTAGCTTACTAATTTCCTCGTTAGTTGGAGGTCTCTCGAACTGCTGCTCAAGCTTACTAAAAGCACCTGAAATCTTTTGAATGGCGCTTACCTTGTTTAATGGTAAACGCACAACTCTTGAATTCTCGGCAATTGCTTGCATAATGCTCTGGCGAATCCACCAAACAGCATAAGAGATGAATTTAAATCCTTTTGTTTCATCAAAACGTTTTGCTGCAGTAATTAATCCGATATTACCTTCGGCAATCAAATCTTCTAATGTAAGGCCGTGGCCTTGGTATTGTTTTGCCACTGAAATAACAAAACGAAGGTTTGCGCTTACCATTTTATTTAATGCTCTGGCATCTCCCTGCTTAATTTTAACAGCTAAGTTTACTTCCTCCTCTGCGTTAATCATCGATTCCTTAGACACATCACTAAGGTATTTATCGATAGACTTACTATCTCTATTTGTTAACTGTTTGGTGATTTTCAGTTGTCTCATATAACTTTTTTTAATTCAACTACTTACAAATTCAATCCACGAATTTTTCGGAAGTGCAAATGTACGTCATTTTTTCGATGGACACCTTTAGACGCAATAATTACAAAAAGGTTATACTTTTTTTCGTAATTCTATTAAAGTTATTTCAGGAGAGATTCCAACACGACCAGCAAAACCAATGTAGCCGAATCCACGATTAACATATAAATGTTGTTTGTTTTCGGTATAAAGGCCCGCCCATCTATGATAACGAAACTGAACTGGACTGAACTGAAAGCTACCAATTTTCACTCCATATTGCATACCGTGTGTATGTCCTGCAAGAGCTAAATTGATGTCAGTTTTTTCTAAAACCTGCTCATCCCAATGTGAAGGATCATGAGACATTAATATTTTAAAGGAATTAGTAACACTATTTTTCATTGTTTTAACCAAATCACCGTATTTAGCAAATCTTCCTTTTCCCCAATTCTCAAGCCCAAGCAATTCGATAAATTCTCCATTTCGTTCGAGCTTAACCGATTCATTCAAAAGTAACCTGAATCCCATTTTGGCTTGTCGTTGTTTAAGGCTAGCTAAATTTTTGGCTTTATCTGCCTCATTATCCCATTGCACATAATCTGCATAATCGTGATTGCCTAGTATAGAGAATTTACCATGCTTAGCTTTAAGTTTACCTATAATTTCTTCCCACCCATCAAGCTCCCAAGCATAATTGTTTACCATGTCTCCCGTAAAGAGTATATAATCGGGATTTAATTCATTTACCTTATTAATAGCTTTCTCAATTTCCTTATGGTTGTCAAAAAAGCTCCCTACATGTATGTCTGATAATTGAACGATTTTAACGCCATTAAAACTATCTGGAAGATTATCGAATTCGATTAGTTGATTTACAACATCATAGTTAAATCTGCCTTTGGTCGCTCCATA
>JABHTA010000119.1 GCA_018669945.1 Flavobacteriales bacterium
CGAGAGAATCAGATTTCGATTATTAGAAGGGAGATTCGAGCAGTAAATAAGCAGATTAGAAAAACTGATGATCTTATTAAATCGACGGAGAACGACCTCAAAAAATTAAAAGATGAATACGCTGAAATGGTTTATTACGCATATAAGAATCGTAACTCATACGACCGATTAATGTTTGTATTCGCAGCAGAAGATTTTAACCAAGCATACAAACGGTTGATGTACTATCAGCAATATGCGGAGTATCGAGAAAAGCAAGCAGGGCACATCATGAGAGCGCAAGAAATTTTAGCTGGTAAAATACTTGAATTAAATGTACAGAAAAGAAGCAAAGAATCGTTGTTAGAAATTGAACAAGATGAAAAGAATTCATTAGCATTAGAACGAGATCACTTTAATAATTTGTTTAATGAGCTCAAATCGGATGAAAACAAACTAAAAAAGGAGATAAAGAAACAGCAAAAGCAACAAAAGAAATACGCAGCCGCGATTAATAAAGCGATACTCGATTATCAAAAGGAAATAGATAAACTTGGCGAAATTGCAAGAACACCTGAGTTAGAGGCGCTTGAAAAAAACTTTATTAAAAATAAAGGCAAATTACCTTGGCCCGTTGAAGCAGGGACAATTGGTGGCACTTTTGGAACGAAAAGCCATCCATTATACCCTAGTTTAAAAATCACCAACAATGGAATAGACTTTAACACAACAGAAGGAGGTTCTGCACGCGCTGTTTTTGCCGGTGAAGTGAGTGGAATAATTATTATTGCCGGTGCAGGAAAAACGGTTATGGTTCGTCATGGAGACTACCTCACTATTTATTCTAATTTGTCAGAAACATTTGTTCAGAAAGGTGATAGAGTTGAAGTAAAACAATTGATAGGAAGGGTCTTAACAGATGATGAGAAAACTCAGGTACACTTCGAAGTACGAAAAGGGGAGAACGTTTATAACCCATCTGAGTGGTTGTATAAAGCGAAGTAGTTAGTCTTGCGACATTCTTCGTTATAGAATATATAGAGAAGCGCGGTATAGTTTATTCGAATTCGCTACATTTGTATTAAAATCAATAGTAATGAACTTGTTAATATTATTATTTTCCCCGGGCCCAACAGAAATAATTATCATTCTTGTTATTGTATTACTGCTTTTTGGTGGTAAAAAAATCCCTGAATTAATGAAAGGCCTTGGTAAAGGAATGAAAGAATTTAAAGATGCTTCTAAAGGTGATGAAGGTTCTACGCCAGAAAAGAAAGACTAATATTCTAAATCATTCCGCACCTAACGATATGCAGATAGGGGATCAACAATACTCTAAACTTATCTGTACTTCAACAATTATAAGTTAATAATTCCTTTTTCTTCCAGTTTTAGTACTTCGTCATTTCATGACTTTTGCATAAATGCAACAACAATTTTGTTGTGTATAGCGTATATACTAAAGGATGAAGCAATTAATTACCATAATATTTTCCGCTTTTTTTATCACTGGTTTTGCAGAAAACAATGCAACAGATACTTCTGTTGTCTCAATTCCTGAGATTGACTCCATTGTAATTAGTCCAGACGACCCCGTATTGCTGGCATTAGACAATATGATGTCGGCTGCTTTTTTTAATTCAACACCACTAATAACTGACACCAACTTGTTAGATGTTGGAGGTTATTGTGCGGACTCTGTACCCGTTTATAGTGATGAGTATTATGCAGCTAAACTGGCAACTTTAGATGCCCAAACACCTTTTAACCTTGACTATAATAAAAACGTAAAAGGCTTCATTAAACTATATACTGTTAGGAGAAGAGAGCTTACCTCTAGAATATTGGGTCTTTCGCATATGTATTTCCCGATGTTTGAAGAACAATTAGCAAAATACGATTTGCCACTAGAATTTAAGTATTTAGCAATAGTAGAGAGTGCTTTAAAACCAACAGCCAAGTCGCGAGCAGGAGCAACAGGATTATGGCAATTTATGTACAGAACAGGTAAAATGTATCATTTGAATTCTGACTCTTATCACGATGATAGAAGAGATCCGTATTTAGCGACTGAGGCCGCTTGCCAATATTTTGAACTACTTTATAGTATGTATGGAAATTGGGAGCTAGTATTGGCAGCATATAACTGTGGACCAGGAAATGTAAATAAAGCAATTAGACGTTCAGGAGGCAAAAAAGATTACTGGGAGTTATGGCCATATCTGCCAAGAGAAACGAGAGGATACGTGCCCGCATTTATTGCAGTAAACTACGTAATGAATAATGCGGCAGAACATAACTTATATCCAATAGAGCCACAGACTACATTTTTTGAATATGATACAGTATATGTAAAAGAGGAAGTTTCTTTTGAACAAATATCTGAAGCGCTAGAAATTGACATGGAGCTCCTGACCTTTTTAAACCCTAGATATACTAGAATGTATATTCCCTTATCAGATAAGCCAAATGTGCTATATCTTCCGCAAAATAAGGTTGGATTGTTCCTCGAAAATGAGCAAGTAGTGTATTCATATAATGAACCAACCCCTGAAGAATTAGCTGCGAAAGAAGAAGAAGAGCGAATTATTCGTGAAACAACAGAAATACACACGGTTAAAAATGGTGAGTATTTGGGATTAATAGCCGAAAGATATCATGTAAGAGTATCTGACATAAAAGCTTGGAACAACTTAAGAAGCAACAATTTGAAAATAGGGCAAAAGCTAACTATCTATACAAATAAGAACTATGTTGCTCAGCCAAAAAAGGTGGTAAAAAAGATAACAACTGCATCTAGCAATACAGGTGCAAAGTATTACACGATAAAAAAGGGAGACACATTATGGGATGTTGCAAATGCAAAAGGATTGAGTGTAAATGAACTACAAAAACTAAATTCTACGTTGAATTTTAAACGCCTGCAGCCAGGTATGAAAATTGTTGTCGGGGCAGGAAGTTAAATCGGTTTGCCCTAGCTTACATAGGGCAGTACAGACAAGTAACCTTATCTGAATATATGCGAAAGTTTGTTCTTCTTCTAATCATTGTTTCTTTAATCGCTTGCGAATCTAACCAAGATTATAAAATGGGATATTCGGGCTCTCCTAATGAAATTGTTGTAGTTACTTCTCAAGAACAATGGGCAGGCTGGATTGGATCAACTATTCAAAAATATTTTGCTGAATACGAAACAATTCTTCCTCAAGCTGAACGAAAATTTTGGATTATAAACATCGATGAAGAAAATTTCGGAAGCTTGTTTCAAACACACCGAAACGTGATGCTCATCGACATAAAAAAAGGGGCCGAACCTAAAATAGAATTTCAAAATAGTAAATGGGCCAAGGAACAATTGGTTTGTAAAATAATTGCAAGTTCTGATAAAGAATGCGCGAAGCTTCTGGATGAAAATGGCTCTGAGTTGGTTTATCGATTTCATCAGGCAGAGATTGAAAGGCAAATTGCTAAGAATGAAAAATTTGGCCCACCTAACTTAAGTGATAAGCTATTTACGAATCACAAACTAAAGCTAACAACTCAACAAGATTCTTATATCGCGACAGATTCTTCAAATTTTATTTGGATTCGCCTCGAGAGAGAGCAACAACTAGGAGGGTTCGAGCACCAAATTAGTCAAGGCATACTAATTTATTATTACGATTACAAAGACACCCTGCAATTAGATCCATCAAGATTAATACTGGTCAGAGACTCCGTAACTAAACGAAATGTAGCTGGCCCGTCACAGGGTTCTTACATGACTATTTCAACTAGAGGAGAATTGCCAGCATATCAACCCATTAATTATAATGGAGGATATGCAGTTGAGATAAAAGGATTATGGCGAATGGAAAATAACTTTATGGGAGGGCCGTTTATTAGCCTCACGACAGTTGATACACTAAACCATCGAGTGGTCACCGTAGAGGGATATGTTTTTGCGCCACAATTTAAAAAAAGAGATTACCTATATGAAGTTGAAGCAGTGATTAAGTCGTTGAAATTTAAGTAGAAGGCACTAATTTGTCTGCCAACTTCCTGTCATTACTCAATCTAGGGATTTTGTTTTGACCACCCAATTTTCCTTGAGATTTCATATAAGCATTAAACCCTCCAATCGGAACGTTAGTAATTTTCAAGAAATCTAACATATTGCCATCACGCAAGTCTAGGTAATAAGAATTTTTTTCTTGTAAAGCCTTGTCAATATCTACAATAAAACGATCTAAGTTAGCAGGATTGGCAGCAAATTCAATAAACCATTCATGATGAGCGGCCTCTCCATCAGTTGGATTAGTTTGCGGTGCGACATGAAACTCATTTACTTCACAAGGTTGGGCTTGCTGTGCAATTTTTAATGCGTGTTCAACTTCCTCAGCAATAACATGTTCGCCAAAGGCAGAAATAAAATGTTTAATTCGTCCAGTAACAACAATCCTGTAAGGAGAATCAGATAAAAATTTAACGGTATCGCCAATATTGTATCCCCATAATCCCGCGTTAGTGTTTAGAATTAGAACGTAATTAACACCAATTTTCACCTCCCTAATCGATAATCGGGATGGATTTTCGTTATGAAACTCATCAACTGGAATAAACTCGTAAAATATACCTTTGTTCAGCACTAACAGAAGCCCTTCTTCTTTTTGCGAGTCTTGATAAGCAATAAACCCTTCTGATGATGGGTAAGTTTCTACTGTGTCGATTTGTTTTCCAATTAACCGTTCAAATACTTGTCGATACGGTTCAAAATTTACTCCTCCATGGACAAATAATGAGAAATTTTTGAATAGCTCTTGAACAGATTTTTTACCTGATTTTTCTATTATTTTTTCAAAATACATTTGCACCCATGGGGGAATTCCACTAATGAGTGTCATGTTTTCATTCATTGTTTCATCGATGATTGCATCTATTTTTGTTTCCCAATCTTCTATACAATTTGTTGCTAAGCTAGGTAAACGATTTTTCAGTAAATAGGAAGGAACATGATGCGCCACAATTCCGGAGAGCCTACCAATTTTAATTCCATTTTCTTCATTTAGTGTAGGACTTCCTTGTAGAAAAATCATTTTGCCATTGATAAAGTCAGTGTTTCCAGACTCATTTATATAGCAAAGTAGAGCATTACGAGCACAATCAATATGGTTCGAGATTGATTCCTTCGAAATCGGGATGTATTTCGTGCCAGAAGTAGTGCCAGAAGTTTTACAGAAGTATATTGGTTTGCCCTTCCAGAGTATGTTTTCCTCCCCTTTTCGAACTTTATCGATGTATGGCTTTAAGTCTTCGTAATCTCTTATGGGCACAGCTTTTTTAAAATCTTCATAAGTCGTAATAGAAGAAAAATTATGGTCTTTTCCGAATGCAGTTGCTGAAGCTTTTTCAATTAACTCACGAAAGACTTTTTGTTGAGTCTCTATAGGCCTTTCCCCCCATTTTTTAATTTTCTTAACTGCGGCTGTCGCATAGATTTTACCAAGTTTCGATTTTACCCCCATAATTTTTCAATTTGTTGTGGGAAATATTTATGTTCTAGTTCATGAATTTTGGCCGCCAAGGTTGTTGGGGTGTCGAACTCTGATACTTTGCATTCACGTTTATGTATGATCTCTCCTTTATCAAAATGTTCGTTTACATAATGAATAGTTATGCCTGATACAGATTCCTTATTTTCTATTACAGCCTGGTGCACGCGCTCCCCATACATTCCTTTGCCACCATATTTAGGCAATAAGGCAGGGTGAATATTAATTATTCGATTTGGGAATGCGGCTATTAAAACGGGGGGAATCTTCAATAAGAATCCTGCGAGGACAACATAATCAATTTTATGAAACTTCAGTTCTTCTATTAACGAACCATTCTCAAGGTCTTTTCTATTAAAAACTGTTGAGGTTATCCCAAGATTTTTAGCCCTTGTTAATACATATGCATCGGATTTATTAGCAGCAATTAAACAAACGTTTAGTGAATCATGATTGGCAAGGTGATTTGCAATTGCTTCTGCATTAGTCCCACTGCCAGAGGCGAGTATCGCGATATTTTTCATTTGAGCTATTGGTTTAAATTTACTCAATGCAAACTTAATATCATTAGATGAGTTGAGTGTTTAATTGTCTACTCAATTTTCTTGAAAAATAGGTTTAGGCGTTTGTTTTGTTAGTATATCATGGGCTTGATAGAAGACGAATTGTTCGTGATTTTTTAGATAGACCAGTTTCTAAAGAGCTGCTCGAAAATATTATCAAAGCAACTTCTACGATTCCAATTAGTACCCACCAGCAATCTTGGACCTTTGTTCGGCCTCTTTTACGGAGACAAAATGTAAGATTCGAGAGAGCGCTACAAACAATTCTCGCTCGGTTTCTTCTGTGTCTTGATTATCTGCAGCGAGCAACGCACGTTCGGTTGCCAATACCCCAATATAATGCCCTAAATCTATTATAGGGTTCTCTTGCCAGTTTAAGAAGCCTCCATCTCTATTTCGCCCTTTGGCAGGAATACTCATACCAGGGCCATCTCCATCAACCATAAAATATTGCTTTAACCGGTAACGGTAGTACCAATATTTCTGTAAATTTAATTCCTCTGTTTGAGCAAAAACGGGAGAAACAAAAGCAAATAAGAGCAAAACAATAATTATCTTTTTCATGGTATATACTTTTATTCTTCCACTTTATAATAGATATCTCCCTCGCCTGAAGAATAGCCACCAACAGGTGATTTTGAATTTAAATAATGCAGCTCAATAAATGCAGTACCTTTTACTGTCGTGTTTCCATTGCTGCCAATTGTAAAAGTAGTATCATGAGATGTTGGAGCTTGAATTACTTGTAACTCATTAATTTTATTTTCCTGCATCAAAAACCGATATTCCAATAGCATTTTATCTCCTTCAATTTGAATTTTCCCCTTTTTATCACTTGTGCTTCCATCTCTATCTGGTGAATTGTTATCATAATAAGCTACTGTATGAATTATTTTTCCGTTTTCTTTAATTTCATAAATATCGTGGCCGGTACCTAGTGGCAATACCCATTTGCCAATAAAATCGGAGTTATCAATGGAGCCATCTAGCGCGTATTTCTTTTTACATGAGAGCGTTGGTAAAAAGAGGAGTAAAATAAATAAGTAATGTAGTTTTTTCATAGCTAAATTTTTTGTTTAGTTAGCCAAATCTTTTTTTAAGGCATCTATGTCAATGGATTCTAATAACGCCAAAATATTTGGAAATAATTCTTCGTGATAACCAAAATCTCCGTTTCTAAATTCGTCAATAGCTTTTTGTTTTTCCCAACCTTGAATAGCCATTCTGTATACAGCTATAGCAGCTCCTGTTCTATCAGCG
>JABHTA010000064.1 GCA_018669945.1 Flavobacteriales bacterium
GTGAGATTTATGATGGACTAAGTGCTATCTATGATTATGCTCAAAACGGTTCGGAACTGAAGAATAACATAAAGGACTATTGGTGGACATCGATGGTTCGTATGAACGAGAATATTGTTGGAATCGATTCTGCAATCTTTATGCACCCAACAACTTGGAAGGCTTCGGGCCATATTGATGCATTTAACGACCCGCTAATCGACAACAAAGATTCCAAGAAGAGATATAGAGCGGATGTACTTATTGAAGAATTCATTGGAAAGATTGAGGCGAAAATTGAAAAGGATATTGCCAAAGGAATTAAGCGCTTTGGTAAAAACTTTGATGTTGAGCAATTCAAGGCAACGAATTCAAACGTACTTAGAAACCAAGAGAAGATTAACGGAATAAATGACCGGTTTAAATCTGCCATGGAAGCAGATGATTTAGAAGGGGTACGTCAGCTAATTATCGATTTAGAAATTGCATGCCCTGTAAGCGGTTCTAAAAACTGGACAGAAGTGCGTCAGTTTAACTTAATGTTTGGTACTGAGCTTGGTTCAGTTGCTGGAGATGCAGCTAAAATCTATTTGCGCCCAGAAACAGCCCAAGGTATATTCGTAAATTACTTAAACGTTCAGAAAACAGGGCGCATGAAAATTCCATTTGGGATTGCTCAAATCGGTAAAGCGTTTCGAAATGAGATTGTTGCTAGGCAATTCATCTTTAGAATGCGTGAGTTCGAGCAAATGGAAATGCAGTTTTTCGTGAAGCCGGGAACAGAAATGGAGTGGTACAACCATTGGAAAGATGCTCGCATAAAATGGCATAAAGCACTTGGGTTAGGCGAGGAAGCATATCGTTTTCATGACCACGTAAAAATGGCACACTACGCCAATGCAGCAACTGACATTGAGTTCAAATTCCCAATGGGGTTTAAAGAGTTAGAAGGGATTCATTCAAGAACAGACTTCGATTTAAAAGCGCACGAAGAGCACTCTGGCAAGAAGCTTCAATATTTTGATAATGAAGACAATAAGAGCTACGCACCGTACGTGGTAGAAACCTCTATTGGTTTAGATAGAATGTTTTTAGCTGTGCTTTCTAACTCTTTGAAAGAAGAGAAATTAGAAGATGGTTCTGAGCGTGTAGTGTTAAGAATTCCTGCTCCATTAGCCCCCGTTAAAGTTGCAGTCTTTCCATTAACTAAAAAAGATGGTTTACCAGATAAAGCGAGAGCAATTATCGATGAGTTGAAAATTGATTTCAACTGTCAATACGAGGAAAAAGATAATATCGGTAAACGTTACAGAAGACAAGATGCCATTGGTACTCCTTTCTGCCTTACTGTTGACCACCAATCTTTAGAAGACAACACGGTTACTATCCGTGACCGAGATACGATGGAGCAAGAGCGTGTTGCAATTGCGGATTTATCAAAAATCATTGGGGATAAAGTAAATTTAAGGAATTTGCTTTGCTAGTAATCAATAATAATAGTCCCTTTTGATTCTACTGGTCCAGTTTTGTGTTCATTAAACCGCGCTCCTTTTGAGGCGAATTCAGCTTTAATATATAGGTAGTTGTTACTTGTTGTAGAACCTGTAGCGCCAGCTTTAGCCCGGTGAACAATTCCGTATTTGTCTATAGTAACATCTACAACAACACGGCCTTTATTTTCAGTTGCATTAGAAATAGGAGGCGCTTTAACCATTGTACGGTCTTTCATCTGGTATTGAATCATGTATTTTCCAGATTCAATTTTTTTTACCTCTTCTGTTGGATCAAATTTCCCATCGTACGCAATATGCTCATTAAAGAAGATTGAAACGACATCTACGAGCTCGATTGCTTGTAGCATTTGATTGGAGTAGAAACTTAATATGTCATTATTAATAGTCATAACGACCCCTTCCAATTTTTCTCCTGTTTTTAGAACAACGGTATGTTGTGAAATTGAGAAGAAGGATGATGCGATAAATAGCAATGCGAAAAAACATTTCATAAAGATAAATTTAGGTCAAAAGCTAATTAAAATAATGTTAGGTCCACAACTCTGTTCATGCGATGCTCTTCTTCGGTGCATTCAGTATCATCGTTACACGTATTCTTTAGCTCAGATTCACCTTTCGCCTCTGATTTAATACGGTCTTGAGCGATGCCTTTGCTAATAAGATATTGAGCTAATCGTTCACTTCTTTGTTCGGTCATCCAAAGATTGTACTCAGCAGCCCCTCGAGAATCGGAGTGGGTTATTAACTCTACTTTTATATTTGGATTATTTTTCATTATGTCTATTAGCTTATCAAGAGCGGGACGCATTTCTTTAGAGACATAGGATGAGTTTTTAGCGAAATACATTTTAGGCAGTTCGTCTCCTAAACCAGAGTCAGAAATATTACTTCCTTGCATTTCGGTGTCTTCATTATTATCAATCGGTGAGATTGAACCATCCTTATCTGCATTTAATAATGCATAATAGAATTTGTCGTCACCTTTAACCATTTCTACAACCACCTCTCCATTTCTATCTTTTAGTAAAAGAAGATAATCGTTCATGTTTCCATCTTCAGAGATAATTTTATATATGAACTGTTTATCGGTTGGCAGGTTATGTAACCTAAAAAACCCTTTAGCATCGGTAACGGTTTTCATCAACACATCTTTTGTGTCGGCTAAATATATTTCGAATGCAAGCGGCCTTAATAATGGCAGGGTATCCTTTCTTTTAAATTGCCCAAAAATGGTACCCGATAAGTCATATTCTACATCTTCTTCATCCATGAAACTAACCATTTCGTTATAATCTGCGTTTAATCGTTTGTAGGTATAAATACCATCTTCGTTTTGCTTTAATTGCGCAATGACATCATCATCAGAGTTAAAGATAATTAAAGAGACATCTTCATCTGTTTTCATTTTGACCATATAATTTTTATCCGTAGGCAAGTTGTCGAAGCTGAAATTACCAAACTCATCTGTTGTGGTTTCCAGTACAATATTTCCATCGTCATCAATTAAATAAACAACAAGACCTGCTGCATTTTTACTTGGTAACTTTTCGTATACAAATTGGCCAGACACCTTGCCGTACATAGTACCGTCCTCAACCTCCATTAAGGCCATTGTACCAATATCATCTGGATCAAGTTTCTTAAAAATGAATTCTCCTTGGTCGTTTGACAACAAATAAATTTCGTTATCTCCATCTAAAATCTTGACAACAATTTCATCATCTCCGCCAAACAATTTCAATTTGTAGTTTCCATCAGGCGGGAGATTTTCGAACTTGAATTGCCCAAGGTCGTCGGTAGTTGTTTGATAAACAATGTTTCCTTCATCATCTAATAAGAAAACATCTAATCCGGCAGGGAAATCTCCTTTTAAATGCCTGTACTCAAAAATTCCCGAAATGGATTTCTTTTTCACCCGAGCCAATACATCTGCATAAAAAATATCGTCATTTCCGTCTCGGTCACTTGCAAAAAAGGCGTAGCTCATATCGGTGTTAAAAACAAGACTAAAGTCGTTACTGTCGCTATTAATAGTTTCTCCAAGGTTTTCTGCAATGCTCCAACTATTGTCTTTTAACGTAGAATGATAAAGATCCATTCCGCCATATCCACCTTCCTTCGTAGAAGCAAAGTATAGCTCGTTTTTGAAGAGGTAAGGGAATAATTCATCGGCAGATGTATTTACTTCATCGCCTAGCATAACCGGTTCTGACCATTTTTTGGCGGAGTCACCTCGCTCGATGTAGTAGATATCTTTACCGCCCTTTCCTGTAGGGAGTTCCGCAGCAAAATATAGTCGTTTTCCGTTAGGAGAAAGACTACCATGACCATAGGCATAATCTTGTTGTGGGAAAGGAACATCGAACTTGTGCCATTTTCCATTGGTTTTAATAACATGATATAAGTGAAGGTGATGGTCATCCTTTCTTTTTGCTCTTCGATTAGGAGCCATGGTAATGAAAGCTTCTTTGCCATTAGCAGAGAAGCTTATTGGTCCACAATTGTCATTGATTAGGATTTCGTCAGCAAATAATTTTGGCCGGGTATAACCGATTGAGTCGAGTACTTTGGAAATTGGTATTGTGAAAACATTATAGAAGCTGGTTTTGCTCCAAGCGTCCTCACCCAGTGCATGATAATGATAATCTTGATCGGAAGTAAAAATCAAATCTGTTCCCTTTATCACGGGGGCCAGTTCAGAAAACTCAGTGTTAAAGCCTTTAATTGCAGGCTTGTGGACTTCAAATAATATTTCAACCTCAACACCTTCGTTGCCGCCAAATAACGAAATTGCAGTATCTAACTGTGCAGATACAGCAATCGAAAAACAAACCAAAAAAAGAACTGCTCCTATTCTTTTAATCATCATCCCATTCCTTATTTATAAATATTTTGGCGATTCTGTTGTTTTTTTCGAGAATCTAAAATCATAACCAATAAAGATTTCGTGTGTGCTCATTCTATTGATCTCTTGAGTCATCCAGATATCGTATGCGTAACCAATTCTTATAAAGTCGGTAGCATTTAATTCTATCATGCCAGCTACACTTCCATCGGAACTATACGATATCCCTAACCAAACTTTCTTTTTTATGAGCAAACTAAGATTTACATCAACATTTAGAGGCGCATTTTGCATTACTTTAGCATAAACCGAAGGTTTAAACTTAAGCCCATCATTAACATTAAAAACAAAACCAGAAGAAAGAACTAGGTGAGGCTGCATGTTGATTTCAAAATTATTCGTGCCTCCATTTAATGACGTTTGATCGGAAAACTTAAACGATGGCTGGTTTAAATGTGATGAAGCAAAACCCAAAAAGAAAACAGGAGTGTGATAGTATAATCCAAAGTCAAAATTAGGAACACCTGCCCTAACTGCGCCACCTTCGTTTTTATTGTCCGATTCATCATCAAAATCCAATGTCGATTTATCATAAACACTTGAGAAATATCCTCCACGAACGGCCATAGATAACCTCCCCCCTAACAATCTTAAACGGTAAGCGTATGTTCCTTGCACAAATGTTGTTGATGTTGGTCCAATTTGATCGCTCATTATGTTTACTCCCCAAGCCATTTGGGTTGCTTTAACAGGAGCATGCATTGACAATGAGCCAGTAGTTGGCGCTCCATTCAATCCAACCCATTGAGCTCTATATAATAGAACAGTGCTCACCGCATCTCGACTACCCGCATATGCGGGATTAACCACAAAAGGGTTAAACATGTATTGACTAAAAATAGGATCTTGTTGAGAAAATGTAGGAAGGGTTAATAATGAGATTGCTGAGAATAAGAGGAACCTCATGATCACGTTATGTGTAGTTGTTCTTTTCATTATCTAACAATTTGAATCCAGTCTCTTTTGGTAATTACACCATCTATTTCTATTACGTAGAAATAGGTGCCTGTTGGCAAGAGCTCTCCGCTTTTATTGGTTCCGCTCCAAACAACGCTGCTGTTATCGTAGTTTTCGAATTCGCCAATATTGTCACCCCAACGGTTAAATATCGTGACCTTATTGTCAGTGAATTCAATTCCTTGTATTATCCAGGAATCATTTGTGCCATCTCCATCTGGAGAGAAGGCATTAGGAGGGTCTAGGTTAGATAGTGAAGCGCAATCACTTGCGCTTAACACAGGTATATATATACTATCGATAGCAGAACAAGTTCCAATTGTTGTTTCAACGAGAAAATATCTTCCAGAATCAACAAGCACAGTGAGAGCACTGCTTGTGCTTCCCTCGTTTATCCAATCGTAATCTGTGCCGCCACTTGCAGTTATTATTACCTCCCCTCCTGGGCAAATGGTATCGGGAATACTTGTAAAGTCTATTTCTATTTGAGGGGGCTCGCTTAAATTAAGATCACTAAGTACAGCTGTTGTTATTCCATCACTAACGGTTACGGAATACAAACCACTATTTAAGCCGGTTACATTTTGGGTTATGGAATTATTAGACCAAACAAAACTGAACGGTGTCGTGCCGCCAGAAATGACTAGGTTAATAGCTCCATCTAAATCTCCATTGCATATTACATTCGAAATGTTTGAGGTTACTGATAAAGCTATATAGGGAGGGCCAGATACGCTACAATTTGCGATTTGAGCGCAGCCATTTATATCTGATGCCGTAACGGAATAGCTTCCGGCAGGAATCCCTGTTAAGGACGAGACCGAATCGCCAGTTGACCAAACATAGAAGTAAGGAGTGGTTCCTCCTGCTAATGAAGCAATGGAACCACCGTCCGAAGAACCTAAAGCACTCGTATTAGTGCAGTTTTGAGTAATAGAAAGTGCACTAGGTTGACTTAAGTTAAAATTGTCCGTAGCAAAACATCCATTGTCATCAGCAACGGTTACGGAATAAGCACCACCAGAAAGACCAGTTGCTGTCGCGGCATTGTTCCCAGAAGACCAGCCATAAGAATAATCTATAGCTACAGTGCCTCCTGCTCCAGAAACTGAAGCTTGACCATCTGCTAAACCAAAACAAGAAATATTGTTATCAATGGTAGAGGAAATAGTAATTGCAGTTGGCTGAGTGATATTAATTGTATCGATGTCAAGGCAGCTATTATCATCTGAGAGTGTAACGATATAATTTCCAGCAGCAAGCCCAGTTGCTGATGCGGCATTGTTCCCAGAAGACCAGCTATAAGAATAATCTA
>JABHTA010000136.1 GCA_018669945.1 Flavobacteriales bacterium
AGGCGGCAATAACATCTCTAATCGTTAGCCTTTAAAAGCTTTTCTAACTACGTCATCGGAACACTAATGAGATTAAGACGAGAAAACAAAAGCGAACGTATGGATTTTAAAAGTAATTTCGAACCAGGTGTAATTTATTAATTCTAAGTTTTATATGGAAAAAATGCTTTTATCGCAGCGCGAGTTTTTTAATACAAATGAGACGAAACAAATTTCATTTAGAGTTGATCAATTACAGAAGCTGAAACAAGCGTTAAAAGAAAGCGAAGAGCTACTTTTTGAAGCTATTTACATTGATTTTAAGAAGTCGCCGCACGAAACATACACCTCGGAATTCGCCCTTGTTTACCATGACATTGACGAAGCAGTAAAGAAAACAAAGAGGTGGTCAAAACCAAAAAGAGTTAGAACAGATCTCCTTAATTTCCCCGCCCGCAGCTATATCGTGCCGGAACCGTTAGGGAATGTTCTAATAATTGGAGCCTGGAACCTCCCGTACCTTACATCACTTGCCCCACTTGTTGCAGCGATTGCAGGAGGAAATACAGTGGTAATTAAGCCGAGTGAGATTGCAAAGAACACCAGCGTCGCGATGCAAAAAGTGCTTTCCGCCGCATTTAAAGATAATTACATTCATGTTGTTGAAGGTGGTATCCCTGAAACAACCGAGCTGTTGAATCATAAATTCGACAAAATATTTTTTACGGGCAGCACACCAGTAGGTAAAATTGTTTATCAAGCAGCAAGTAAAAAACTTATACCAGTAACTCTAGAGCTGGGAGGAAAGAGCCCCGTTTTTATAACTAAGAGCTGTAATTTAAAAAGAACAGTTCAGCGATTAATATGGGCGAAATTTCTAAATGCCGGACAAGCCTGTACTGCCCCAGATTTTTTTATGGTTGATAAGGTCATAAAACAGCAATTTTTAGAATTAGCGAAACAAGAAATTATCAAAGCCAATTATTCGGTTGAAAATGATAATTACGTTCAAATTGTAGATCGTAAAAACTATGACCGGGTTTTGGCGTTAATTGATCCAGGAAAAGTCTATTTTGGAGGGAAGACGAATGAAAAAGATAGAATTATTGAGCCGACTATATTGGATAATGTTTCGTTTGATGACGCCATAATGCAGGAAGAAATATTCGGCCCAATTCTTCCGGTAATAGAATATGATAATATAGATGAAATATTGGGAAAAGTGAAGGCGCTACCGAAACCCTTAGCTTGTTATATATACACCGAAAGCGGGGAAGAAAAGAGGAAAATGTTAAATGAACTATCATTTGGTGGTGGAGCAATCAACGAATCACACATGCATGTTGCAAATAGCAATTTGCCTTTTGGGGGTATTGGCAATAGCGGAATCGGCTCATATCATGGCGAGTTTGGATTTAAAACGTTTAGCCATTTCAAGGGCATAATTGATAAACCAACATGGTTTGAATTAAGGCTAAAGTATGCACCCTATAGCGCTACCAAATTAAAGTGGATTAAAAGACTGTTTCGATAGAGGTAAGTGAATTACGACTACGATTATATTATTATTGGTAGCGGTTTTGGAGGATCTGTAAGCGCATTGAGGCTGTCTCAGAAAGGCTATAAGGTTTTGGTAATAGAGAAAGGAAAATGGTATAAACCCGAAGACTTTGCTAAAACAAATTGGAACATAAGGAAATGGCTATGGTTTCCACTATTACGGTGTTTTGGTATAATGAAATTGACAATACTTAAACATGTTGCAATTATTTCAGGAACAGGTGTTGGTGGTGGATCTTTGGTCTACGCTAACACACTACCCATTCCGGAAAAGGACTTTTATACAACGGGAAGCTGGAGAAACCTCAACGATTGGGAAACTGAATTGAAGCCTTTTTACCAAATAGCATTAAAGATGTTGGGCGCTGCTAAAACACCTAAATTGTTTGAGGGCGATATTGAGCTAAAGCAGTTAGCGGAGGCGATTGGCAAGGGAGATAAATTTGAGCAGACAACGGTTGCGGTCTTTTTTGGTAAAGAAAACGAAACAGTGAGTGATCCTTATTTCGGCGGCGAGGGACCAGACCGAACCGGGTGTAATTTTTGTGGAGGATGTATGACAGGATGCAGAAACGACTCAAAAAACACATTAGATAAAAATTACTTGCATTTCGCCCAAAAAGAAGGGGCTGAAATATTAGCCGAAAACGAAGTTTATGATGTTGCCCCTGTTGGCAACGAAAACAGAGAGGGATATGTGGTTAAATCAAAATCAAGCACAGGATTTTTTAAGCGAAAAGAGTTTGTCAGCAAAGGAATTGTTTTTGCGGGGGGAGTTTTAGGCACAGTTAAATTACTTTTAAAACTAAAAAATAAATCCCTACCGATGTTGTCGGATAAGCTGGGGCAAGAGATTCGAACAAACAACGAAACATTGGTAAGTGTTTCTAAGGCAGACAGCAGTTCGGATGTTTCTAGAGGTGTTGCGATAGGAAGTATTCTTCATACCGATGAAAAAAGTCACCTAGAAGTTGTTAGATATTCAGAAGGGTCTGGGTTTTGGAAATTATTTCATTTACCATATTCTGTGGGGAATAATGCCTGGAGTAGATTATTTAAAACAGCATCAATACTCATAAGGTCGCCCTGGGTCTATTTAAAAATGTATGTTCTTAATAGCTGGTCTAAAACCACGGTGGTATTGCTTTTTATGCAAACAATAGACAGCACTCTAAAATTCAAAAGAAACATTTTTGGATTGATGAGCTCATCTATAGGGCAAGGAAAACCACCTAGCCCATTTATCAAGGAGTCTATAGAGTTAACTGAAAAATACAGCCAAATAACAAAGGGTAAACCGTCATCTTTCGCCCTTGAATCTATTGCTGGAATTCCTTCAACAGCGCACATATTAGGTGGCGCAGTTATGGGCGAGAACAAAGAAACTGGCGTAATCGACAAAGACAATCGGGTTTTTGGGGATCGTGATATGTATGTGATTGATGGCTCTATGATTTCTGCTAATCCTGGCGTAAACCCAGCTCTTTCAATAACTGCAATTGCCGAAAGAGCGATGAATGAAATTCCAAAAAGGGAAGCTATTTGATTAAGTATTATTCAATAACTAAGCCCATTGTTATGCGCGCCTAATAAATTTTCTTACTTTTAGCATTCATTATTCTAAAAATTGCATAAATTTCTCATAATATTCTTTAGTATTGTTGCAAACATCGCCTTTGCGGGTGGGTTTCAGCTAAATATACAAGGAACAAAAGCCGTTGGAATAGGTGGCGCTTTTACAGGCAAATGCACAGACGCATCAGCATTATATTTTAACCCCGGCGGGCTAATGAATTTAAAGTCACAAAATTTAATTTTTGGGACACATATTATTGTCCCGTCTGTGTCTCTTCAAACGGATTACTACGATAATATTAACCAGACAACGGGCAATGCTACCCCAGTTCATTTTTACTACTCAGGTCGATATAAAGAGAAGCTTGCTTATGGTCTTGGCGTGAACAATCAGTTTGGTTCTGCATCGTCTTTTGCAGATGATTGGCAAGGGAGGTACATTATACAAAACATATCATTGAGAACGTTTATGTTTCAGCCAACCGTAGCCTATAAGATTCACGACCGTATTAGCATTGGAGCCGGTTTCGTTTATACTACAGGCAGTTTCAGTTACGAAAAAGCAGTGCCACTAAGCTCCGTAAATGTTTTGTACGGGAAAGCAAGGCTAACAGGAAAAGGCAAGGCTTACGGATATAACGTGGGCATTTTTTCCAATGTATTTGAGAAAGAAATTAGTTCCGGTGTAATCAGTTTAACAGCAGGGTTAAGTTATCGATCGGGGATGAAAATTAAATTAAAAGACGGTAACGCGGAGTTTATAAATATTCCAAACTCTATGCGTTCAATGTTTCCAATTGAAACCAGTTTCACAGCCGAACTTAATTTGCCTTCAGTTTTCTCCGGAGGATTTTGTTTTGACTTTGCAAAAGGCGAGTCTTGGAATGTCAACCTTAATTATGAAATAAATCGAACAGGTTGGTCAACGTATGATACGTTAGCATTTGATTTTGAAAACGAAGAAACACCAGACACGAAGGTTACTAAAAATTGGGACAACGTATTTGCTCACCGTATGGGTGTTGAGTTTGTGTACAAAGAATTGGCCGCCTTGAGAATAGGCTGTTATTATGACAACACACCAATACCAGATGGTTATGTAAGTCCAGAATTACCGGATTCTGACAACCTCTCTTTTACGGCCGGCGTTGGGTTTTATGGAATTAAGAATTTATCAGTTGATTTTTCATTTATTCGGCAGGTAGCGGAGCGTGATGGAGAGCTATCAGAAGAAGGATTTAGTGCGATTTACAGACGAAAAGTTAATATCTACGGAATCAGTCTGGGCTATGCCTTAGATTGGAAAAAGAAACAAAAATCAGCACCTCAAGTTGAATAAATCGCACACATATATAGGAGCAGCTGTGGTTTTGGCCGTTGGCCTTCTTGGCTGCTTAAAGACGGAGTTTGAAAGCAGAGAACTTACGCCAGGGAGGGCCGACTTCTATAATTATATAGCCATTGGCAATTCGTTAACACAAGGGTTTCAAGATTTTGGATTACATAATAAATACAACGAACAAGAAAATTCTTTTCCAGCGATATTGGCAGGGCAAATGAAATTGGTGAGCCCGGATATTGGAGAATTTGTGCAACCACTGGCTACCGCAAACGGATCAGGCTATATGCATTTGGCAGAGATAAACGGAGAACTAGAGGTTCTTTCAGCAGACGACCTAGGAGGATACGGTGAAGACGCTTCTTGGTCGAGCTGGGCAGATAAAACAGTAAAATATAATAATTTAGGTGTTTCGGGAATTAGATTAACCGATTGCGTTCCTACAGCGGGAGATTTTTTGTCATCAACGATAAACCAAGCCGTGGTATCGTTTAATCCATTTGGAAGATTTTTAGATTTTGGCACACCAATAATCAACAACGTATCTTACCTAGACCACGTTAAATCATCAGGAGCAACCTTTTTTACCTGTTGGCTGGGTAATAATGATTTATTGTTGTGGTGCATCAGTGGAGGTGAAGCGACCCCGATAGAAATTGGCGGAGTTGGGTTGATAGATATCACTCCTCTAACTCCGGCAAACGTTTTTAGAAACAAGTACGATTCTGTATTAACAGCGCTCAGCAGAATGGGCGCTGATGGCGCGTGTTCTACGATTCCAGACATAACTTCGATACCGTTGTTTAACACAATTAATGAAGAGGCTACCGGGTACCCGATCTGGATTACTGAAGGCAATGGCGTTGTTCGGGTTGCGGAAGAGGATGATTTGATTCTTCTAAGCGCATCAGATTACCTTGCTGACGGCACCGGGCAATCGCAAAGCGATCCCTTGCCCACAAGCCAAGTATTAGACAAATACGAAGCAGCAATTGCCCGCGAACATACACTTACGTTGAACCAAATTATTAGAGAGGCGGCAGAAAAGTACGGGTTTGCTTTAGTTGATAATTATGATTTTTTAAGACCTTACGAAGATGGTGTAGTTTTGGATGGAGTTGATTACTCTACTAAGTATATTGAAGGCGGAGTATTTTCTTTAGACGGCATTCATCCGAACCCGAAAGGTTATGCATTAACAGCTAATGTATTTATAGAAGCGATTAACGAACATTACGGCTCAACGATACCAAAGGTAGAAGCTGGAAACTATAAAGGAATAATATTCCCAAACTAAAAATTGAATTATGAGAAAATCACGTTTACTTACCCTTGCAACAGCAGCACTAATATTAACAAGTTGTCAGAAAAAACCAGAGGCTTGTTTTACTTCTGATGAAACAGAGATATATGAAGGAGAAACTATTGTCTTTACCAACTGCAGTCAAGACGCAGTAACTCAATTATGGACAGTATCAGATGGTCAAGAATTTGAAACGGAGGACATTGAATTAATTTTCACAACGGCAGGCAGCTACGATGTAACCCTAGAGTGCTATTCGAAAAATGGAAGAAAAAAGGATTCGGAAACAATCACGGTTACCGTATTAGAGCAAACAATCCCAACCGCTGTCAAAGTGACAAGCATAGATGTTACTAATTGGCCAGAGTTAACGGATCCTTTTGTCCCCATAATTGGAGGCACTATGTGGGACATAATTGATGACGCAGATTTAAAAATATCTATTGAGCAAGGTATAACAGAGATAGTTGTTGGCACAACTATAC
>JABHTA010000082.1 GCA_018669945.1 Flavobacteriales bacterium
AAGCCGACAGTAATCTTATAAATATTAATGCTGAAAATGGCCTAATCACTAATGATTTAACATGCCTTCATGTTGATGAAAAGGATAATATATGGGTTGCAACTAATCAGGGGCTACATATGTTAAATGCCAATAACTATTTCGATGTTGAATATTTCTCAAAGAGTAATGGTCTAATTTCTAATGAAATAACAGACATAAAAAGTATTAGAAATAAAATTTACATCGGCACAAAAAAGGGGCTTTCAATTATAGACCTTGAAACATTCAAAGTAGATACTTCAGAAATCTCCTTAAGAATGCTAAATGTTGAGCTTAATGGAATAAAAATTGATTTTAACCAGACCATTGACTTATATCCAGGAAATAAAAAGTTAGACATCCATTTCTTGGGATTGAATTATAAATCTTTGGGGGAAATTCAATACAAATACAGGTTTAATGGGTTATCGAAAAAATGGAATTATACAAAAAACCAAATCATTTCTCTGCATTCATTGCCAGAAAGCGGAGAAGTTAGTCTAGAAATTTCAGCTAGAAAGCTTCCACAAGGTGAATGGACATTGCCAATAATCACACAATTTATTTTACACCCGCCTTTCTATAAAACATGGTGGTTTATTATTTCTATCGGCTTATTTATTGTAGGAGTCATATACCTAGCTTTTAAGGTCAATATTATTGCTTATAACAAGCATATACAGCATGCGATAGTTCAACGAATACTTGAAAATTTAGGAAAAAAATCGTACTTAACAATTGAAGCTGATAAAACAAAAACAAGAATTGACCAGAATAACATTTTATATATTCAGGCACACAAAGATTATATCGAAATACATATCATTAAAAAAGTTTTTTTATACCGATCAACCATGAAAAACATTGAACAGAAGCTTAAAAACTCTAACATTGTTAGGGTGCATCGATCGTACATGGTAAATGTTAACAAAATAGATTCTATTGGTAAAGAAAAGCTAAACATATTAGACAAAACCATTCCCATTGGAGTTACCTATCAAGAAAAGTTGAAAAAACTCAGCACTCAATTTTCTAAACTGAATCTGTAATTTATTTTAAGATAAGAGCTAAGACATTTATAATTCATCTCCTATATTCGTCGCAAAAATGCGGGGCATTCATCGCAAAACCCTTATTAGGTTGCACAAAATTCGAATTTGAGCGGTTTATTTGTGTTGTCACTTTTCTAAATGTATTTGCGTTTATAGAGGTGTTAAAATACTAAGTCAAAATAAAACTTAACTATTATAAAATAATATCTATGAAAAAAGCAGTTTATATATTATTAGTGATATGCAATAGCGCATTAGCGACCTCATTGAACGCCCAAATTATCGATTTCTATTGGACTAATGCAACTTTAAACAATAACTGGACAACTGCAGGAAATTGGAGTACAGTAAACCCTTCAATTGGGGGGCTAACAATAATACCTGCAACACATCCAAATAATATTAACAATCATGTAGTACATTTTAACGATCCACTTGCTGGAAATTGTGAGGTTAATGCGCTAACTGAGGTATTGCGATTTGAAATTGGATCAGCATATAATGGTACTATTTCGATAAACAATATCTTTATTATTAGAGATGATTTAAATGTTTTAAGCTCTACGGCAACTATTATCGCCCCTTCATCTTATTACATGGGAATTCGGGGGGATGTTACTCTGCAAACCGGAAATAATTTTCAGCACAACAATGGAGAGTTTAATTTTTATGGAGGGCTGCACAATATTGTTGTAAATACTGGAACCTCAAATCCATGGGAGTTACATAACGTTCAAGTTACTAAAGGGGCAGCCTCTGGTCAATATGCAACTTTTGTTTTAAATACAGGAGATGTTATAATAAATGGTTTAACAACTCTTGGTGGACATCCTTCAACCGGAATATTTTTTAGATCAGGCCTTTTTAAGCTAAAAGGAGATTGTATAATAAAAAATGTAACAAATAGCGTAACAACGCAAGATGGAGGTTTAATGTTTGTTGGAGAAGGTGATCAGTTTATTGAAAATATTGATGCACCAAATGGATATCCCGCACTATTTTCAGGATTAATCGGAAGAATAGTAATTGATAAACCAAATCCTAGCTCTACAATGTTAATTAATGGTGCTATTTCGGTGAAGCGTGAGTTTAAAATTGCCTCCACGAATAATTCTATAGTGGATGCTACTTCTGCAACTTTAATTTTAGCTATGGTTTCAGCTTCAGCTTATCCTGACCCATCATTTGACTGTCGAGTTAGTTTAGCAACTCCTTTGATTATTGATAATTTGGTTATTAATCCTCGGCAGAATTCTGGTTTTGAAGTATTAGGAAGCCTAACAGTTAAAAGTACTTTAGAAACTAGAAATGATAGGAGAATGAAGTTTAAATCCGGAGTAGTTAATTTAGAAGGCGACTTAGAGCATAACAATTATTTTGGTTACAGTACAACTGGTGATCCAGTTGGGGCAGGTGTTTTTCGCTTTTCTGGATCAGTAAAACAAGCTATGCATAGAACACCAACAAATTTAAGAGAATTCAAAGGAATGTTGCCGAATCTTGAAATTGATAACCCAAGTGGTGTAGACATTAATGGACTATACATTGTTGATAAGGAGATAAATTTTGTTGAGGGTCATTTTACATATCCTATAATAGATCCAGCTAATCATATGTTGGGAATAAAAGAAGGGGGCAATGTTTTTAATGCAAATAACAATAGTTACGTTAAAGGTCCGTTTAGGCATTTTGGAAAAAGAACGCTTCATGATTTTTTTGATTTTCCGGTTGGATTAGAAAGTGGTGCTAATAAATATCGACCTATAAGAATAAACAATATAGTATTGCCTGCAGGAATGTCCTATAACGATCCAAGAGCTTATACTGCTCTTACTGCACGCTATTATTTTGACAATCCAAATTCACTTAGCACCAATTTAGAATCACCAATTTTAAGAGTATCAGATTGTGAATATTGGTCGCTTGACGAATATTATTCACCATGGCATGGGATTACTCCTTATCCTTTTGCATGTAATGTTGCATTATCTTGGTATAGTAATTTAAATGACAATTGTAATAGTGATTTTTATCAGTTTGCTAATCATGTTGCTTCATTACGAGATACGGGCACCCCTAGTGATGAGTGGATAGACGAAGGCAATAGTGCTGTAACTGCTGCAATTCCAATAAACTATGATATGATTATGAGTGACGGAAATGTTGCAACCTTAGGTCCAAATGAACCTAATTATTTTACATTAGCTACAGATATTCGAACTTGTAATTTGGTTACCAATGGTAATTTTAGTGCTGGCAATACAGGGTTTTATTCCTCCTTGGCAAATAATTGTTCTTGCGCCCATTCTAGCTACTGTGTTGGAAATAAGCCTTCTGCAAAGTGCTCTAGTGCCACATGGGGTAATGATATTTTTGATCACACAATTGGAAATGCTTTGGGAAGTTACTTAATTGTTGATGGAGAAAATGCCGTTTCCTTAAGCTCCACTATTTGGGGCCAATCTAATGTGCCTGTTATTGCTGGAGAAACATATACTTTTTCATTTTGGGCTGTGCGAGCAATAACTGGCTGGGTTGGCGCATTGAATTATCAAGATTTAAGTTTTTTGATAGATGGGACCACAATAGCTTCTGTAACAACTGCATCAACCAATTACGATGATTGGGTTAAATATAGTACTAATTGGGTTGCACCCTCAACAGGATTAATTGATATCGAAATTTCGCAAACTGGGTCTGGGTTTATTGGCATTCCCTTTCCCTTTCCTGGGGCTAATGATTTTGGAATAGATGATATAGAGTTTACAGCTTGTTGTGCTGTAGAAGCAGAATTCACATATGCCGTGGACCAATGTACAGTTAATTTTACCGATATTTCTGCTGGATCTGGAACTATTGTTTCTTGGGATTGGGATTTTGGCGACTTAGCCAGCGGAACTTCAAATTCTTCGGTCGTTCAAAACCCACAACATATATATAGTGGGCCAGGTCTTTACACTGCCTGCTTAACAGTTTGTAACGTTGTTAATGGCGACACTTGTTATTCTACATTTTGCGATGATGTACATGTTTTATGCCCATCTTTTGAACCTTGTAATGTAAATGCTAATTTTAATCATATAGGTGCATTTGGCTCATTAACAAGAAACTTTACTGATAATTCAACGGCAACCGGAACTATTATAGATTGGTATTGGGATTTTGGAGACCCATTAAGTGGGGCTGCAAATAATACATCTACATTGCAAAACCCGTCTCATACTTTTAGTGCAAGTGGATTATACAATGTCTGTTTGACTACGAATGCAATTTCTAGCTCTGGAGCCTGTATAGATCAAAAATGCAAAACAGTAAATGCTAAAAAGAAGAAAATAAAGATTTCAAAGTTTGCTGTGCATCCAAATCCATTTAAAAATTCTACTAATGTGAAAATATTTACTGAAGATCCGGTTAATGCTAGTTTAATAGTAAAAAACTTAATGGGTCAAACAGTTACTACCATTTTTGTTGGCACTTTACAACCAGGTAATAATCACTTCACTTGGACACCTATTAATTCTCAGCCAAATGGGGTTTACTCAATTATTTTACAAACAGATACGCAAATGTTAGTTGAGATGGTCATAAAAAAATAAACAATACTTATAAAACAATGTGTAGAACGTCTTATTAAACAGTAAAAATTAAATTTCTTTTTCAATAATTCATTTAAATCACCGAAACCTCTATGAACTCATTGGAACAGACAATAGTTAGACGATATTTTTGCGGAAGTAAAAAATAAGCCTTGCTTTATTTGCAAGGCTTATTGGTGGAGTCGGAGGGATTCGAACCCTCGTCCAAACAAGCAATCATCTAATTTTCTACATGCTTATTTTGTGGTTAATTTTCGATTTAGTGCAGGGCACAAACACCCAACGGCTAAACTTAGATC
>JABHTA010000156.1 GCA_018669945.1 Flavobacteriales bacterium
GTCATTATCTGGTTGTATGCTCGGTTCCCTTAAAAGCAAAACTATTCTCTCTTTTGGGGTGTTCCTTTTATCAAACAAATCATCATATACGGGAGCGAGATGACTGAGTAAAACAATTCGCTCCAACTCATCATCAGATATCCTTCTGCTAATTAATTTTTCAAAACTCAAGCCCATCAATCCAAAGCTTTTTACATATTGGAGACCTCGGTTAAAGCGTTTCGACTTAAGTAAATACTGATTTTCTTGGTCTTGGAAGCCTAGCTTTTTATAGAGGCTTTTATAATCAAACGCCTCCAGCTTCTTTAAATACTTGCGGAGCTGCCAAGCTGATTTAATATTTGAAAATATTCCCATCTGCGCTGATAAAAGTACTTTTGTTTATCGAAATGTCATTCTTTAAGAAATATAAAAAGCCGATTGACATACTTTTTTGGATTGTTATCGTTGCCATTATTGCTTATAAATTTGGCTACCAACAAATGGCTCCATCTATTGCTTTCTCTGAATTGTTATTAGTCAATGAAGCTGGTCAAAAATTTAGAATTGAAGATTATTCGGACAAAAATTTACTAATCAATTTTTACCAATCTTGGTGCGGGCCATGCATTCAAGAAATGCCTTCGCTGAGTAATGCTTACCAAAAGTTGAAAGAAGATGACTTTGTTTTTATAGCCGTCTCTGATGAGCAATTTAGCTTGATTGACAAAGTAAAATCGAGAACAGATAATCAAATGATATTTCTGCAATCGAAACAAAGCTTCGATCAAATCGGTGTTCGTGCCTATCCAACAAGCTACCTAATTAACAAAAAGGGAGAGGTTGTTTTCGAAAAGGTTGGACCCGAACAATGGGATTCCCCTGAAATGGAGACACATTTTCGGGAACTAGTTCAATAATCTTTTGCATTTTTGACTCTTGTGTTTTTTCATGCCGTCATGGTTGCTTTTTTACCTCGTGAAGACGTATAAAAAATAATTACTTTATGATTAAATTATCCTTCAAAAACCCTTATTTAATTCTAGTTCTAGCCGTTGTCGTGCTTGTTCTTTCTGGGGTTTTGATTCCTAGAATGCCTGTTGATGTTCTTCCGCAGTTTAAAAAATCTGCTATGCAGATTTTAACTCTCTACCCCGGAATGCCTGCGGAGGTTGTTGAAAAAGATATTACAAGTCGAATGGAGCGGTGGACTGGACAATCTCCTGGGATTGAGAAACAGTTATCCAAAAGTTTGATGGGTGTGAGTATCGTTACCAACTATTACGGTGAAGATGTTGATCCCGCAGAAGCTATGGCGAATACTTCTGCTTATGCTATGAGTGATATGTACTATCAGCCTCCGGGCACATTGCCCCCAATGGTTCAGCCATTTGATCCTACAGCAAGTAAACCGTTGATGTTACTTACTGTTAGCAGTAAAATAAAAAGCGGGAAAGAATTATACGGAATTGCGTATTATAACCTACGACAAATGCTTAGCGGTGTGCCAGGAATTGTTGCCCCCGCAGCTTATGGTGGAACAAAAAGAAGAGTTCACATCTATGTTGACCCCGTTAAACTTGAAGCGTTAGGTATTTCTCAAACAGAAATAAACGATGCAATAAAAGAAAACACAACAATGATCCCTTCTGGTATAGCCGAAATTGGAATGATGAATTATGCCATAGATGCCAAAGGAATGATTATCGATATAGATGATTTCAATGATATTGTAATCACTTACAAAAATGGAAAACCAATTTATGTTAAAGATGTTGGTCATGCGGAAGATGCTAGTGTAATTCAGACCAATATTGCTCGGGTAGATGGTAAAAGCCAAGTATACCTGCCTATTTTTAAGAGGCCTGGCGCTAATACCATTGAATCGGTAAATGGAGTAAAAAATGCTCTTCCTCAATTAAAAGAAAGAATGCCCGAAGATGTTAATCTAGATGTAATTTTTGACCAAAGCTCATATGTTCGTAACTCAATCTCCGGACTTGCCAATGCTGGGCTAGGAGGCTTAGTACTTGTAATTATTGTGTTAGTTCTTTTCTTAGGAAATTTTCGTTCAGCCTTAATCGTGTCGATCAGTCTACCTCTTTCTATACTTTTCTCGTGTATCGTATTGTCCATGACCGGACAGGCCATTAACAGTATTACATTAGGTGGAATCGCTTTAGTGCTTGGGCTGTTGGTTGATAATTCCATTGTTGTTCTGGAAAACATCGACCGTCACTTAAAAATGGGTAAGTCCGCATGGCAAGGGTCTCTTGATGCAGCGCAAGAAGTCGCAACGCCCGTTCTCGCTTCAACACTCGTTATTATAGTTGTGTTTTTCCCTGTTATATTTCTAACAGGAATAGCGAAGTTCTTGTTTTCTCCTTTGGCAGTTACTGTAGCTGGGGCAATGTTGGGTTCCTATTTATTCTCGTTAACATTGGTGCCTTTAACCGCGGCTTATTTGTTTAGAAATAAACTTCCTAAAACAGGCGGTCAACAAACCCAATCTTCGCCAAGCTTTTTCCAAAGATTTATCGAATTCTTAATAAGTAAATATGAAAGGAGCTTGATAACGGCATTAAAATATAAATGGGGAGTATTAGCTGCCGTAGCTATGCTATTTATCTTTTCCTTATGGGTTATGAAAAATAAATTAGGCTATGAGTTGTTTCCCCAATCAGATGTAGGGCAAATGGAAATTATGGTTCGGATGGAGTCAGGTACTCCGCTTAAAACAACAGAGCAAACCATTATCGAAATGGAGGAGGTTTTAAGAAAAGAGCTGGGAACAGATTTAGAGCAATTAATTTCAAACATTGGAGTCTTTTATGACCTGCCGGCAGCGTATACTCCCAGTTCTGGGACTCAAGATGCTTTTATCGGTATTCAGCTTACAGAAGAACACCAAACTAGCACGTTTAATTATGCAACTCGATTAAGACAACTATTAACCGATAAATTTCCTGGAGTAGAGCTTAGCTTTAACACCGGTGGTATTATAACAGCCGCCCTTAATGAAGGAAAACCCGCGCCTATTGATGTGCAAATAATTGGTAATAACCTTCAAGAATTGAGGAAAATTGCCGAGCGCATAAGAGATACCATTACGGATATTACGGCTACCCGAGATGTCCGTATTCTTCAACGAATAGACCAACCGACAAAAGACATTGATATCGACAGAATAAAAGCCGCAGAGCTTGGAGTTAAACCTGTTAACGCAATTAAAAACATTGTCTCTGCGTTAAATTCTTCGGCCACTTTCGATAAGGCGTTTTGGATTGATGAACGAAATGGAAACCATTATTATGTTGGCGTTACATATCCAGAATATTTAATTAATGATGAGCACATCCTTTCTAATGTTAATGTGTCTAGCCAAACTCATGACAAACCCGTTCCTTTTAGAAGCTTCTCGAAGATTAGCGAATCGACCAACCCGGTTGAAATAAATCACTACAAACTTCAAAGAGTTTTCAATGTATATTCTAACGCTGAAGGGTCTGATATTGGTTCTGTGTCGGACGAAATTCAGCGGAGAGTTGATGCAATGAAATTTCCTAAAGGGTATAAAGTTAATTTTCAAGGTGAAATTGCAGTGATGAGAACCTCTTTTTCTGACCTAGGTTTAGGAATGGGGCTAGCTGTGCTTTTGGCCTTTCTAATTATCATCCCTTTATTTCGATCATTTCGTCAGCCGCTAATTATTATCATGGCTTTCCCTTTGGGAATAATTGGTGTGGCGCTTCTCATGTGGATAACCGATACCAATCTGAATATTCAATCGCTCATGGGGATTATAATGATGATTGGCATCGCTGTTTCGTATGGGAATATTCTTATTGACAGAATTAACGGATTAATTACAGAAGGCAAAGAGAAAGGCGAAGCAATTATTAGTGGTGCTACGGATCGGTTTCGTCCTGTTTTGATGACTGCCGGAACCACTATTTTTGGATTATTACCTACGGCAATGGCAACAAGCGCAGGAACAGAAGCCAATGTGCCTTTGGCAATTGCAGTAATTGGAGGAACATTCATGGCTACCCTGCTAACTTTATATATAATTCCTATTCTTTACTTATTGATTGCCAAAAAATAAAACCGACAAAGAATGATGAAAACAAATAAAAATCAACTGGTCATGGCCCTATTGTCCTCTGCGATTTTACTATGTTCTTGCGGAAATAAAGAGCATGAGATGGAGTCCTCTGCGGCGGAGGAGAAACTGATTAGCAAGATTCAATCGGTGGAAGTAGTAAATCCTATAGAAAGATCATTCAGTGCCGATATTTTAATTACGGGAACGGCCGAACCAAATCAGAAGGTTATTATTTATGCAATGGAGAGTGGTTATGTGCAAAACATCCTGGTTGACATAGGTGATGTTGTTGCTAAGGGATCTGTAATTGCGGAATTATCGAACCCAGAGCTGCTAAGACAATTAGAAGAGAAAAAAGCACAATTAGATGCTAATGAGTCCACCTATAAGAGATTAAGCTCAATTCAAGAAAAAACCCCCGCATTAACCACAACACAGCTGGTGGAGGATGCAGAAGCGGCTTACCTTACTGCCAAAGCAGCAGTTTCCTCTATTCAAGATCGCTTAAGTTTTTTGCAAGTCAAGGCGCCCTTTAGCGGAAAAGTAACCAAACGTATGATTGATAATGGTGCCCTAATTCAGAGCGGGCTAACCCAAAGTAATCCCCAAGGGATTATTGAATTGCAAGATGTTAACCCAATTCGATTAACTATCCCGCTGCCAGAATCTGATATCGTTTCTATAGCTAAAGGCACTGAAGTTGATGTTTCTTTCCCTGAGCTGCCGGGAGCATCATTAAAGGCCAAAGTGAGTAGAATGGCCGGTGCGCTAGACCCTGCGTCTAAAACTCTTCTCGTAGAAATAGACTTAGATAATTCAGATGATAAAATTAAACCTGGCATGTATGCCAAAGCGCTAGTTAGGGTAAATAGCCGAGAGGGCGTTATTTCTCTTCCGATTACGGCTCAGTCTATTTTCCAAAATCAGCCATTTGTTTTAGTAGTAAACAATGATAAAGTAGAGCAAGTTGCTTTAAGAAAGGGCTTGGCGGGTAAAGATTATTTTGAAGTACTAAATCCGGAGATAAACGCTAATTCTTTAGTTGTCGTTCAAGGAAAGGGGCTGGTAAAAGCTGGCCAAATTGTAAATCCCGTATTAAAAGGCGAGTAGAGTATGTGTCAACCATTACAGTCTGTTAAACTCCTTGTATTTATTCTGTTCTTCGGAATGTCATCGATGGTTCTATCGCAGGATAGTTTAGTTTCTGTCAATTTGGAAGCTGTGCTTAAGCTTGGCGGAGCAAACAATCTCACTATTAAAGAATATAAGTTAAGACACGAACTTGCTTTGGCTGATTTCATGAAAGCAAAGGAATGGTGGCTTCCCGATTTATATGCTGGGACATCTATTCACCAATTATGGGGAAACGCTATGAATGGTAATGGGGCTATTTTTACAGATGTAAATCGACAAAGTTTTTGGGGTGGGTTAGGCGTTAACGCTTCTTGGGATTTTGGAACGGGTTTGTTTCTCACCGATGCGGCAAAATTAAATACACAAGCGGTTTCGTTTGCAACGGAAGCAGAGCAGAATAAAGCTTTGCTAATGACTATAGAAACCTATTATGATTTCCTTGTGGCTCAACTCTATGCTAAAGAATATTCGCAACTGGCCAAACAAGCTGGAATAATTGCAGCTCAAATCGAAATTCAAGTTGGGGCCGGTTTACTATATGAATCGGAATTACTGCTAGCGCAAAGCAACTTCAACCATCTAAAAGTACAGATGATGTCTGCTCGTATGGAGCAAAATAATCATTCTGCATTGCTAATCCAATTACTAAACCTAGACCCAAAAACTCAGTTAGTCTGTGTTGATAGCTTGCTTATTCCTATAGAATTAAAGGGTATCGAAACTGGTATAAATGTTTCTAGTTCTATAGAATCTGTCTATAAAAAAAGACCCGAATTAAAAAGCATGGACTTAAGTTTACAGGCATTAAACGCTGCCAAGAAAACAACTACTGCGGGCCTTCTTCTACCTAAGTTTAGTATAGGTGGCTACGGATCGTACTTTGGCGGTGTGTTCTCTCCGGTTAGTCCTACTAGTGAAATTAATGCTTCTCTTGTTTGGGCGGTCCCCGCGGGAAGACTGATTTATGCTGGTGAGTTAAAACAATACGATTGTCGAATTGCTTTGCAGGAAAATCAAATTTCACAAACAAAAGCACGTATTAATAAGGACGTGCTCAGTTCTCGCGCACAAATCTTGTTAGCAAAACAACAATTAGACATTGCTTTAGCCGGGAGTAAATTAGCTGAAAAAGCCATGAATCAGTGCCTGCAAAGACAAAGCCTTGGCACGGTTCGTCCGTTTGAGATATTACAAGCACAAGAAGTATATATCAAATCAAGATTAGATTATCTTACCTCTGTTTCCCTTTATAACAAAGCGCAATATCGGCTTTTTGTTGCCGAAGGAAACAACCTGTAGAATATTATAAATATAGTTTCGAGAACGCTAGTCCTTCTGTTTGTCAATTATTAGATTCAGTAGCAGTTTCTGAAGCTGATCCGTGATTTCATCATTTTCATTTAATAGAGTATATTGATTTTCTTGTGTTTCTCTATTCATCGTATCTTTGCTGTATGAAAATTTATGTATTAGCTTTCTATTTGGTTATTGCCTGTTTCTCAATTCAAGCGCAGGGTCCTATGTCTACTGGGCCTGCAGGCACTAGCGAAGAAGCTGAATGGCAAAAAATTAATTTAGGCGGAGGTGTGGTTTACGAAGGTTATCTACTACACGGGAACTTTAATGGTGATGGCACTATGATTTACCAAGACTCTAGCATGTATTCTGGAGAGTGGAAAGATGGTTCAAGAAACGGCACCGGCACAATGAACTGGAAAAGTGGAAGTGTTTACCAGGGTAAATGGAAAGAAGATCTTATGCAGGGCAGAGGGACCATGCGTTGGAAAAACGGAAATTTATTTGTAGGCCATTTTGAAAATAACAAGCCATCCGGAAAAGGGACAATGATCTATGCTGATGGATCCAAGCACGCAGGCCTGTTTACCAATGGTGTTCCTAACGGGAAAGGGAAAAGTAAAACTGTTGATGGTGTTGTCGAAAAAGGGGTTTGGGTAAGTGGTGTCAAGCAATAATTTTTACCGCATATATCTTTGGGCAGAGTTAACGCTGCTGTTTGTTATTGTTCCTGTGGCTCTTAGCCAAAAAATCCCGACATGGATTAAGATTGCTGCTGTTTTGTTGGGAGTTGCTTATGTGGTTTACGTTTCTAATAAAGTTGGCCTATTAAAGAAGCGGCTATTTACCGCTTTATTTTCTTCTGTGGGCAAGAGGTCTTCTTTAATCCGCCTTCTGATAGTTTTATTAGCAACCACGGCTTACGGCTATGCTGTCGAGCCTTCTCTATTATTCCTTTTTCCGCTAACAAAGCCTTTAATGTGGCTAGGAATCTGTTTAGGTTATGCTTTATTCTCTGCCTTTCCCTTAGAGTTTATTTATTGCGTTTTCTTCTATAATCGATACCGCGCATTGTTCGGAACGCACTTTGTTTTTGTGCTTTACAACTCGTTGCTTTTCGCTTTAGCTCATTTGATATTTGGCAATAACCTCGTTCTAGTAATAGCTTTTATTGGAGGGCTGCTCTTCAATTACTCTTACTCAAAAAACCAATCTTATCTACTTGTAAGTATTGAACACAGCGTTTACGGTTGCTGGCTATTTACAATAGGAATGGCGGAAATGCTGGCGCTCCCCAACTAATAAATCCATTCTAGATAAACGGTTAATGCAATGTCGTCATTTGATAGAGTGATCGATGCTGGGGTAGAATCAACATGGTCGCTACCCATAAAAGAAAGATCTCCAATGGCATCATCAGTATCTGGGGAGGGGTCGTTGTCTAATAGAAATATAGTGTACGTGCTTGTTAGGTTTGCTGTAAATGGAAATTCATCAGTAAAACTATACGTTGTTCCCCAAACAGCATTTTCATGTATGGTTGTGCCAACAACTATCTCTGTTATGCCTTGCTCAATAGATATTTTTAAATCTGCATCATCAATGATGTCCCACATGGTGCCTCCAATTAGGGGAACAAAAGGATCAGTTAACTCTGGCCAATTAGTAACATCTATACTTGTCACTTTGACCGCGGTTGGGTTTGTTTGCTCTAGCACGGTTACGGTAATCGTTTCGGAGTCCTTTTTTCTTTCTTTTTTCGAATAGCACTCTAGAGTTACATCGTAGCTGCCTGCCGTTGTGAAAATTAACTCAATGTCCTCCGTTTCAAATTCTTGACCGTCTGACACTGTCCATAATTGAGTTACTGCGTCTTGACTGCAGTTGGTAAAGACAATAGTTTCTCCTTCATATATCTCTGTTTCATCAGAAGTAAAACAAGCCTCTGGTTTTTTCTGACAA
>JABHTA010000101.1 GCA_018669945.1 Flavobacteriales bacterium
AAAATAAAGGGGGCAGCTTCTTACCTCACCATTATAAAATCCATATTGATGCTAGGATTTTTATCTTCTACAGTTAAGTCAATAGTAGCTTCCTGGGTTTTAAACCCACCTGCCGAAATCAGCATTTTATAACTATTTCCTCGTTCAAGTTTCACAGAATAAGTAGGGGTCTTAATCTTCATCACCTTAACTTCATCACCAGATTTTGTGTTTATAATTATTATCTTTGGGGTAACTTTCATAGGGCCATTATTTGCTGAACCGTCAGCAATTTCACCAGATATTGTGACATATCTTTCTCTTACCTCTTTAATAATTTCATGCTCTGAAACATCAACTTTAAAAATATCCTTTCCTCCTATTGATGGTTCTTTATATCCCGAATAATAAGCAGTATTAGCATCAAAAGAAAGTACAAAGTTAATGTCATCATTTACCGTATTAATTGGGTATCCGATATTTATTGGTTCCTGCCATGCACTATCTCTATATTCACTCATATATATATCGTATCCTCCGACACATTTATCAATATGACCATCAGATGCGAAAAATAAAATATTTCCTTCAGGATGTATAAATACCATGCGCTCATCATGAGAGGTATTAACAACAGGACCTAAATTCACAGGTTCTTTCCACTCACTTCTCGACAAACGTTCAGCCATCCATATGTCTGACATGCCTTGCGAGGTTTTTTCTTTTCTCTCGCTCAAGAAATACAAAAACTGACCATCTGAAGTTATTGAAGCTGAACTCTCGAAATAAGAGGTGTTTATTAGCTTTCCCAAATCTTTCGGACCGCCCCATTTACCAGAAGAGCTCAGTCTTGAAACGTATATTTCACCGCTCCCACTTTCGCCAAAATTCTTATACACATAAATATTATGGCCGTCTGGAGAAATACTTAAACAAGCATCGTGAAACTCTGTATTCAACCTGCCTTTAATACTTTCAGCTTTGTTCCACCTATTACCTTCTGTATTCCATTCTGAAATATAAATATCTTCCATATATTTACCATCGTTTGGGTCGGTCGCTCCACCTTTTGTATCTGGCCTTCTTGATGTAAATATTATCGTTTTTTCATCGGATGAAACAGAAGCACCATAATCATCAAACGCTGAATTAATATCAGTTCCCATGTTTTCAATTTTAACATTAGACGGATTGGCTACAGCATCTTTAGCATAGTTTAAACCGATTATCATTTTTTCAATTTCTTCAATTCTCTTAATTTTGCTTTCTTTCAAATCTACCTTATAGCTCATAAGCTGAGTAATTGCTTTATCAAATTCGCCTACTCTTTGCAGCGCCATAGCATATTTAACTCGGGCATCTTCCTCAATAATAGGCTCTGCTTCAACCGCCATACCCATAAATTTAGTTGCCGACAAGTAATCTCTAAGCGCATAATGAACCTGACCAATTCTATATTGCACAATAGGATTATCTGGGTTTTCTGAATGAATTTCTTCGTAAGCAGCCAAAGCACCATTGAAATCGTAACTAAACAATAGATGCTTTGCTTTTTGCAGTTTATACTGATCTAGACCTTTTTCGAAAGCGTTTTTGGTTGTATCTTGCTGAGCTACTCCAATCTGAGTAATAGAAATTAAAAAAACTAGGATAACGGTTCGTAAAATTGCCTTCATGCTATGTAAATAGGTTTGCAACCCCAAATATAAAAGCATATTCGGTATTATCCTAACTAAATATAATTGGAGTTGATAAATATTTTAAAAAAAGACTTATTGCCTCTTTACCTTGTTCTCCAGCGGTAAACAATATTCTGTTTTTTAAGTAATTTGAATGGTCTACTCCTAATTCTAATTTCAATTCTGAAATCAAGTCTTCCTTACAATCGATTCCATATTTTAACGCTTTATTAAATTTAGTTTTTACACCATTTGGGACTTCCTTTTTAGCAACCCAACAAGCGAAAACAAATGGCAATCCTGTGAGCCTTTTCCATTCAACGCCTAAATCAAAAGTATACCTATATTTTTCAGCTAAATCAAACGTTCTATCACCAATTACTAATCCGGCAGTTTTTCCAGTAATATTATCGATATAATTTGCCTCAGCATCCTTCCATGTTGGATTGATTTTCCACAATTCCTTTGCAAGGATTTTAATAAGATTTACCGATGTTTTTGATTGATAATCTAGGTAAATAGTTTGAATTTCAGATAGGGGAACATCACTATACAAGCAAACCGTTTCTACCACACCATTGCACCCAATACAGTAATCGGATATAATTTGATACCCCTCTAATTCGGGAAGAACTGCCACAGGCACAAGACCAATATCTACTTTACCTTCTAACAAAACTGATGCACATTTTGCTGGATGCTCTAGAGACAATTCGAACTCAGAACCTGGTAATTTTTGTTGAATTCCATATATAAATGGAGTTGTGTTCAAATAAGATACCGCGACTATAGATGTCCTCATTATTTTAGCAAGTTTTTATCTTCTGCTTCATGTACAGAAATTGTAGCCGCTACAACCGAATTTATAGCAACAAAACCAGCTAATAAACCTCCAACCCAAGGAATCATTATAGCCCCAGCAAAAATTGACCCATTAGCTAAAGTCAAGCCTTTGTTATTCCTCATAAATCTTACACTTTCTTTTAAAGTGAGTCTTCTTCGTTCGCAAGTGTAATCCATAAAAGAAAATCCATAGTAATACGCAGCAACAATAAATAGCAAGAATGGTGTAACAACTTGAACTAAAGGAATGAATGCTAACAATATTATAAGTGCCATTATTATCAATTGAAGAATCGTATTTCGAGCAGCTATTATGGCTCCTCTCGCTACATCTTTTATAAATAAATTCAAATTGAAAGGATATTCATTTCCCTTCAGTATTTTCTCAGTTCTCTCGGATAAATATGCCAAAACGGGTGACAAAATTATAAGTATTAATCCACCACTAACGAAGTGAAATATAATCCATGATACAAGTTTGATTACCACATAGAACAACCACCAAATAATGACGCCTACTGTTTCGTAATACTCACCACCTTTTTCTAAACCAAAGTACTCCAAACACCAATTGGTAATACCTTCTGTAATAAAATCAGTACCATAGATTGTTGCCGAAAATAGCAATACATTTAAGAATAAAGGTATTAGGTAAAACCAAGATAGCTTATTCTTCAGAATAAATTTCGATGCTTTTCTATAGGCCGAAAATCCAATTTGTATTTGTTTCAACATGATTTTAGAACGGTAAAAATATGGATTTATTCCAAAGAAAAGGGGTTACAAAAGCAACCCCCATTTCAACTTAACTAAACATAATAACTATCTAACCACTTCCATAGTCATGCTTTGTGAAACATTGCCATTGGCCATTGTTAGGTTATATAAATAATAACCCGTTTCAAACGATGTTACATCAACATTAATGGAATTCGTATTTGACGTTACTTGGTTGGTGTAAACAACCTTTCCTGCAATATCGTATATAGATAACGTTGCGTCCTCATCTAATTCACTAAATTCAATTGTAGCAAAATTTTTCGATGGGTTAGGATATGCAGTTAATGATTGGAATTTAGCATCAAATTCTTCTGTTGTTAATGCCCCATAAAACCAATCGTGAGAAATCTTAACCACTTCTTTTCTAACCGACACATCTGAAATGCTTCTAAGGTCAAAACACAAATAAACTATCTTATAATGAGATCCCCAGCTTTCTACTCTTAGACCGCCATTTTTGCCATCATTGTAAGTGAAAATCGCCTTTGCTTTACCACTATTGTCTGGTTCAACATTATCAGGATAAAAATTCGCGGGATCTGCGTAAGCGGCGGTAATAGCAAAGCTAGACATTCCGCCAAAAATAACATCAGAAGCAACAATATCTACATTATTTCTTGCTGGTGAACCATCATCAACATAATCACCACATATATAATCATTAAAGAAGTTTTGAGTAACAGTTGATCCACCATTTTCAAAAATATCCCAACCCATATCTTGACCAGATATAAAAAGGTTTCCGCCATTATCTAAATAAGGTGCCAAAAACATAGCAATATCCTCTGTCATTCCAGGAAACGTCCATCCAATATTATAATAAATATTAACTACATCACCTAACTTATTATCATTCGCCAATTTAAATAACACTTGCGTTTCTGTCTCACCATAAGCCGAATTTCCAGCAAATGCTAAACCGTCAGTATAATCGTCACTATGGTCATAAACGGCTCCATCGCCAAAACCTTGATCGTGATTAACAATTAAATCTGTAATACCGTCTATAACGATTATTTCTGCTATTTTCTGAATGGCTGCTGGATTACTAACAGACTCCATGTTAAGCACATATGTTGCAACTGCAGGCGTTGCTCCTGCTGTAACATTAACTTGAATAGCTTGAGAAGCTAAGTTAGCCATTGATATGGTAGCTTGAGAAGAATAATTAGAACCACTAACATCAAAACTACTTGACCAATTGCTAGGAGCATCACTAGTAAGTGTGAAGATGAAATCTTCAGATCCAGCCATAAAACTTGTAGCATCTATCGAGTATGAATTTCCCGAAACCAAAATAGGTTCACTCAATTCACCAATATTAAGAACTGTAGTGCCATCATTAGAACCTCCATTTGCAGCTGTTTCTGTTCCGTTAAGAATCTCTTCTTGAGTTTCCGTTACAAATGCCACAATGTCACAATTGTCAATGTTCCATGCAGGGTCAACAGAATAAGTGTATGAGGCAGTATATAATGAGCCTACTGCTGTTGTCGATATAGATTCACCGTTCAGACCAGTAATCAAATCTCTCATAACGTGGCCATGAACAT
>JABHTA010000157.1 GCA_018669945.1 Flavobacteriales bacterium
CCAGAACCAACTGTTCCTGCAGAGGTTAAGTTGGTTTGTATTGCACCATCACTAGCTCCAAAACAGGATACATTAACACCATTGTAAGTAACCGAAGTAGAGGCTGAAATAGCTAAGCTCGTAGGGTCAGTTATTACAATGCTTCCAATTGAAGCACAACCATTTCCATCCGTAGCAGTTACATTGTAAGTACCAGCAAAAAGTCCCGTACTAGATCCAACATTTTGAGCTGGCGTGGTGCCCCATATGTAGATGTATCCACCTCCAAGAGTACCACCGGTAAGCACTGCAGATCCTGTACCATCGCTTGAGCCGACACAAGATACATTTTCACCATTAAAATTACTAGTAATAGCAGTAGATAACGTTAAAAGTGGAGGATTATTCAAAACAATGTTTTCAATTTTGTCACAACCATTTCCATCAGATACTGTAACCTTAAATGTTGGTCCGGCAAAAAGTCCAGTTCCAGTTATAGTACTTTGTGGAGGTGTGGTGGGCCAAGCATAAGTATATCCAGTAGTACCTCCTGCTGGAGCAAGTGTTACGCTACCATCTGTTGCCCCAGCACAAGATACATCTGCGCCATTTATTAGGTTTGTTGTTGGGTTTACAGTTATTGAAGCTGGTTCAGAGACCGCCAAACTGGTGGTAACTGAGCATAGGTTTGCATCAGTTATTGTAATGTCGTACGTATTGGTACTTAATGCAGTCGCAACACCTGAAGTAGGGGATTGAGTACCAGCGTTTGCAGACCAAACAAAGCTATAACTCCCTGTTCCGCCTGCCGGGGCAATTGTAATTTCTCCATCAACGCCACCATTACATGATATAGCGTTTGATATAGAAGGGGTTCCGCTTATCGCTGTAGCAGGTTCAGTTACAGTTTCTGAAGCCGTTACAAAACAAGAGTTTGCGTCTGTGAGAGTTACTGAATAAATACCAGAAGGTAATGCTGTAGCAACTCCACTACTAGCAGATTGAGCTCCAGCTCCTACGTCCCAAACGTAGGAATATGGAGTTGAACCTCCACTTGGTGTAGCTGTAACTACACCCGTAGATGAACCGTTACAAGAAACGGATGTTGTTAAGACTGTAGATAGACCAACTCCAGCAGGTGCGCTTAAATTGTACGTAGCGGTAACAAAGCATAAATTCCCATCAGTTACAGTTAAATCGTAATTTCCATCAGACAAAATTCCTGTTTGATCTTCATTTGCAACAACAGCATCTGTTCCAGACCATGAATATGTGTATGCTCCAATTCCACCAGCTGCCGTGATGTCAATTGATCCGTTGGAAGCACCAGCGCACAATGGATTGGTAAGTACATCTGTGACAGAAACTTGCGTTGGTTCTATTATTGTTATTCCTCTAATTTCATTACAATTATTATCGCTAACTGTCACCAAGTAATTGCCAGCAATTAGACCAGTAGCTACAGCTGTTGTTTGTGACCCTGCATTGGCACTCCAAATATAAGTTGATGAGGTATTCGGATTCGAAATTGCAGTTGCAGTTCCATCACTACCACCATTACAGGTGACAGTTGTATTTGATGTTGTTACAGTTATACCTGCATCACTAGTTACAGTGGATACATAAACAGAGGCACAAGTTTCACCATCACTAGTAATTGTAGTACTTGAAACATCGGTAACAGTAACTGTATATAATCCAGCTGCAATCACATTAATAGACTGGGTAACATCTGCTGTATTCCATAAGTAAGAATAGGTTGTACCATATCCTCCAGATGCAGTAACCGTAATATTTCCATCAGCAGTAGAACAATCTGTTATGTTGTCAACGGTTGTTGTAATTGCCATTCCGCCATCTTCAGCAATTGCTTCACTTATTGTTACAGCACAACCAAAAGCATCGGTAACAGTTAATGAGTAGGTGCCGACAGGTAAAGAAGAAATATGTTCTGTTGCAGTTGCGCTTCCATCATCCCAAGTATACGTATATGGTGTTGTTCCAGCTGCAGTGGTAATATCAATTGCCCCTGTGCTAGCTCCATTACAAGTTATTGTGGTGACAGATGCTGTTGATAAGCCTAGTAGCGCAGGTGATCCGTTTACGATGACGGGCAGGGTAGTGGTACAAGAAAGACCATCCGTAACCGTAACCGTAAATGTGTTTCCAGTTAATCCACCAATATCTTGCGTGGTACTTGCTAAAGGGTCATTCCAAAGATAGGTATAGGAGGTTGTACCACCCGTAACATCAATATCTACAGATCCGTCAGAGTCTCCGAAACAAGTTTCTGAAACAGTAGTATTAAGTGAAGCTACAAGAACTGTTGGCTCAGTAATTGTAAACGACATTGTGTTTGTACATGTGTTTGCAGTAACAGTAACGGTATAAGTTCCTTGTGTTAGTGTGCTAATATCTTGAGATGTAGCTCCACCAGTCCAGTTGTATGTATATCCACCAATACCACCAGAAACATCAATATCTAATGCTCCATCATTACCGGCATTACATGATACATTGGTTTGTGTTCCAATTGTAACAGAAATCGTACTTGGTTCTGTAATAGTTTCAGAAGGAGAAGAACCAAGTTGACAACTATTGGCATCTGTAACTGTAGCGGAGTAAATCCCTGCGACTAATGCAGTAGCAATACCAGAAGTTGTAGATTGAGAACCAGCACCAGCTGACCAAGAGTATGTAAGTGCGCCAGTTCCACCCGAACCAACAACAGTAATTTGACCTTCGTTTCCACCATTACATGTTACTGAAGAATTAATAGTAGAAGTAATGGAAAGGGCATTTGGCTCAGTAATAGTTACTCCATCACTTGCAGTACAACCATTAGCATCAGTTATTGTTACAACGTATCCTGTACCTGCAGGAAGACCTAATACACTTGCGTTTGAAGAACTTAGTGCAGCTGCATTCCAAGCATACGTGTAACCAGGTGTTCCTCCACTTGGGCCGGCATCAACTTGCCCATCTGCTGCTCCGTTGCAAGAAACATCTTCTCCGTTGTAACCCGATGTTACAGATGGCGAGGCTGTGAGTATTGTCGGCTCGTTTAATGTTACCGTGGCACTTCCTGTACAACCATTGTCATCTTCCGCAATTACGGAGTGGGTTCCTGCTATTAATCCAGTTGCAGTTGGAGCGGTTTGACTACCTGCACTAACGCTCCAGTCATATATGTAATCAGCAACTACAGTTCCTCCTGCAACAGTTGCTGCTATATTTCCATCTGACCCTACATTACAAGAAATTTCCACACCGTTATAATCAGTTGGGGTTAACGTAACCGCCACAGGAGCGGGATCAGTTATGGTTACATCAAATGTAGAGGTTGTTATGTTTGCATCATTTATGGTTACAGTATAAATACCAGAACTTAGGCCGGAAATTGATGATCCATCTGGGTTAACATTAATTGCAATCATCACTTTTTCACTCGCAATACCACCACCACCACCACTATTATCAAAATCTATGATTCCATCTCCAGGGCTATAGTTATTTTGAGTGGATATAACTTCCCATCCTTGTAGACTTAGTCCTAAATCGTCAGCTCCCCCACCTGCAGTTCCAGGAGCGTTGCCAACTTGATCAGAAAGCTCAGTCCAAGGAATTAAACCATGATCATCAGAGTCTACTACTACTTTAGTGTTATTAGCTATTGCAATTAGATTATATTGTTTAAACTTAACATCTTGAGTAGGTAAAGGTATTTCATCGGAATTTGCAGTGTTTGTATTTGTATAAATATTTCCGATTGGGTTGTCTTGATCTACATTTTCTAATATTGTAGAGTGAAAATAAAACCCATCAACATTTGCGGCTCCAGGTGAAACGACTACAGCAGAATTTGCAGCAGCGGCAATTCCAGCTTCATTTAAATAAAAATACTCTAATCTAAGTGTGGCGGTATTTTCGCTGGTAAGAAACGTCAAGTTTTGCCCACCATATGCAACGGCCGATCTATCATCAAAACTTCTTGTAGCAACGGCTACCACAAGTAACCTGTTGTTACCAGTGGCAGTAATTGAAGTGTTCAGTGTTGTTTGTCTTTCGCTCACCCCCAGTATCGATCCACTATTTGCATCAGACCAGCAATAGGCATATTGACTATATCCACCAGTACTTTGAACAGTTACACTACCATCAGCATCACCAAAACAACTTGGATTTGTTTGAGAGGCTACCGATGTTATAGCATTTGGTGTGCTAGTGTAATGCACTGTAATAACCCAAGAATTATTATCGAATTTATTATAATTAGTATTACATCCTGTATTCCCATCAGTCCATGATGCATATCCCCTCATTTCAAAAACTAAATTAGTTCCACCAGCGTATAGTCCGTTGGCAATATCAACAGCCAATCTGTTGTAAGAATAGGTTCCAGCTACATCGCCAATTCCTATGTAAAAACCACCCTCATCAGTAGTTGTGTTTTGACAATAAACTTGTGAACGTTGTTCTGATATCCAAGCAGATGTTGCTCCGTTAGCTGTCATATCGTATTGGATATCTACTCCAGTAACCGTCCAGGGGCCACCTCCAGGTAGAGAGACCGTTAATGCACTTATAGGGCCATTGCAGGTTCCGGTGTACCCGTTTTCATCATCGGTACTTATATCACCCGCAGTATATGTAGCAGATACGGACTGAGCAATAGAATCAAACGCTATAACTGATAGAGCAAAAATACAAGCTAATATAGAAAAGCGGTTCAGAATATGTTTCATAAAATCTTATATAGAGTGTTGTTAGGACACAAGTTTATATAACCTTCAAAAATATAGAAAAAAAATTGAATAAACGAAATTTAAGTGGGATTGAATTCTCAGTTTATTAACGAGTTATCACAACGAAGCAGAGGGATTTAATTTTGTAAGGTTAATCATTTGAACTCCTCCAAATTCAGTTGTTCCTAATAAAATATAGCCCCCATCAGATGTGGGTTCGATAGAATTGGTAATTTCTTCACCAGACCCACCAAAAGTCTTGCTCCATGTTTCATCCCAAACACCATTAGAACTAGCGCGAATAAGATAATGATCTCTGTTTCCTGCTGACGCTTCTGGATCGTCAGTGTAGCCAGCAATTATGATTGAATCTTTATCATTTACATATAGACTATTTCCTCCTTCATTGCCGGAACTGCCAATATTTGCTTCCCAAATAATTGATGTTAATGTAGAATTGCTTTTTGCAAGGTATATATCTGTGCCACTTGATGAAAAACTTGAAGAAGTTCCCAATATCAAAAATCCACCAGAAACTTCTTCTATGTCTTTACCAAAATCATTTTCTGAGCCTCCAAAGGAGTTAAACCCTCCGCTAATGTCTCCATTTTGATTTACTAAAATCGTAAGGATGCTTGTTTTTTTGTATTGGGCTTCTTCAAAACTAGCAGAAGAACCTAACAGCACATATCCACCATCATTTTTTTGAATAACCTTTGTACCATATTCATCCTTATCTGCTCCATAGTTTTCTGCCCATTCGATATCGCCATTTTGATCGGTTTTAACTAAGTAGAAATCTTTAATTCCTAATGCATTCTTTGTTGAATCATTTCCTCCTGGGCCAATAATGAGTTCTTCAGCAGTGGTACTGCCAATAATCGCAAACCCGTTATCTGAAGTTACTATGACCTCGTTACCTTGTTCATTAGCACTAGATCCTATTGTTTTTTCCCAAAGCAAATTACCTTTAGCATCTAGCTTAATAAGGTAGATGTTAGTAGTTAATGATGTATCGGTAGTAGTGCCAGCAACTATAAAATCACTGCCAACTAATTTTATGCTATTTCCGAAATCATCTAAAGTATCACCATATACTTTTGACCATTCTTCATTGCCAAATTTATCTGTTTTTATAACAGCGATGTCTTTTCCAAACGTATGTGTGGCAATAGTACCGACCAGTATGTATCCATTGTCTTCTGTTTGATGAACCTCTGCGGCAAAGTCCTCCCCATAATTACCAAATAACTTGATAAAACGATCGGCTTGTGCATCTGTTGGATTAGTATCTTTCTTGCAAGAAGCTGCCATAAGCAGAAATCCAATGGCTAAAAATAGTATTGATGAATGTTTCACTTTTCTGATTCAATATTTAATTTATAACTCGTTTCGCTTTTTTTATCAGTAGATTTTTTCTTTTTTTTAGGTTTGTAGAAGAACCTAGAATACCCAATCGTAAAGGCTAGGTCATCCATTATTATATTATCGTCAACACTATAATATTTGTATAGTAAATTTTGATTAACAGGAAATGCTGTGCCACCTTTATATTGATCTCCAACATTAAGATTTCTGAGACTATAATTGTATCTAACATCTAAAAAGATATTGCCTTTAGGAATACGGTACTTAAAACCTAAACCACCGGTTAATCCATAGTTCAAAAGGTTTCTTCTAATTCTAATATCTTCCGGTGGTCCAGTTACAGGGGCAACTGAAGAATTAGTACTGTAAGTTCTTGTTAGGGTTGATTTAGCAGAGACTAACGAACCAAGATGCCCACCAACTCTAACATATGTGTAGATCTTTGGTGTTATCTTAATATCATAGGTGAAATTTATTGGAAGCCTTAACCAGCTATGATTTTCGATTGACTCAAGATTTCCGAATGATGAAAGCGTATCTGCAGAATTATCGAATGAGTTAAGGTAATAATCTTGCGTAAATCGAATCTTAGTGGTCTTAAATGTTAAACCGACATTTAAGTGCATATTTTTCAGTAACATCATTCCCCCTTGCAATCCCCCTTGGAAACCAGATTTGTTGAAATAGGTATTATTTGAGCCATCTGTATTAAGATTGTCATTGTCTAGGCTATATTGTTCAATAAGCCTTACGTTAGATATATTTACTCCACCATTAATGCCATAAGTGAATATTGGTTCAGTACGATATTCATTATATAAATAGATGAACTCTATAGGGTCAATTGCTTCATTAATAACATGTTCTGGGTCTAGTTTTAGCATGTTTTCTATACTTTGTTCCGCCATTACTTTGTTATCATCAAAGAGGTAGGTTAAAGTTAATAATCTATAAGCTTTTATTTTTTCTTCTCTGCTAAACCCACTTTCAACACAAGCGTCTAAAATACTCGGTATTTTTTCTAGTTTCCCTTCATCGTAAAATTTTTCAGCTTCTTTTAAAACGAGAACACATCCTTCATTTTCTGAAGATTGGGAATAACTATGTTCCGGAAGCAGACCAATTAATAAAACCGCCAAGAGTATATTTTTTAACATCTACTTCTTGTTTTTTGTTGGTTCTACAATGTCTTTACAAGTGTTCTCAAAAGGGATATCCTTTGCAACAAATCGATTCCATTCTTCAGATGACATATTTCGAGAAATTTTAGGGCAAATTTGTTCAGCCATTTTTTTAGTGTTGGTTGGCCAAACTCTAATTAAATTATCACGACATCCTGCTATTAGTTTTTGCCCATCTGGACTAAATGCAATTGTTTGAACCCAAGAGGTGTGATCGTTAAGTACAATTGGTTGTAGGTTGTAGTTTCGGGTGTCCCAAATGTTTACACTTCCATCAAAACTCGCGGCAGCTATCTGACTGTCGTCTGGACTAAACTTAATGTCATTTATTCTGGCAGTTTGACCTTCAAACTGTTGAATCATTTTGTTTTCATTAATATCCCAAATTTTAATATTTCCATTTTGGTCACCAAAAGCTAGAATGGATCCTTCATTACTGAAGGTTACGACATGGATTATCGCATTTTCTTCTTCAGCTAATATCCTAGAAGTGTTATTGTTAGCTATATCCCAGAGTACAATTTTACCATTTTCTAATCCTCCAGCAATTATATTTCCGTTAGGGGAGAGGGTAATTGATTTAATTATCGATTGACTCTTTGCAATTACAGTGTATTGCTGTGTAGAAATATCCCACATAAAGATAGTGCCATCTCCAGCGCATGAAACTAATTTGTTATCATCACTTAAGAAGACTAAATCCCAAATTTCACCTTCATGACCTTTTAGTGTTATCGGATCAGAATCAGGTTTTTTAATGTCGTATAACTGAATTTCAGATTTTACAGATCCACAAGCAAGCCACTTGTTATTTGCCGAAATAGCCAGTGCTCTATTGACTGAACCGTTTTTGGCAATTTGAACTTTCTTTCGTTCAGGAGTTGACATATCCCATTTGAAAATGCGTCCATCACTACCTGTAGTGAACAATGTTTCTCCATCAGGGGTAAATTGAAGTGAGCGTATTGCATCGTCATGACCTTCTAGGCTGTTATAGTCAGGATTATTTAGCTGTTTAAGTGTATAATATAATCCATCATAGACATCTGGATTATGTGTTTCACCACCATAATCTTCGTTAAAAAGATACGCTTGATAAGCAACAAGTGCTTTCTCATTGGTATCTTTATGAAGCTGACGAGACTTTACCGCCATAGATTGTGAAATTGAAAGCAGGCGCAAATCATAAGCATTCTTACTTGCTTCTTCTGCTTTACCTTTTTCTATATCTGCTAATGCCGCACTTGCTTTCGCTTCCTCTGCGCTTTTAGCAGCTTCAATAGATTTTTGATCGGCAATTTTAGTTTGCTTTCTTGCATTATTTGCAGAACGTTCAGCTTCGGTAGATTTCTGTTCGGCTATTAATGCCTGTTTTTTAGCTTCTTCAGCACTTAAAGCGGCTTCTTTTGCAGCTTCTTCAGCTTCAATAGATTTTTGATCGGCAATAACTTGCTGCCTCTTTGCTTCTTCAGCATTTTCTTGTGCAATTACAGATTGCTCAAGTGCAAGTGCTTCTTGTTTCTCAGCCTTAGCTTGTTGAACGAATGAATACACCAAAAACAATAGAGAGATAATTGTCGCAGACCCTAAGAAAATTGCAAATATTCGCGATCGTCTTAATTGAGCTTTTTGAAGTTTTACTTTGTTTTCTTCGTCTGCCACATAAGACTTCTCTGACGCATTTAAATACTCCATTGCCCGCTCAAAAGCAGGGTCATGTCTGGTAGCCCAAGCCAATGAGGGTTGTGTCTTCTCACGCCAAGTAAGTGCAAGCTGCAAATCTGGTGGCCGCCAAAGTCCAATGCTTCCCATCTGGAACATCATTGCTGCTTCAGATAAACGCATGTACATTTGCACTGCATACCCTTCGTCATCAACCCAAACGATTAATTTATTCCATATTCGCATTAAACTCTCATGAGAAATATCAACTATCGTATCTGACTGAATAACAGGAGTGTTTTCTATAGAAGGAACTAAAAATGTTCGACCAGTTTTTCGGAATGTATCAATAATGGGAATAATATCTTTTTCGTCAGCTTTGGCTATTGCCGCAATTTCATGTAGTGCAGTTGGATGACGAATTCCGCGGTTGTCATTTCCTTTTTCTGTTAATGTTCTAAAGACTGCCTGACATATTATTTTTTGTTTTTCTGTGAGCTCATCGAAAGCCTCGTTGGCATGTTGTGATAAAGCCATTTCCATGGTGCCGATGGCTTCGTAATTATCCATGGACATAGGTTCTGAACCATCATTATTAGCAATCCAATGATTCCAAGTTCTCATTAATGAGTGCTGAAGAATAGGTAGCTGATCAGGGTTATCGCCAATGTCATTAAGTAATTGTTGCACTAAGTGTGAAGAAATCTGGCCTCCTCCAACTGAAACAGGGCCGATAACAGCCTGCCTTAAATCTTCCCTTGTCATTTGGGGAATAAGATAATGGCTGTCATTAATCATTTCAGTTAATTCAGGGAATTGCGCACATTCACCGATAAAATCAGAGCGCATTGTGAGTACCATATAGATAGGTACATCTGTTTGGCTAATGGCCTGGAGTAACAACTTTACGAAAGCAATAGTTTCGTCAATGTATTTTGTTTCCTTTCCTGTTTTTTTAAATCTGAATAATTCTTCAAATTGATCAACAAGAATAAGTACATTTTCTTTTTTCTTTGTATTTAAACCTTTAACGGCATCTACCAGCCCCAATGAACTGCTATTAAGCACGGCAGTGGTAAGGCTTTTTTGTAGAAGTAATTCATCTGGACTAATATCTTTGCCTTCACTTTTAACAAGAGCTTCAGCTAAGTTGCCAATAGGGCCTCCGCCTGGGCGGGTTGTTACGATTCTCCAGTCTGAACCGGCTTCAGCAATAAAACCACCATATAGTATTGGCACAACACCACAATACATAAGCGATGATTTACCAGAGCCTGACGTGCCTATTACACCAACAAACCGATTTGAGGAAAGTAGTTTTAGCACCTCATCACTCTGCCCTTCACGGCCAAAGAACAGATGGCTTTCTTCTATAGTAAACGGTCGAAGCCCAGGGAATGGATTGAAAACACCATTTTCGGTAGCAACGTTTATATTATTTGTATCCGTATTGCCCATTAGTTAAGCTTGCTTAAAAATTGCTCAAGATCTTTAATTGCAAAATTACCTTTTCCAATAATAATATCTATTATAGATTTATTTTTCTCTATTTCAGCATCTTGCCGGTTAGCATATATTGCCTTTGATTTAAAAGATTTGACCCTTCCAAATCCTGGAGCTTTTCTCATATCGTTTACTTTGCTGAGCACCCATTTTGGATTCTCATTGTGGTAAATAACGAGCAGACTGTCACAATTAATCAAGCACGTACGATGGTGATTAATAATATTTTGTTGTTCTCCTTCGAAAATTGGTTCCAAAACTTTTTTGCCAGCATCAGAAATAGCTTTTACAATAGGCTCGGCATATTTTTTTTCGAATTGGTCAAAAATTACATAAACTGAATTGTTGTAATCAATATCATTCTTTTCTTCTAACTCATTTCTATAATTGTCACTCATTCGGTAAAGAACAATTGACTTGAAAATCTCCATTGGTGTTTGTACAATTTCAGCTCCTTTGAGCGCCTCTAAGTCCCTTTTTAATTCTTCGACTTTATCTTGCTGTTGTTCGTTTTGGAATTGCAAGTCTGGAGAAATCCATAAAAACCTCGAGAAATCAAAAGAATTACCTCCGTTAGCATAAACTTTATCAACGTATTGAGAAGCGAGCTCATTTTGAATTTCAACTTTTGAAGCTACTGCTGAAGTATTCAGCGTTGCATCTTCACTGCCAATGATATGAATCGATAAAGAGCAATTATCTAATTCTTGAACAATAACTTCCTTTAGTTGGTTTGTTTCTTTAGGAAGAATAGTGGAAGGGACTACTTTATATCCGTGTCTTTGTAATTCACGTTTTATAGCATCTCTATTTTTAAGTTGGTCATTACTTGTTTCAGCAAGATAAATCGTTTTACCCTTATCCAATGATTTTGCATTGGGATGTAAAAGATCAAAAGCTTCTTTTGCAATATCTAATAGCTTCATCCAGTATAATGACTTTATATCTGATGTGGCGTGTGTGTTAAATATTGTTGTTTGACCTGTCTTTGCATCTTTTTCGAAAAAACGAAATTGTTTACCAGTGGTTAAACCTTCTGGGAAGTTTACACTTGGTATTTCAGCCTTTTTGATTACAAATAAATTTTCACCCGCAGCCTTAACATTACTTAGTGATATTGTGTTGTTTGATAATACAGCAATTGCGATTTTACAATCAGTGGTATTACCATATTCGACTAACTCAATTTTTGGAGACGCAACTTTTTTCTGCTCAACAAAATGAACAATAAAATTATTTAACACACTGACCCATCCTTCAGAATTGTCTGCTGCTGCGTAATATATTGCTATGTCATTACTCTTACTCATTTATTTTCTACCTATTACGAAGATGTCGTTATTATGCTGTTTAAGTTCTCCTTTAATTTTCAATAGTTTTATCAAGTATAATTTTATGATGAACCATATTCTTATCTTTTCAACACCAAAAGTAAGTCTCTAAATTGTTTATACTTCATTTTTTTTGTTTTTGCTTACTAAATTGATTAGATCTGCATCAGAGAAGTTATAAAAGACGCCACCATTTTCTAGCTGAATCTCATTGTTTTTAATGTTTTTAAGCCCTTCCCTTATGGAAGAATTTAAAGGAAATAAATCGACTTTATGTTGAATTATTTCTCTATCAAAACAATATACCCTTATGGATATAGATATGCAACAAATAACGATTACGGCCTCTGTCATATCTTAATTCCTATTACGCAGACATCATCTACTTGCTCCATGCCGCCCTTCCAATCCATAAATACTTCATCAATTTTTTGATACTGTTCTTCCATGGACAAATGAGAAATTGATAGTACATAATCTCTCATTCTTTTAATCATGAACTTCTTGCCTTTAGGACCTCCAAACTGATCTTGATAACCATCAGTTAGAGTATACACTTGATCGCCTTTTTTTAATTCGAATTCTCCGCCAACAAAGGGTATATGGTCGTTGGAGTGCTTACCTACAGGCATTTTTTCTCCTTTAATTTGGATAATTTCGCCAGCACGTATTATCCATATTGGATTTTGCGCGGCCGTATAAGTCATTTTGCTTTTATCGGCATTTAAACAAACAATACTTGCATCCATACCATCTTTGCCACCATTTTCACTGCCGTCTTTCTTCAAGCGTTCAATAATGAATTTTCTAGCTTTATTAAATATATCATATGGAGCAGTTGCCCCTTCTTTTACAGCTTCTTCAATTGACGATATATTAAGAATACTCATAATTGCACCAGGAACTCCATGCCCTGTGCTATCCGCATTAACTATTGCAAAAGTTCCGTTAGCTAATTTATCGGCCCAATAAAAATCGCCACTAACCACATCTTTAGGTCGAAAAAATACAAAGTATTCTCCTAGATTTTCATCTAGCATTTCTTTTGTTGCCAGAAAGCTATATTGTATTCGTTCTGCATAATCAATACTATCTGTAATATGTTTCTTTTGTTCCTCAATTTCATCTTTTTGTCGTTGAATTTCTGAAGTTCTTTGAATAACCTTTTGCTCAAGATTGTTATATGAATCTTCAAGGTTTTCAACCATTACATTGAATTGCTTTGATAGCTTAGCAATTTCGTTGTTCCCTTCAACATCGGCTCTTTCGTTAAGATTGCCATCTGTAATACGGTTAACATTATCTACTAGTTTTTTAAGCGGTTTTGTAATTACTTTAGTTTTATTGTAGATTAGGAAGATAACCACTAAAATGGTAAAAAAGAATATTACTAAAAGCTGAATTAAATCATTTCTTAAAACAGCTCTTTCACGAGTTAAATCCGTAATTATACGAATAACAGCTCCTTTATATAGGCTTGTGCTTTTACGTTCCATGTATATGAATTGATAACTAAAGGGAATGCCATTTTCATCTTCTGTTTCATAAGATTGGTTGGTTTTTTCTTTAAAAGTTTTAAGTAAGTACTCACGGTCTTTATCGCTCGTTTCAGCATCCATGTTAAAGGATATAGGATTATCAGCGCCAATAAACATTTCTACTGATATAATATCTTTTTGAACTTCACTTATATTATTTAAGTGCTCTTTAAACGATTCAATAATGCGCGTTGCTTTTCCTGAGTAGACACCGATTTCTACAATATATTTGGAATCTAGAGTTGGTTGGTAGGTGTATTTTTTTAATTTCTTGGTCGAAGTTTCTAGAGTGAATCGTTCGCTAACAAATTTTCCTTTTTTCAGAATGTCCAATAAATGTTTCTTATGTTCTTCACCAAAAGAGAAGAAGTTTAAACCTAAATCTCTTTTGTAAGTTGTATTCACAACAATACCCTTTGTATTGATTATATAAATGTCTTGTAAAGTTGCATCCATTCCAATTTCCTCACGAATAGAAACTAAGTCTGCCGTTTCGATTTCTTTGGTGTCTTTAAAAACAAATTCGGTAAGTATTTTACTATAAGCTTCAATTTCTATATTAAGGTCGTTTTCTATTATATCAAAGGAGTAGTCTTGAAATTTAAGGATGTTCTTGATTTCATGAGAAATAAGTTCATTTTTAGTTTCGTTTCCTTCAATTAGAATTGACTGAGTATGGTAATAATTAAGCGCACCTAAGAGAGCAATAGCAATAACTACTGGTAAGATTATGTTGAGAATTAGTTGTTTAAATATGGTAGTGCTGTTATGCATTATGGTTCACAAAATATAGATATTAATATTTTTAATAAAAGTAATGTCTATAAATAACTAATTAAATTTTAAATGGTTGTTAATTCTGATTCGTGGACAATAGGGCTATAGAGTAATTCGATTAGGTTCGGTTCTTTTGTAATAAGTTGGTATATAGTGCTGTTACTAATTGTATAGCATATAGTATCTTTTGTAATGGCAACTAAAGTCGATGTATTATGTGTTTTTGATAAAAGACTGCCAAAAACACCTCCTACATTAATATTCTGGGTGTCCGTTTCAGAAGAAAACCCTATAGATCCTGTAATAACAAACCCTGTAAATTCTTCTTCAATAATTCTCGTGTCTCCTATGTTGCTGAGATTAACTGTTTGCAAGTTTCTTGCAATTTCATACAGTGATTCATTATTAATTTCACTAAGTGATTGAATGTTTTTCAAGAAAATAAGTTTAGCGAAAAGTAAGGACTTGAAACTGTTTTGTTTGTTAGTAATTAGAGTAATTAATCTTGCTTTTTCTTTCTCGTCTATTCTATCGAGGCAATCGTAGAAAATTGATTCATCTTTATTATAGGTCGCCCAAGCTGCGCTTTCCTGAATAAGCTTGTCAGGATTAAAAATATTGGCAATATTAACTTGATGTAGGGTTTCTGAAACCTCATGTAATTCATGAATAGCGCATAACTTGGTCCACTTACTACAATAATTGTAATCCTTATTAATAATATCAATTAATGTTGTTTCAATATTTTCTTGGTCTATTGCGTAATAAAGTTCTAATTGCTCAATTCTATCGTCTTCAGAAATATCTTCAAGAAGAGGAAATAGTTTAGGTTTAATATCTTCAGAAATAAAGAGGTCTAATAGTTCAATAGCAAAACCTATACGCTCACTCGAACCACTTTCAATACTATCTTTTATATGGCTAATTGATTTTGCATCGTATGCGAGTTCAAGCAGTAGATAAATTGCATCAAAATTGATGGCTAATTCTGAGTCAATAGCGAGTAACATTCTTTCGCTTGATTTAGATTCAGTTAGCTTCTTTCGTGCTGTTATATTCCAAGCTGCAATGCCAATTGAGCTGTCAATTTCTTGATTGATTTTGCTAACAGTATTTTCATCTGGCTCGTAGTTGCAATTCTTCAGGGCACTAAAGCTTTCATTAATAATGTTCCTGTCAGGAAAGTTAGTTTTATTAACTAGAAGCTCAACTGCTTTAGGTCCCCCAATAATTCCCATTGCTTTAACTATTAACAATCTGGTATCGATTTCATAACCTGTTTTATGAAAAGATAATTCCATAAGATCTAGCATGTCTTCGCCTATGTCGATAATAGCATTGAATGCAATATTTCGATACCAAGGTGAATCGAGTAAATCTATTATGTGATGGTAGAGCTCAGAAACTCGGTGTGCAGTAATTGCTTTAATCGCCTCGATTCTAATGTTGGTTTCAGAGTCTTTAATTAGCTCGTTTAGAGGTATGGCGATTTCAACATTCGTTTTTGCTGGTAGCTCGGAAATTGTTTTTGCAAATGAAAACCGCTCAATAATGGACCTGCTTCTGCCAAGAGTTCTTAATTTGTCTGCATCTGCTGGTA
>JABHTA010000090.1 GCA_018669945.1 Flavobacteriales bacterium
AAGAAAGACTTGCTCCTCTTGCTCTTTACGTTCAACGCTGTCGACACTAAATTGGTGCAGCCGACCAGAAGCATCGTGCTCCCAATTAATATTTAGCTCGGCAGCATTTTGTGATGCGTTTAACAACCCCTCTGCATCTTCTGCCTCCATATAATCTGCAGTACGTATAACTCCCTGTAAACTATTCCAGATTAAATCTGTTTCTACATAAGGTTTAATGCTTTCTACTTTTACTTCAAACGTTTGCTTTACCGTTTCCACATAATATTCGAATATCTGGTACTTGCTCTCCACATCCAAGACATCTCCCAAACTGAATTCTATTTGATAATTTGTACCAGACTTAAGAAGTTCGTTAGGTCTAAAATCTATAGTTTGATTGTTTACCCAATATGCATTACCCTTTACTGATGGAGAAAAATCAAAAACACCTTCTACCAAGCCATCAAGTTCTGTAAATTGCTTACTTGGTTTCGCTAATCTAATTCTAAAAACAGTTTTTTTAGATATAATTCCTGAAGTAAACCCGGTAATGTACTGGCTAAAAGCAGGATCAATTTTAGGTTGTGGATTTGTATCACCACATGAGACTACAAAAAATGACAAGGTGATTAAAACAAGGAAAAGTTTGCTTGTTTTTTGAAGAAATTGAAGCATAAATTAGAATTTTAGATTCGCGGAATAAATGTAAGTAAGTTTTTTTGTAATTATGTGTGTCCTCATAATTTTAGCTCTATTACTTGCAATATGCAAAATTAGTATTCATCAATTTTCCCCAAAAATTCTGATTCAGAAAACACTCAAACAATCTTACGGTTTTAACTTTTGGAAAATTACTGGTTGGCACTAAGTTTGCTTAATAGACAAGAATATAAAAATGATCTTATGAAAAAATATAAATACCCCACAACTATTATAATTCTATTAGTTACATTAACTACTAATGCTCAACTATTAGACAAGCTGAAAGATAAAGTAGAAAACCAATTAGAAACCTCCACCTTATCTGAGCTTAGCGAAGAAGAAGTTGCCGCTGGGTTAAAAGAAGCCTTAAACAGAGGTATAGAAGTTGGTGTAAATCAATTGTCTAAGCCTAATGGGTATTTTAAAGACTTGGAAATTAAAATCCCAATGCCTGATGAAGCAAAACAAGTTGAAGCTAAATTGCGTCAACTTGGACAAGGAAAGCTTGTTGATGATGCGATTGAATCAATGAACCGGGCTGCAGAAGATGCAGCTATAGGGGCGAAAGAACTATTTGTTGCCGCAATAAAATCGATGACACTTACAGATGTTATGGGAATATTGAAAGGCGATAACAACGCGGCTACAGCTTTTTTAGAAAAAGCGACACGAACTGCGTTATTTGATCAATTTAAACCTGTTATTAAGAAATCGTTGGATAAAGTTGGAGCTACAAAAAACTGGAATTTGGTGTTCAAAAATTATAACCGAATCCCTATGGTTAAAAAAATAAACCCCGATTTGGAAGAATACGCAACCGACAAAGCGATTGACGGTCTATTTATTCAAATTGCAAAACAAGAGCTCGCGATTAGGCAAGATCCCATAGCACGCGTTTCCGATTTGCTTAAAAAAGTTTTTGGAAACAATGGCTAACTTATAATTTTATTGAATAATATTCTACTATGGCTTTGTGTTTTAATTCTAGTATTTATTTTACTTGGATTTTATATTCCTTAATTCTTTTATAGAACTTGAATACAAAGAATGTTCAACTATATTTGCATTTTTCGCGCAGGTGTTGGAATTGGTAGACAAGCCAGCTTGAGGGGCTGGTGCTCTTAAGGGCGTGTGGGTTCGACTCCCATCCTGCGCACTGATTTAAAGCCGAATCTCATTTATAATAAAGGGCTGTATGGTGTCGCCAGTTGTTGTGTTTAGAATGTAGCCGTTTTCATTATTTAATGTGATGCCCTGTGGTTGGGGATATTAAGTATTCGGTTTCGGTTTCCTTATTTCATAGAGATTCAAACATTACGATAGCATTCTTAATTGATATGATTTCGGCTGTACAAATGCTCGAATACCTTGCGAAGATAGGGTGCTTCCTAAGCCGGAATTCTTTCTTCCAGACCAAGGTAGATTGGGACTAACCCTATCGCAACAATTCCAGTAGACGGTTCCAGAATTCATATTATCTAAAATACGCATTGCTCTTTCTTCGTTGTTTGCGAAAACTGCCGATGTTAACCCATATTCTGTATCTAACATAAGTGCGGTCGCTTCTTCATCTGAACTCACTTTGTGTAACCCAATAATAGGCCCAAATGATTCGTCTATCATAACTTTCATATCGTGATTGCAATTTGCTAAAACTGTAGGTTCAAAATAATAACCTTCACCATCGATGGCATTTCCTCCTGTTAATAGTGTAGCCCCTTTAACAACAGCATCTTCAACTTGATCTTTTAATACTTCTAATTGCTGCGCTCTTGTAAGCGAACCGATAAAAGTCGACAAATCGTTTGGATCTCCTATCTTATATGATTTCACCTCTTCTGTAAAGGCTTCTACAAATTCATCATAAATTCGTGCAGCTATATATATTCGCTCTATAGCACAACAACTTTGTCCGTTGTTATAAAAAGCGCCTTCAGCTGCATTAACAGCTGCTTGTTTAACATCAACAACATCTTCAGCAACGTACAAGGGGTCTTTACCTCCTAGCTCCAATTGAACTGGAACCATTTTAGGTGCAACTGTTTGATATATGTGTAAACCTGTTTTATGGGAACCTGTAAAGAAATATCCATTTACCTTAGCCTCTAAAATATGCTGCCCTACACTTCCATCACCAATTATACATTGAAAAACATCTTTAGGAATACCTGCTAGATGTAAGTAAATCTCAAACTGCTTTCCTGTTAATGTGGCCAATTCTGATGGTTTATACAACACCGAATTTCCAGCAACTAAAGCATATAAAAACACATTGTATCCAACATTATACGGAAAGTTCCATGCAGAAATATTGGCGATAACTCCAAGTGGTTCATATTTTATATGCTCTAGTGTTGAGCCTTCATCAACCAATACCTCTGGTGCCAACCATTGTTCTGCATGTTGTAATAAGTGATCTACTCTATTTTGAGCTCCTTGAATTTCGTTTAACGATTGTTGCAACGGTTTGCCAGTTTCTGACGTTAAAATTTGAGCTAGGTCAAATTTGTTTTCTTGTATCAATTCTCCAAACTTTTTGATACAATTTAATCTATGCTCAATAGATGTTTTTATCCAACTTTTTTGTCCTTTTCGCAAAGATTCTAATTTAGAATTTAAAGTTCTCTGAGTGTCTGATTTTATGGTTGAAATAATTGCTCCACTAGCAGGATTAATAATATCCATATTCTTTATTTAAAATGTTTTAAAAATGCATCAAAAAGTACATCTCCGTCAACTAATTCCTCTTTAATTGTGTGAGAAAACTCTGGATGCCACTGCACTCCAAATATTTTTCCTGCTGGTTCTTTAACGTATCCGAATGCTTCTATTAAACCATCATCAGAAAATGCATACACTTCTAAATTTTTTCCTAAATCTTTCACTGCCTGATGATGCACAGTATTTACATAAGGTTCGTTTTTGTTAACATATAATTTATCTAAAAACCCTCCTTCAGTAAAAACAACAGAATGTTTTATGCTATCATATAACACAGCCGAACGATGGTCATTTACTCCTGTTTTTTGTGTTAATGTATCTTGGTATAATGTACCACCAAAGTATACGTTCATTAATTGAAATCCTCTACAGATACCCATAATAGGTTTTGAGTTTTTTACAGCATAATTCAATATATTTAACTCAAAAGCATCTCTATAAGCATCTCCTTTCCATTTCCCTATGGCCTTTTCCCCATAAGTTTCTGGAGCAATATCTACTCCACCTTGAAGGATAAAACCATCCATTTGACTAAAAATATCGTTCAGTAATTCTTCATCTTTAATATCTGGAATTAAAACAGGAAGAATTCCTTTTCGAGTTACATAGTTAGCCATGTCATTTTCTACATAGCTCAATGATTTTGGTCCAAAAACAATCCTGTTTAGATCAGGATACATAAAACACGATGATATTCCTAACTTAATCATTTTCTTGGTTTATAGTGCATTTCTATAGATGGCTGCAAAATCTGCTTTGCCTACTGGTTTTGGGTTAGAGGGATGACAAAAATCTTCTAATGCCAATTGTGATAAGGCTTCAATATGTGTTTCTTGAACACCAACATCTCTTAATTTAGTTGGTAATCCTAGCTCATTATTTAACTCAAACAAAGAAGGAATCACATGTGCTGCAGAATTAGATCCAAGGCCTAATGCAGCTCCCATCTTCTCAAATCTTACTTCAAATCCTTCGTAATTAAATTCCATGCCGTAGGGTAAATTAACTGCATTGGCTAATCCATGGTGTGTATCTAATAAACTAGACATAGGATGTGCTAAACTATGTACTATCCCGAGTCCCTTTTGAAAAGCCACTGCACCCATTAATGAAGCCAATAACATTTTAGCTCTTGACTCAACATCAGGGTTCTTCGTGGCAGTAACTAAAGAATCATTAATTAGAGAAATTCCTTCTAGGGCAATACCATCACACATCGGGTGAAACCCTTTTGCGAGATAAGCCTCCATATTATGTGTAAGCGCATCCATACCCGTAGCTGCTGTAATAAAACTAGGCAGCTCCATGGTAAGCAATGGATCAGCAAAAACGATTCTAGCTAACAATTTAGGTGAAAAAAGAATACGTTTCTTTTTTGTGTCATCTTCTGAAATAATGGCACTTCTGCCTACTTCACTCCCTGTGCCAGATGTTGTAGGTACTGTAATAAAATGGGGCACGTCTTCGGTAACATATTTGTCACCTCCAATTAAATCATCATAATCAAATAGATCTCTTTTATGATTAACTCTCAAAACAATAGCTCTAGCTACATCAAGTGCTACGCCTCCACCAATACCAATTATACAATCTCTCTTGGTTTTATGATACATATCTCCTCCATGCAGCACATCAGATTTAATTGGATTTTTATGCATTTCTTTATACACCTCTGTGCTTAATCCATGTTGCTCTAAATTCTTTTGAATCTCTTTAAAAAATTTAAGTTCTGCTACATTAGGATCGGTTACTAGTAAAGGGCTTGATAGATTATTACCTTTTAAATAGGAACCTAACTCCTTGATTACGCCAGCACCGAATCTTATAGGTGTTGGAAAATTAATACTATAAACTTGTTTAATATCTAACATTTAAATACTTATTATAATATTTCGAAATATCTTTTTGTTTCCCAATCGGTTACTTCCTTAGAAAATTCTCTCCATTCCCATTCTCTAGTTTTGATAAAATGATCTACAAAATCGGCTCCAAATAATTCTTTAGCTATTTTAGATTGCTTCATTTTTTGAGAAGATTCCCATAAGTTCTTAGGTAATGAGCCATTACTATAGTCTTCGTATCCATTCCCTTTAGTTGCTGGGATTTCTAATTTCAACCCTTTTTTAATTCCATATAGTCCACTTGCTAGAGCTGCTGCCATAGCTAGGTATGAATTGGTGTCGGACCCAACAACTCTATGCTCAATTCTAGTTGATTTCTTTCCGGTTGTCAAAACTCGTACAGCCGTGGTTCTATTATCTATACCCCAAGTTAAATTGGTAGGCGCCCAAGAACCTTCAACCAATCGTTTATAACTGTTTATTGTTGGGGCAAACAT
>JABHTA010000147.1 GCA_018669945.1 Flavobacteriales bacterium
CTTTATCTGTTTCAATCTCTGCTAATACGTCACCTGGTTCTACACTATCGCCAACTTTCTTGTGCCACTCAGCAACAACACCTTCTTTCATGGTGTCACTTAACTTAGGCATTCTTACTACTTCAGCCATCTTAATTCTAACTATTATTCAACAATGTAAGGGTAATCTTCTTGAGTATAAACATCTTCATATAAAGCAGATGGTTCGGGTACTGGAGAGTCCTCAGCAAACTTTACTGATTCCTCTATTATCTTTTTAACCTTGGCTTCTATATGCTTAATCTGCTTTTCAGTCGCGTATTTTTTATCTTTAATAACGCTTAAGACCTGCTGCAAAGGATCAATTCCTTTATATTTCTCAACCTCTTCTTTTGTTCTATACTTCTGCGGGTCAGACATTGAATGTCCTTTATAACGATAGGTTTTCACATCCAGCCAAGTTGGACCATCGCCCTTTCTTGCTCTTTCTGCTGCCTCAGTTATCGCGTTAAAAACAGCTTCTACACTCATTCCGTCAACTGTTCTTGAAGGCATTTCGTATGAAGCTCCCATTTTTTCTAATTTTAACACATTGGTAGTCCGTTCAACAGAGGTCCCCATTGCATAATTATTATTTTCTACAAGAAAAACTACAGGTAGTTTCCATAACATAGCCATATTGTATGTTTCATGAAGAATACCCTGTCGAACAGCGCCATCACCCATCATACAAACGACTACATTCTTAGTTCCTTTATACTTTTCTGAAAATGCAATGCCAGCTCCTAATCCTATCTGACCACCCACAATTCCATGACCGCCCCAAAAACCTCTTTCAACATCGAAAAAGTGCATTGAGCCTCCCTTACCTTTGGATGTGCCTGTCGTTTTTCCATACAGTTCTGCCATACATTGGTCTGCTGAAGTCCCCATTGCTAAAGGGAAAGCATGGTCACGGTACGCTGTAATTACTTTATCTGCTTTACCAATCGCCTCAACAATACCCATCGCAACAGCTTCTTGTCCTATATATAAGTGACAAAACCCACCAAACTTTTGCATAGTATATAGCATTCCACACTTTTCTTCAAATTTTCGCATGAGGTACATTTTCTCGTACCAATCTAAATAAGTTTTCTTGTCGAATTTCTTTTTAGTTGTGGTCTTCTTCGGTTTTATTGCCGTTGCTTTTGCCATATTTATTTACTTAATTAACAAGTGCAAATTTATAATAATAATTCAATGATAATAAGCCCACGTATCAGCCACTCAACCTCTTTTCTTTAAACACTAAGGGAAGTAACTCTTTTATACTTGCTACCTCGTATACACTACCTATTTCGCCCATTAGTAAAATCTTAATGTTATTGGAATGTCTAAACTCATACTCAGCAATTACTTGCCTACATGCTCCGCATGGTGAAATTGGCTTATCTACTTTAAAATTTGTGGATTTGGCAGTAATCGCCATAATCTCAATCGCCTCATCTGGATAACGAGCTCCGGCACTAAAAATCGCCGTGCGTTCAGCGCATAAACCTGAAGGATAGGCCATATTCTCTTGATTATTCCCTGTAATTATTTTACCGTTTTTGAGCAACAAAGCCGCTCCAACATAAAAATTAGAGTATGGTGCATAAGCACTATCCCCGCTCTTCTGCGCCATTTTCATCAATTCTTGCTCTTGATTAGTAAGTTCATCAACTGAATCATATTCAGTTACTGTGGCTTTCAGCTCAAATTCTCTCTTCATCAAATCGTTATTTAGTTCAAAATTAGAGTTTTTAATTAACTTTTTATTCCTTTGTTGACTTATGACCGAAGGCGTAAACAAATTTTTGCAAGAGTTAGAACCTATTTCACTGAAAGAAATGGATAAGGTTGCCTTACTGAATAGAACCGATACAAAATTCATTTTTAGTATCCCAACTCTTGTCGAGACGCTTTCAAAACTCAAACAACACTACTTTGCCTTGGAAATTAATGGACAACGCACTGCTAGATACAAAACCTTATATTTTGACACTGAACAAAAAGACTTGTTTTTACGGCACCAAAACGGCAAGAAAAACCGTTATAAAATAAGAATCAGGAAATATATTGATAGTAATTTATGTTATCTTGAAGTTAAATTGAAAACAAACAAAAATCGCACAATTAAAAAACGAATTAAAATTGTGGATTTTGAAACGGAATTATCTCAAGTTTCAAAAGATTTTATTCGAGACAAATCTTCCCTTGAACCCAACACATTAGTGCCTGCTTTATGGAATGATTTCACGCGACTTACTTTGGTAAGCAAAACTTCGCAAGAAAGATTGACAATTGACATAAACCTGAGTTTTGAAAGTAGTTCTAAAAAAGAATTAAACCATTTAGTTATTGCGGAAGTCAAACGAGAGGGGAATTCGCCTTCAGAATTCATGAAAATCATAAAAGATAAACACATAAGGCCAAGAAGTATGAGTAAATATTGCGTAGGTTCTGTATTTTTACACAAAAAAATTAAATACAACAAGTTTAAGCGACAAATATTAGCAATTAACAAACTATCCCATGAACTTACTACTTAATATACTGCTATACGGGAAGGATTTTCTCGGCCTTGGGATGGAACTTTTCGACAAAAGTGATTTCATTGAATTAATCGTTCCTTTTGGTGTAAATCTCTTTTTCTCGTTTATCATTATCAGATTTATTTATTATCCAAAAGCTGGGAGAAAAGATTATTTATTTACCTATATACTTTTTAGTATAATCGTTTTTTTCTTGTTCCACATGTTAAGCAGCACTAAGCTGAGTACAGGTGCAGGCTTGGGTTTATTTGCTATTATGGGAATTATCAGGTACCGTACTGATGCAATTGCAATAAAAGAGATGACTTATTTGTTCGTAATTATTGGATTAGCGGTAATTAATGCGTTATCTAATAAAAAGGTATCTGTAACTGAATTAATGTTTGCCAACTTTACAATTATGGGCATTGTTTTCTTGTTAGAGCAAGCTTGGATGCTGAAACAGGAAACGAGTAAGGTTGTTATCTATGAGAAAATTGAGTTAATTAAACCAGAAAAATACGAGGAACTTTTAGCTGATCTAAACGAAAGAACCGGACTAAAAATCGAGCGAGCGGTAATAGGTAAAATTGATTTTTTAAGAGATACTGCTCAGGTAAGAATTTATTTTCACGAAGATTCTAGCAAGACAACTGCATAAGCAGAAACACCTTCTTCTCTACCTACATAACCCAGTTTTTCAGTTGTTGTTGCTTTAATAGATATATCTTGTTCACTAATTTGAAGTATTTTGGCAAGAACTGTTTTCATCGCAGGAATATGCGGATTGACCTTAGGTAATTGCAAACAGATAGTAGAATCTACATTTCCAATTTTCCAGCCTTTTTCGCTCACAAGTCGAATTACTTCTGTTAACAGTTTTTTACTGTCAATCCCTTTATAATCTGCTGATGTATCAGGAAAATGAAAACCAAGATCCCTCATGTTTGCAGCCCCAAGAATTGCATCACAAACAACATGAATTAATACGTCTGCATCTGAATGACCAAACGCACCTTTACTGTGGGGAACCAAAATTCCACCTAACCAAAACTCCTCTTTTTCTCTTAGCTGATGGACATCAAAACCGAAGCCTACGCGAATTTTCATAGGTACTATTCGGAAATGCTTTCCGAGGGTTCCGCAATTGACTTCAATCCTTCGAAATCAAAAGTTAAAGAAAAACGCAACGTATTCTTTAAAGGGCTGTTAATTACAACAGATTTACCAAAATAAGCTGGAATTAAATAAGCGAAATCTAGTCCGAAAACATTGTACTTCAGTCCAGCACCAAGTGTAAAGAACTTGCGGTTTCCCTTTGTAGCGGCCTCCCAAAAATACCCTGCACGAACAGCAAATTGTTGGTTGTACCAATATTCCATACCAATAGCATAATTAATCTCATTCAATTCCTCTTTTAATTTACTGCCTTTTTCTACCTGATAATCTCCATTAGAATCTTGAACAAGATTACCATTTTTATCAATTTTCAATACTCCGGGCGCATCAGTAAAAGAACCAAACATGCCGCTTGCTACTCCACGATTCGGGTCTTTTCCTGAAGCAACAACATACTCATTATTCGAATTAATTATCGGCACACCGTCATCATCTGTAGCATATACAGGTGTTGTTGGCACCATTAATTTATTTATGTCTGCCGTTATAGTAAATCGGTTATAATCGTCTAAATTCATTGTAAGAGCAGGACCTAATCTTAAGTTAATAGGAATAAAATCTCTTTTTGAAGAATTTGAGTAAGCCATTCTATTTCCAATATTCGAAATATTAATCCCAAACGCTAATTCAGCATCTTTCTCCACTATACTTAAATCTTTATTTAAATAATAGGCCGACACATCGGCAGCTACAGATCTGCCTGGTCTTGTTTGCGAACCACCAACAGTTTGCCCGCCTGTTAAATTTGAATTGACATACCTAAGCGCGACACCTCCCGATAGTTTATCCGACAATATTCTAGAATAAGCTATATCTATTGCATACTCATTTGGTCTAAATTGCATTAAATCGTTACCTTGCTCGTCTGTGAATTGAATATCTCCTAATGTAAAATAAAGCAAAGAAATTCCGATGGCTTGAGTTTTATCAATCTTTTTATAACCAGATATATATGACAAATTAATATCCGGCACTAAGTTTCTAAGCCAAGGTGAGTAAGAAATTCCGAAGCCGAAATCTTTTTCAGCAAATGTCATTTTTGCTGGATTCCAATGAATTGAATTTGCATCTCCAGAAGTCGCAACACCTGCTTCGCCCATTCCGCCAGCTCTAGAATCTGGCGCAATCAATAAAAAAGGAACTGCCGTAGTTATCGTATTTACGTCATCGGTAGAGCCTGATTGTCCAATTACAGCTCCTGAACCACTCAGTCCATATACAGTTGTTGTGTAACACAACGCAATAAAAAAACTAAACCTTTTCACTAAACTCATCCCTTAATTTACAAATATAGATTACTTAATTTAAAATCACCAACTTTTCAAAATAGTCAGCACTTTCTCCACTTGGAACCGCAACCTTTAGTTTGTATATGTATACTCCTTTTCCTATTAAGTCTCCATATTCATCTAGCCCATTCCAATATATTGGGCCAACACGATAGCTATTCTCTGCTATAAACGTATCCAATGTCTTTATTAGTCTACCAGATACCGTAAAAATTTCTATTTTTACATCTAAGCCTTGACCTGGTTGATTATGTTCGAAATAAAATGCTGTATTAGTTGTGAACGGATTTGGATAATTCAAGACATGATCAAGCGCTAGCTCAGCACTTTCCGCCACAACAAACTCTGTATTTGCCTCCCCTGAGTTATTATAAACATCCCAGACTTTAAGGGTTAAGGTATGCTGGCCAGCATCTAGCTTGCTAAAAGGATAATTAATTGTCCCTTTTTGGTAATCATCTAATTCTGCCTCATAATAATCATTTAACAGAATAGAGTTAGTTGTGTTTTGATCTAATACAGCAACTAAATCATGTCCAATTCCGTTTCCTGAAGTATTTAAACCATTGTCGTCAAATATATGCGCCAACATGTTAGGATTTTCATCAGTTAGCCCACCAAAAACAAAAGCCTCATCATTCATATACAAATCAACATCAGGACCTTCTTTGTCTTCTATCGCATTTTCATCATATCCACCAAGCAGAAAATTTGTCTCATTTCCGTTTGCATCCGATGTGTCATTCTCCGCATAGTAACTAATCCGCGCATTACCATACTCTAAAGAAACATCTTTTGGCACCACGAACGTGAATTCAAAATCCCCATTCACAACACTGGCGCGGCCTTTGAAAATAACCGCTGTTTGTAAATTAAACTTAAAGTAGTTTGTATCAGTCGGATTATCATTGTGTAATCCTTTTACTTCTCGCGATTTATCGAAAACGGATGGGTAAATAATTCCATTAAAATCTTGCATTTTTTGATTATTTCTGTCAGCTACAAAACCGCGAATAGTTACTTTACTAAGCCCCTTCATTGTGTCAGGGAACTCCGTTGTGACTACGTTATATTTCGGAATAGCCAAAGTAAGAGCGGGATCTCCAAGTAAATTAAATTTTCTGCTATTAGCATCCGATGCTGTATTTATTTTTGTTACTTCTACTAAATCTCCGAGAGTTGTTAACCCCGAATCAAGTTGAGAAAAACCAAACTCAAAAAAATTATCCATTAACGAATAGTTTCCACCAGAATATACCAGCCTTGTTGTTGTTAATAAGGCTATTGCCCCTCCTCTTGGATTAAGCAATACTAACTCACCTGCTGCCGTGCGCTGTGGGTCATCATATCTGCTAAATTCGCATGTAGCTGTGAGAAACAATGGCATTACATTCTCATTAGACCAACCATTGATTTGAGGAACTTCTAAAACTCTTTCGTGTGCCCAACCTAGTTCGCCACCATGTCCCATATAACTTACAATTAAAGCGCCTTGATCTATTCTTTTATTAAATGCTTCTTTTGCTTCTGGATACCTTTCCCCCCCAGCACCGGAAACTTGAGGATAAGCGTCTAGATATACCTTATCGATGTTCATATTTTTATTTACTTCTGAGGCCCTATTTGCAACATTGTCGGCCTGGGTCATATGGGAATCAGAGTCCTCATCATCACCAATAAAAAGCAACCAATTTCTCCATGGGCGCATGGTTTCTTCAGAATAATATCTTTTGATTTTACTTACTTGTTCTTCAGCTTCTTGCTTCGTTCGAACGGTTAATCTCCCGATGCCTAAATCTATATAATGACTGTCACTTTCTCCTTCTGCATCGTCTAATAATCCATAAAAATCGTCAGAGCAATATGATGTTGTTGGGTTAAGTGAACTCTTCGATTGATATACTGGCACGTAATTCGAATTCCCGGCAACTCTATCCTTATAATCATAAGAACCATCACCAAAAAGTAGCAAATATCTAGGCATTTCATCTATAGAGCTAGCTTCATCATAAAACATTTTCACAAAACCCCTTATCGCATTAACATCTTGAGCCCCTGAACTAAATTCGTTATAAATTTCGTTTGTGGTTGCAACCACCGCACTAAAGCCCTCTTCATCTCTATGAAATTGAGCTAGGTCCTCTGCTTGCTCTATAAATTTAGGGTGAGTCACAATAATATAGTCCGGATGTTCATCTTTCATGGCATGAAGATCTTGCCAAGACACCGACCCTTTGACTATAGGATCAAGAAAATACGTGCCATCATAAACTATATATTCTTTTAAATTCTCAGATTCAGTATTAAAAGTTAGAGTATTTCCTAAAAGTGTTGTTGCTTGCTGTAAAGGATTTATCGGATTTGTAATATCCCAAACTTTGTGGTCACTATTCGAACTACTAAGTTGATATCTTGAGACATTTCCTGATCCTACACTTTCTAAATCCCTAAAGTGCATTTGGGTTCCATTTGTTTTTAGCAAACGTCTAGCATTTATTTCAATGTAGTTGAGCCATGCTAATGCTGATGAATTTTCTTTATTAAAATTAATTTCAATATTAATGGAAGAGCTAGGTGAGGGCAAACCTATATCAAACTTTGTTTTTTTTGCATACAAGTTTGTATAACCTGGAGTTACTTTTTCATCAAATTGAGAAACACTAACATTATTTACATTGATTACAAACTCACTCGCAGTATACGGAGAGTGCGAAGCAAAGTCTATTTGTATATCTGCATTACTACTTGGATCAATATCTGGAATCTGAAATGAAAAATCGTGTGTATTAATAATTCCAAACTGCTCTCCAAACCAATCTTGCCCAGTTTTTATGAGGTTAGACCTATCTTTTTCATGAATAATTCTTTCATTAAAAGAGGTGACCGTTTCAGTATAAGACCCGAGTGAAGCATTAGACAAAATACGCTTACCCACTCCTAAGTCAGCAGTTAAGTAGTAAAATGTTGTATCACAATACAAATTTTTCTCGTGGGTAAACTTTACACCATTATTAGTCCATAATTCTTGAGACTTGCCATAAAACAAAACATAATCTGAGTTATTAAATATACCATCACTCTCTCCCTCAACTAGAATACTATTCTCTTGCAGGTCATCGTACCTTGCTATTGAATTTTGCATAGGCAACATACCCCCTCCATTTCCATATATTCGAATGTTCCTCGGGTCAATATTGCTCGGGTCGATACCCATAGTTTGGAGCTTAGAAAACGACAGTCTATATATACCGTCTTCTACCACTGCTAATTTATACCATTCTCCACTACTTAAAACTGAATGATCTGCATAGGTCAATATCGTAGGGGCTGAGGAATTACCTTTTTGCTCTGAAATTATCCAATCCAAATTAAACGCCACAAGCTTTTCGATTTTCCCTGTAACAGAATTCTTTCTTAATGGTATAAAAGAACAGATAGCATATGTCTGCTTTTTTTGATATACCAAAGAAACAAGGGGTTCAACAGCTTCGAGCAACTCTGCCTCGTTCAAAACGTTAAGTTCTTCTTGCGTTACTTCTTGATACAGACCACCAGCTAACCTCGCGTCTACATCGTTAGGATTACCATTTACTTGTATTTTTACTTCGAAACGTGGCATCTTACTAATCGAAAAGTCATGGATCGCATTTTCAAAAGTCACAAAAACTACCATACTTTCCCCACCAATGCTAGCACTACTAACGCCCATCCATTCTATGCCATATTCGTAGCTATTTTCAACAAATTTTCGACCATCTACTTGTTTTTCAAGAGATTTATCTTTTAAAGTATTAATAAGTAGATTCCTTTGCTGACCTTGCGTTAGTGCAACAACTAAGATAAAAAAGATACTCAATTTAATTTTCATAACTGCCGTTAGCAAAACACGAAGTAAATGATGTTTAATATAAAATTACTAATTTTGTATGTAAATCGTTTCTTAAAACAACAAATTAACGGATCTAATTATTTATTATTGTGCTGCAAAAATTTTTGAAACTGAATACAAAAAAGTGCGTACAAGCCTTTTTCAAATTGAAATAAATGTTTAAAAAAGCGATATTAGTCCTAATAGCTACAGTTTTCTGCTTTATGTTTTGTGCGAATAATGCACAAGCTCAAGATCCTGAATTCACACAGTTTTACGCAAATCCACTTTATTTGAACCCTGCTTTTGCAGGGACAGCAAGATGCCCAAGGCTAACAATGAATTTCCGAGACCAATGGCCAGGTATTGCTGGCACATTTGTTACTTATAGTGCTGGTTATGACCAACACGTTGATGCTATTCAAGGAGGAATTGGAATTTTGGTTATGAATGACAGACAGGGTCAAGGAACAATTAATACAACTTCAGCTAGTTTAATGTATTCTTATCAACTTCCGGTTACAAGAACATTCTCTTTAAAAGCTGGCTTTCAAGCTACTTTCTTTCAAAAATCTTTAGATTGGGAAAAATTAACGTTTGGAGACATGATTGACGAACGTTATGGGTTTATATACGAAACAGAGGAAATTGAACCTGATAAAACTACTACTTATGGCTTAGACTTCTCTGCCGGATTAATTGGATACAGCAAAAAGTACTATTTCGGGGCCGCAGTTCATCACTTAACCCAACCTAATGAAAGTTTATTCAATGGGATATCAAAACTTCCAAGAAAATATACGGGACATGCTGGAGCCGTTATACCATTTAAACCAAGAAAGCCTGAAGAAGGAATGATTTCGCCTAATATAATCTTCCAATATCAACAGAGCTTTGTCCAATTAAATCTAGGTCTTTATGTTACTAAGGGACCTATTGTTGGAGGGTTATGGTACAGAAACAGTGATTCATTCATCGTATTATTAGGCATCCATACTGGAATGGTTAAAATAGGGTATAGCTACGATATAACATCTAACAGACTGACTAATAGTTTCAAAACAGGAACAGCTGGTTCGCACGAAGTTTCTTTCGCTGTTCAATTCGACTGTCGACCAAAGAGAAGAAAATTTAGAACAATAAGTTGTCCGTCTTTTTAGTTATTATATAACCTTTTAAAATTTTCCCCGTACTAATGGGACTTAATTAAATAAATAAAGTCATGAGAAGTAACGTTTTTAAAATACTTACGCTCGCATCCTTAATTGCATTTGTATCATCCTGTGGATTTGAAAAATCTGGCATAACGGGCTGGGATTATAATACCGAGGTGAATGGTGGCTTCCAAAAAATGCCATTCGAAGAACAAGAAACGGGGCCTAATCTGGTGTTAATTGAGGGAGGAACTTATACCATGGGGCGCGTTCTTGACGATGTAATGTACGACTGGAATACTATACCAAGAAGAGTTACGGTGTCTTCATTTTACATGGATGAAACAGAAATATCTAACTTTAACTGGTTAGAGTATTTATATTGGACTATAAGGGTTTATTCAGCAGATTATCCTGAAGTTTATAAAAAAGCTCTTCCTGACACGTTGGTCTGGAGGTCTAAATTGGGATATAATGAACCTTACGTTGATTATTATTTAAGACATCCAGCATACAGAGACTATCCCGTTGTTGGAGTTAATTGGCTGCAGTGTAATGATTTTTGCAATTGGAGAACAGATCGGGTAAACGAATACATCTTAATCCGTGAAGGGGTGTTAGAGCACTATGTAAATCAAATTAATGAAGATAATTTTAACACTGAGGCTTATTTCAAAGGACAGTATGAAAGTGGAAAAGCTATTGATGGTTTACCTGATTTAAATCCAAATAGAGAATTTAGAAATGTAAAAATGGAAGATGGTATACTATTACCCAAGTATAGACTTCCTACCGAAGCGGAGTGGGAATATGCTGCTTACGCGCTCGTTGGTAACACAATTGGAGAGCGAATTAGAGAAGAAAAAATGTGGCCTTGGAGTGGTCACGCTGTTCGTAACCCGGAAGAGCGATATATCGGTATGATGATGGCAAACTACAAAAGAGGTAGAGGAGATAATATGGGCATTGCAGGTAGATTAAATGATAACGCTGACGTTACTGCACCGGTTTACTCGTATTGGCCAAATGATTTTGGTTTATATAATATGGCTGGTAATGTGTCTGAATGGGTAATGGATGTTTATAGACCATTATCAAATGATGATCGTGATGACTTTAGAGCGTTTAGAGGCAGTGTATACAAAACATTAGAAACTGATGATGAGGGATATGTTGCAGAGAAAGACAGTTTAGGTCATTTGGTCTACCGAGATGTGACTGAGGCTGATAATATTGATAGGAGAAACTATAGATCATCTGACAATATTAATTTCTTAGATGGGGACTATGAATCTTCTACAAACTCAGCTTTTTGGTCAGAAGAACCAGAAGATGATGAAAAACTCGAAAGTGGATATGTCTATGATTATAGCCTATACTCAATGATAAATGACAAAGCACGTGTATATAAAGGTGCGTCTTGGAAAGATAGGGCATACTATATGAATCCGGGGACAAGAAGATTCTTAGACGAAAAACAAAGAACAGATTATATAGGTTTCCGGTGTGCTATGGACAGAGTCGGCAGTCCTGTTGGATTTGGAGGTCAGTAAATCAAAATAAAATCTATATTTAAACCCTGAGAAACTATCTCGGGGTTTTTTTTGCGGCAAAATGAAAATACAAACCATTTATAAGCTTTTCAAAGAGCATTCTTTCGTTAGCACTGACACACGGAATATTAAATCTAACTCGCTTTTTTTTGCATTAAAAGGCGAGAATTTTAATGGCAATAAATTCGCAGAAACTGCCATTGCTTCTGGAGCTAAATTTGCTATAATAGATGACCCTAGTTATCAAGTGTCGAATAAACATATATTAGTACCTAATGCTCTTGCATGCTTGCAGGAACTTGCCGCTCATCATCGTAAACAACTTAAAATACCAATTATAGGAATTACCGGCACTAACGGCAAAACAACTACTAAGGAAATTACTCAAGCTGTCTTAGCTCAAAAATATCTTTGTTATGCAACAAAAGGCAACTTAAACAATCATATTGGTGTGCCTTTATCGATACTTGAAATTACAGGAAGTCATGAGCTTGCAATTATTGAAATGGGAGCTAACCATATTGGTGAAATTGCGGAACTATGTGAAATCTCACAACCTTCAATTGGATTAATTACCAATATAGGTAAAGCTCATCTTGAAGGATTCGGTTCATTTGAAGGCGTCAAAAAAGCAAAATCTGAATTATATAATTATTTACAAAAACGTGACTCTCCGGTGTTTGTTAACGGTGATAATAAGGATTTACTTAAGCTTGCTGATGGACTATTCCATCTTACATACGGTAAATCAGAAGCAAATCAGATTATTGGAAGATTGGAAAAAAGCGATGATCACTTAGCTTTAGCATGGAAAAAACATAACTATTTTGGATATACCTTACCGATATCAACCAATCTTGTGGGAGATTACAATTTCGAAAACGTAATGGCGGCAATTTGCATTGGCAATTACTTTGACCTAAGTCCAGAACAAATTACTACTGGCATAGAATCGTATCTACCAAGCAATAATCGTTCTCAATTAATTAATAAGAATTCTAACAAGATAATCCTAGATGCATACAATGCGAACCCGGTAAGTTTGAAAGCGGCTGTCGAAAATCTTGCCAATTCTGAACAAAAAAACAAATTAGCAATACTGGGCGACATGAAAGAATTGGGGATATACAGCAGTGAAGAACATCAGGCTATTGTTAATCTACTTATAGAAAAATCATTGGATGCAATACTTGTTGGCGATAATTTTAGCAAAACTGAGCACGGAAATTTGAAAACTTTCGACTCTGCAAAAGAAATTTCAACACACTTTAGCAATCATCCAGTAAAGAACTCCGTTATCCTTATCAAAGGATCTAGAAGTATTGGTTTAGAGAAAGTCGTTGAATTTCTTTAATCTTTTAAAATAGATCTAGAAATTACAATTTTTTGAATTTCAGAGGTTCCCTCATAAATTTGAGTAATTTTTGCGTCACGCATTAATCGCTCAACATGATATTCTTTTACAAATCCGTAACCACCATGAATCTGCACCGCTTCAACAGAAGATTCCATTGCAACCTTAGAGGCATATAACTTTGCCATTGCGCCTTCCTTATCAAAGGGTTCACCCTTATCCTTTAGCCAAGCAGCCTTGAGGCACAAGTTTCTAGCACATTCTATCTCCGTTGCCATATCGGCTAATTTAAATCCAATTGCTTGGTGCTCTGCAATAGGTTTCCCAAAAGTTTTTCTTTCTTTAGCGTAAGTAGTTGCTAACTCTAAGGAGCCGGAAGCAATTCCAAGCGCCTGAGACGCTATACCAATCCTTCCTCCTGTTAAAGTTTTCATTGCGAACTTAAATCCAAAACCCTCGTCTCCTATTCTATTCTCTTTCGGAACTTTAACATCATTAAAAAGTAAAGTATGTGTGTCCGATCCCCTAATTCCAAGCTTGTTTTCTTTGGCACCAACCACAAATCCATCCATTCCCCTTTCAACAATAACACAATTTATGCCCCTATGCCCTTTTTCCCTATCTGTTTGGGCCATTACTAAATATACTGAAGCAGAACTTCCATTGGTAATCCAGTTTTTCGTTCCATTTAATAAATAATGGTCGCCTTTATCTTCTGCTGTTGTTCTTTGAGAAGTTGCATCTGATCCAGCTTCTGGCTCAGATAGACAAAATGCACCAATGATCTCTCCGGTGGCTAATCTTGTTAAATATTTTTGCTTTTGCTCTTCATTTCCAAATTTCTCTATACCCCAACAAACCAAAGAATTATTAACAGACATTATAACAGAACAAGAGGCATCTACCTTAGAAATTTCTTCCATTGCTAACACGTAAGAAATAGCATCCATTCCTCCTCCATTATATTTTGGATCAACCATCATCCCTAAGAATCCAAGCTCTCCAAGCTGTTTGATTTCATCTTTAGGAAATGTTTGATTCTCATCTCTTTCAATAACTCCAGGCTTCAATACGTTTTGTGCAAAATCTCTAGCTGCGTCTCTAACTGCAATTTGTTCTTCGGTTAACTCAAAATTCATAGTCGAAATATTTTCTTTTGTAAGGCTAGCAAAATTAATGTTTTAACTCAATAAATTACTATTCTTGTATGGTGACCTTAATCAAGAAATCATACAAAGTAATTGGACTAATGTCTGGCACCTCTTTAGACGGCCTAGATGTCACTTGTTGTAATTTTTATCAAAAAAACCACCGTTGGGATTTCGAATTACTTAAAAATGATACTCTAGAGTACCCTTCTGATCTTCTCGAAAAACTAAAAAAATCCACATCTTTATCGGGACTAGAACTATCCAATCTAGACATTGCTTTAGGCCGATTTATAGGACTTAGTTGTAAAGATTTTATTACTAAAAACAAACTTACTGTTGATTTTATTTCTTCTCATGGTCATACCGTTTTTCATCAACCTGAAAACGGCTTAACACTTCAAATCGGTAATGGTCCACATATTGCTGCATTAACCAAGACTCCTGTCGTTTGTGACTTTAGATCTAACGATATAGCAAACGGTGGTCAAGGCGCTCCATTGGTGCCAATTGGAGATGCGTTACTTTTTTCTGAATACGATAGCTGTATTAATATAGGGGGATTCGCCAATATTTCTTACCATCAAAAAAGAATTGCTTTCGATATTTGTCCCGTCAATATAATTCTAAACTGGCTGACTCAAAAAAAACTAGACTTAATTTTTGATAAAGATGGTCTTATCGCAGAGAGCGGTAACATTAATTTCCCACTCCTGGATAAACTTAACTCAATAGAGTATTATTCTAGTAAGCCCCCGAAATCTTTAGGTAAAGAATGGTCGGACGAAATAATTCTTCCTCTGCTTAACGCCTCAGATCTGTCTGCTCCCGATTTATTGAGAACTTATACAGAGCATTGTTCTATCCAAATTACTAATGTATTAAACAACATTAATATAAAATCCTTACTATTCACGGGTGGTGGAACATTCAATAAGTTCCTCATGAAAAGAATAACTGACCTTGCTTATTGTAAAGTCATAATACCACAACCAGATATTATTAACTTTAAAGAAGCCATCATTTTTGGATTTTTAGGCGCTCTCCGATGGGAGGGAAAAATCAATTGTTTGCGCTCAGTTACAGGTGCAAAAAGAGATAGCGTTGGTGGGGCCATTTATCTGCCATAATATGACCCTAAGCTAAATTTACGTTGCCCGTTAACCTAGTTTTTTATATTTGTACTCTTGCAAAAAACAAGAATGAGAGACCTATTAGAAAAATTTGAAAATAAAAGTCCAGAGATAGTTTTCGAATGGAAAGATGCAGAAACAGAAGCAGAAGGATGGGTTGTGATAAACTCGTTAAGAGGCGGCGCGGCCGGAGGTGGCACACGTATGCGAAAAGGTCTTGACAAGAGAGAAGTTGAATCGCTGGCAAAAACCATGGAAGTCAAATTTACTGTTGCGGGGCCCCCTATTGGCGGTGCTAAGTCAGGAATTAATTTTGATCCGCAAGACCCGAGAAAAAAGAGTGTACTCAAAAGATGGTATGCGGCAGTTACCCCATTGTTGAAACATTATTATGGAACCGGCGGAGACTTAAACGTAGATGAAATTCATGAAGTAATTCCAATAACTGAAAATTGTGGTGTTTGGCATCCGCAAGAAGGAGTGTTTAATGGTCATTTTCAACCCAGCGAATCACAAAAAATAAATAGAATTGGGCAATTAAGACAAGGGGTATTAAAAGCTATTGAAAACGAAAATTACTCTCCAAAAGTTAGTCGAAAGTATGTAGTCGCAGATATGATCACTGGGTTTGGAGTTGCTGAGTCTGTAAAGCACTTTTATGATGTTTACGGTGGTGATTTAATCGGCAAGCGAGTGATTGTTCAGGGTTGGGGAAATGTTGGCTCTGCTGGAGCATACTATCTAGCGCAATCGGGAGCTAATATTGTTGGTATTATTGATCGTGTTGGAGGCTTAATTAATAAAGACGGTTTTTCATTTGAAGAAATAAAACAGTTATTCCTAGATAAAAGCGGTAACGCGCTGGCATCTGATAATATGCTATCATTTAACGATGTCAATGATCAAATTTGGGATCTCAACGCTGAAGTATTTATTCCATGTGCAGCATCTAGATTGATTACAAAAGACCAAATAGATAGAATGATTAGCAGCGGAATTGAAGTAATTGCAGCTGGTGCAAATGTCCCTTTTGCTGACCCCGAAATTTTCTTTGGGCCCATAAGTGAATATGCAGATAATGCCATCAGTATCATTCCAGACTTTATTTCTAATTGTGGTATGGCTAGAGTTTTTGCCTACCTAATGAGCAACGATTTAGATAACCTGGATGATCAATCAATATTTGAAGATACTTCCCGTGTCATAAAGGATTCCTTAATTACTGCGCATTCAAAGAATTCTTCAAAAACGCAAATCGCAAAAACCGCGTTTGAAATAGCATTAAATCAATTGATATAAAATGGTAAGTTTTTGTAATCAAATATATTTTGGGAACTCTGGATTAGATTATTGTTGGCTTATTAGCGCTATTCTGATCGGTCTAGTTTTCCAAAAATACGCATCTAAACTAATTAGCAACCTTATCTTTAAAATAATCAGCAAGCAAACGGCTAGCATTTCAAAAGAAGAATTATACACACTACTTCATAAACCTCTCTCTTGGTTTATCATGCTTATTATTATTTATGTTGCTTCTTCTCATATTCATTTTCCAGTTACTTGGAACTTAGTAGATAAAAATGAATTTGGAGTTCGAATGCTGTTATCCAAATCTTATCAACTATTCTTAATTAGCACAATTACTTGGATTGGTCTACGTACCCTAGAATTTTTAATGTTAATTCTCGTAAGAAAAGCTGAAAAAACAGATGGTAAACAAGATGACCAAATTATCGGATTTGCAAAAGAAATCATCAAAATAGTAATAATCATTTTTGCAATTTTTATTATCTTAGGTAACGTTTTCGGAATTGAAATGGGACCACTTCTTGCTGGCCTTGGTGTTGGAGGATTGGCACTGGCACTTGCCGCGAAAGAAAGTTTAGAAAATTTATTAAGTTCATTCACAATCTTCTTTGACAAACCATTTGTATTGGGCGACACTGTTAAAGTTGGCGGTTTGGTTGGAACTGTAGAAAAAGTTGGCTTTAGGAGTTCTCGGCTTCGAACACCAGAAAAAAGTTATGTTACTGTACCAAACAAAAAAATGATTGATGCTGAACTTGATAACCTATCGCTAAGAACTTTTAGAAGAGTGAATCAAACAATTGGTTTAGTTTATAGCACTCCTATCAATTCAATTCAATTAATAGTAAACGAAATTCAAAAATTACTTGATGAACACTCTCATACAAATCAAGATGGAAAAGCTAGATTTACAGATTTTGGTGCTAGTTCATTAGATATTATGGTCAACTACTATGTAGATACTATGGATTGGAGTACTTACCTCGATGTAAAGCAGGAAATTAATTATAAAATAATGGAGATTGTTGATAAATACGGAAGCGATTTTGCCTTCCCCACTCAAACAATTCTTGTAGAAAATCAAAATTCTTAGCAGATGTATATTTTAATGGTAATTGTATTTGTTGTAGGTTATTTAGCAATAGCCCTAGAACACCCGATAAAAATTGACAAAGCTGCATCTGCATTATTAACAGGTGTACTATGTTGGACGGTGTTGGTTTTTGGTGCTGGGGACATTCTCAATATTGACATGGGACATTCTATTTCTCAGCTCATAGAACAAGGTGAGTTATTGTTGAAAAGTACGGACAAACATTGGCATGAATTGGGGCATTATATTAGTGGTGGTGTATATGAATATCGAGGTGATGAAACAACTCCATACGTTATCGGACATTTCATTAACCACGAACTATTGCATCACTTAAGTGAAATTGCAAGTATTTTATTTTTCCTTTTAGGTGCCATGACTATTGTGGAACTCATTGATGCTCATGAAGGATTTGCAGTTGTAACAGATAAAATTACGACAACAAGTAGAGTGAAATTATTATGGATTATCTGTATAATTACGTTCTTCTTCTCTGCTGCTTTGGACAACTTAACTACAGCAATTGTAATGGCTGCATTACTAAAAAAATTATTAAAAGGAAAAGAAGACATAATGTTATTTGGTGGAATGGTTGTAATTGCTGCCAACGCAGGGGGAGCTTGGTCCCCAATTGGTGATGTAACAACTATAATGTTATGGATTAAAGGTCAAATAACCGCACCAGTAGTAATCGGCACATTAATCATTCCAAGTATGGTTTGTGCGTTAGTTCCATTAATATATCTTTCTTTTACTCTTAAGGGTAATGTCAAAAGTAAATTAGGGATGGTTGAATCTGAGCATCTAACAAACCCTACTACCCCAGCTGAGCGTAATACCGTTTTCTTTACTGGACTTGCTTGCCTCCTTTTTGTTCCTGTCTTCAAAACTATTACACACCTAGAACCATTTATGGGAATACTATTTGGGCTTGGTGTGCTTTGGACTCTTACAGAAATAATGCACCGATCTAAGAATCATGAAGAAAAATCTGAAAAATCTGTTCTCGGGGCTTTAAAAAAAGTTGATACTGCCAGTGTATTCTTTTTTATGGGAATTTTAACTGCGGTAGCTGCACTCCAAACTGCTGGGCATTTAGTTGAAATGGCAGCTTTCCTTCAAACAAGCATTGGAGATATTTACGTTATTAATTTAGCTATTGGTCTTTTGTCGTCAATTGTTGACAATGTACCTCTTGTTGCAGGCGCTATTGGAATGTACGAAATTGCACCTTTAGGGTCAACAGGGGAAGCTGCTTTTTTTATGGTCGATGGTGCTTTCTGGAAATTTTTAGCCTACTGCGCTGGCACTGGGGGCAGCTGCCTTATCATTGGCTCTGCCGCGGGTGTTGCAATAATGGGCATATTAAAGATTGACTTTATCTGGTACTTGAAAAAGATTTCAGGACTAGCTTTTGCTGGATATATAGCCGGTGCAGCAACCTACTATGTAATGTTCGCTTTGTAATACATTGGAATAAAACTAACATTCTTCTGTTTACAATTAGAGTAAACCGTTTTGTCTTTAAACTAAGATTGATAGTAGCTTAGCCAAAAGTTGAAATTAACCTTTAATTGTATGTTACTAGATATCAACGTTGCAAGCGACACTTTAAACTCTGCACTAACTGAAGGCGCTATAGAATCATCTTACGAAGAAACCATATCGGTTTTAGAACTCATTGCCAATGGTGGTGTATTTATCATGGGTCCTCTTGGAATTTTGTCAATTCTAGCGATATATATTTTCGTTGAGCGGTTTTTAGCCATTCAAAAAGCATCTAAAGAAGACCCTAATTTCATGAATCAAATTCGTGACAATATTCATGATGGTAAAATAGATGCGGCCCAAAATTTATGTGTGAGCACTGAAGGACCATTTGCACGGATGATTAATAAGGGGATAAAACGAATCGGCAAGCCACTAGCAGATATTAGTGCCGCAATTGAAAATGATGGCCGATTAGAAGTGTATCAGTTAGAAAAGAATCTGGCCTCGCTTGCTACAATATCTGGAGCAGCTCCAATGATTGGGTTTTTAGGAACCGTAATTGGCATGATTAATACCTTCCACGGCATGTACACTGGAGGAAATGGGGTACAAATAGACCAATTGGCTGGAGGAATCATGCAAGCAATGGTAACCACTGCCGCTGGCTTAGTTATTGGAATTGTTGCCTACGTTGGTTACAATATTTTAGTGGTAAAAGTAGAGTCGGTGGTCAATAAAATGGAAGCAAGAACTATTGAATTTATGGACGTTTTACAAGAGCCATCATAATTATGGGGATTAAAAGCAGAAATAAAATAGAAGCAAGTTTCAACATGTCGTCAATGACCGACATAGTTTTTCTATTGCTCGTTTTCTTTATCATAGCCTCCACTCTTATAACACCAAATGCTTTGAACATTATCTTACCTAAAGCTTCCGATACTCCTCAACAAAATTTACCAACAACTGTTGAAATTCAAGCTGATGGTATTTATGCTTTAGATGGCAATGTTATTGCTATTAACCAATTAGAACCTTCATTGATTTCCGCATTAAGCAATAAAGAGAAACCTGGAATCGTTTTAAAGGCTGACAAAGATGTTGTTCTAGACTATATTGTTCCAGTAATGGAAATAGCTAACCGAAATAAATTTAGCTTAGTACTGGCAACCGATTCGAAAAAATAATTAATGTCATACACCACAGAGCAAAAAACGGGAGCAATTACCACAGTAGTTTTTCACGCTGTCCTTTTATTGCTGTTTCTAATATTTGGTCTTACATATGTTGTTCCAGAACCATTAACTGGTATTCCTATTAGCTTTGGAAATAGTGCAGATGGCGGTGGTGAGCTTGAGCCACAAGAAAGCTCAGCCCCAGTAGAAAGTGATCAACAGATTGAAGAAGTCGCAGAAACAACTCCTGTTGAAGCTTCTACACCTAACGAAAAAGTACTCACGCAAGAAGCTGTCGAAACGGTTCATGTGCCTACTGCTGAAGAAATTGCTGAGAAGAAAAGGAAAGAAGAACAAGCTGAAATTACTCGTAAAGAAGCTGAAGCTAAAGCAATTGCAGATGCCAGAGCAGATGTATTTAAGCAGGCCCAGGGGAATGGAGATACTCAAGGGGCTACAGACCAAGGAAGTCCTGACGGAAACACGGGCACGAACTCTGGCGCCCCTGGAAACAGAGATGATGGTACGGTACGCCATAATTTCACAAACAGAAGTCTACTTTCTACACCCAAAATCATTGACAACTCTCAAGATGAAGGTAAAGTTGTAGTAGATATCGTTGTCGACAAAAATGGAAATGTGATTAAAGCTACCCCTGGAGCTAAAGGGTCTAACACTAACAATACCAACTTATTTAACAAATCAAAGAAGGCCGCATTAAATACTAAATTCAGTCCAAATTCTAATGCCCCTGCAGAACAATACGGAACACTAACGTTCGTGTTTGTTTTAGAATAATACTAAATGAATTATCAGCAAACTTTGGACTATTTATATAGTCAGCTCCCGATGTATCAAAGGATTGGAAAAGTAGCTTACAAAGCTGATCTATCAAATACAATTGCTCTTTGCAAAGCTCTTGGAAATCCAGAAAGAAACTTCAAATCTGTTCATGTAGCAGGCACAAACGGAAAGGGTTCTACATCGCACATGATTGCCTCAATTCTTCACGAGGCTGGCTACAAAGTAGGTCTTTACACCTCCCCACACCTTGTCGATTTTAGAGAAAGAGTAAAAATTAATGGCGCCATGATTCCAAAAAAAAATGTGGTTGATTTCATTAGATCATACAAAGGGCAATTCGAAAATATTGGGCTTTCATTTTTTGAAATGACAGTTGGAATGGCTTTTGATTATTTCTCTAAAGAAAAAGTAGATATTGCTATTATCGAAACTGGTCTCGGTGGGCGACTGGATTCAACCAACGTTATTACACCTGAATTATCGATTATTACAAATATTAGTCTAGACCATACACAGTTTTTAGGCAACACTCTGCAAAAAATTGCAAAAGAAAAGGCCGGCATAATAAAACAATGTACTCCTGTTGTTATAGGTGAAACTCAAGAAGAAACTAAGGCCATTTTTATTGAAAAAGCCCATAAGCTAAGCGCTCCGATACTATTTGCAGACGAACAGCCATTGGATAGTTTAGCTTTAAACCCTATTATATCCTACCAGAAAAAAAACGAACAAACTACTCTTGTTTCTATTAATCAATTGATAAAAATAGGGTGGGTCATTAATGAGGATGCAATCAAAAGTGGGCTATCTAACGTCATTAAAAAAACAGGTCTGCAAGGCCGCTGGCAGACTTTACAAATTGACCCAGTTGTAATTTGCGATACTGGCCATAATGATGCAGGAATTAAATTAATTCTAGAAGAAATTCCGAAAATGATATACAAAAAACTTCATTTCGTACTTGGAGTCGTGAATGACAAAAATATAAGTCAAATTTTATCATTACTTCCGACAGATGCAGAGTACTATTTTTGCAAAGCGAATATACCAAGAGCATTAAACGAAATCAAACTGCATAATGCTGCTTCGCAAATTGGACTTAATGGCACTAGATTCTCCAATGTTTTTTCTGCTATATCTGCAGCAAATAAACGAGCAGATTCGGACGATTTAATTTTTATTGGAGGCAGCGCATTCGTTGTTGCAGAAGCACTTCAAAATAATAAAGAATTGTTTGGAGGTCGTGTCAATTAATATATATTTGCACTCCGAATTTAGGGCGATTAGCTCAGTTGGTTCAGAGCACCTCGTTTACACCGAGGGGGTCGGGAGTTCGAATCTCTCATCGCCCACAAAAAGCCTCATAAAAGTGTGGGGCTTTTTTTATTACTCATCATTTAATAAATGAACAATTATATTTGTGTTGAAATTTAATTTCACCTGAATTAATCTATTATACTAGAGGGCTATTAACTCAGTTGGTTTAGAGTGTTACCTTGACAGGGTAGAAGTCACTGGTTCGAATCCAGTATAGCCCACATAAAACAAAAAAAAACCTCATTAGGATATGTGGTTTTTTAATCACTAAGGTTTTTAAAAAACGATACGGGCTCAAAGCAAAAATGAGTTAAGCTTCTCGATTCAGTAGAATTCTTTTTATATTGCTCAAAATTTGAAGCTATGAATTATACCAAGCAATCACTTTACAAGCTATTAACTACTATCATCATTGTATTCGGACTATCTTTTACCAGTAATAAGGTTTCTGCCATTTCGTTTGAAAATAATCTACAACAGCTAATCGAACACGTTCTAGTCGATCGTTCTGAATACATTCAGCAAGAAGAGCATAAACACGATGATAGCGAAGAAGCGCATTCCCACGGAGAAGAATCTGGTCATAACGAACCTAGCGAAGCACATACAAAAGAGCACAGCGGTGGGCACCATGGCCCTGATACCAGCCCCCTCTTCTTTATTATTATAGCGCTTTTTATTGGCGCATTCACCCGTCATTTCTTAAAAGCGATTCCGGTACCCTTCACTGCACTTCTATTGATTATTGGTATCGTTCTAGGTGTCTTTACTCGATTTGGCTACTTCGAAACCTGGTTTGGAGCTGATGTTAGTTTTATTGCCGATTCGTTCCACTGGGCTGCTCACATCGATCCGCACATGTTGTTCTTTGTTTTTTTACCCGTCCTAATTTTTGAAGCTGCTTTTGCCATGGATTTACATACCTTCAAAAAATCCGCTGCTAACTCCGTTATTCTTGCCGTACCAGGAATTATAGTTGCTCTATTGTTAACGGGCTTGCTTGTTTACGCTCTTGACTATTATGATTTAGGTCTTGAAGGTTGGGCAAATTGGAGTTTAGCTTTCATGTTTGGGTCTGTTATTAGCGCAACTGATCCCGTGGCTGTTGTTGCTTTATTAAAAGATCTAGGAGCCAGTAAAAAACTAGGTACCCTGATTGAAGGGGAATCTTTACTGAATGACGGAACTGCCATTGTATTATTTATGGTATTCTTCTTAGGCTTATCTATCGCCCCGGCCGAACAAATTGCAACGAATGGATTTGTCGAATTCCTTAGAGTTGCGTTTGGTGGAATTGCTGTCGGTGCAATTATCGGAGTAATTGTTCTAAAATGGATTAAGAAAGTCTTTAATGATGCAATGGTTGAAATTTCTGTTGTGGTAGCTGCTGCATACATTACCTTTTATGTCGCGGAGCATTTTCTAGCCGTTTCGGGAGTGCTTGCTCTTGTTGCTTTAGGTTTAATATTGGGAGGATTAGGGAGATCAAGCATTTCTCCCCAAGTTGAACATTTCATGCATGAATTCTGGGAACTTGCTGGTTTTGTTGCTAACTGCTTAATTTTCTTAATCGTTGGATTTGTAATCGCAGAAAGAACTGAATTTACACGAAACGATTTTGCTATGTTAGGAATAATTTATGTTGGAATTCATATAGTTCGGGCGATTGTAATTGCAATGCACTATCCTTTTATGAAAAATACAGGCTATGGCCTTCCTGTCAAAGACGCTATTGTTGTTTGGTACGGTGCATTGAGAGGTGCCATTGGCTTAGCATTAGCACTTATAGTTATGGGCATCGATGCAACTATTATGTCAGACACCTTAAATAATTTAAACGAAACAGATTCATATACACCAGAACTTGCAGAAACCATTAAAAATCAATTCTTATTCCTTATTGCTGGCACTGTTACGTTAACACTATTGGTTAATGCCACAACAATTAAGTTTTTGGTCGAGTATTTAGGTTTACTTGATGTCGCGCCTGCAAAGCAGCAGATGATATATAATGCTAACCAAAATCTTAGGGAAAGTATAGAAACGCAAATGGGATCGATTCAATCTGACAGATACCTTAAAAAAGCAGACTGGGAGAAAGTATCGGACTATGTGCCAAGTGTTTCAGAGATTAGTGATGATGTTAAAAACGCAAAGCTTGAAACTATTTCAGAAACAAGAAGAAGACTCCTTGAAAAAGAAAAAAGTAGTTATTGGCGACAATTTAAGGATGGACTTCTTGGGGCAGAAGCTGTTGAAGGTTTAAGTAATGGAATTAATGACCTACTTGATGCAGGGGGAAACAGAGCACTTTCAGATAGGGATGATTTAGAAGAATCATGGGAGGCCCCTAGATGGATGCAGAAAATTGCAAAAACACCGGGTCTAAAAAGCTGGGGAGAAAGCATGCTTTTAAATAGATTATCAAAAAGTTATGATTCAGCCGTAGGGTTTATTACAGCCCAAAATGATTGCGGTGCTCTACTCGAAAGTATTGGTAAAGGAAGTGAAGTTCCAACTGAAGAAATTGCAGCTATTGAAGAAGAAATTAACGAAAATAGGATTCATGGGCAGGCGTTCGTTAGAAACCTCAGAAAGAATTACCCGGACATTTACGTTGCTATTTCAACACAGCAAGCTATTAGAAACCTGCTGAATTATGAAAAGTCATCTATTGATGGCCTTAAGAAAAAAGGTAGAATCGATGATGGAGAGGCCGATAAAATGCTTAATGACCTAAAAGAGCGATCAAAAAGACTTATCGAATCTCCACCTAAAATTGAGCATACAGAGCCTAAGAAAAAAAAGAAAAAACCCATTGAAGAACAGGGCTCCGAATAAACAAAAAGGCCGCTAATTAGCGGCCTTTTTGTTTAAATACCTTTTTCATGATCAAATCCGTTGCACCAATCTTTTCCAAAATAAATTGAAGAGAGTTTTGACCTACTTCAGAACAGAATAAATCGTCATTCAATAATCTCTTTACGTACTTTATAAATTCCGTAGAGTTAGCAACACTTTTTCCTCCACCTGCCTCTTCCAATTCTAATGCTTCTGGAAACTTAGCATGATTATTTCCATAAATAACAGGCACACCATAAGCTGCAGGTTCTAAGATATTATGAAGAGCGTTAGTAAACCCTCCGCCAACAAATGCAATATCTGCATATCGGTAAATTGACGACAACAACCCAATATTATCGATTAGCATTATATCAGCAACTTGATTCGAATAATTCGAATACCTTACAATGGACTTGTTAAACAACTGTTCTATTTTCACCAAATGCTTCTCCGAAATATCATGGGGCGCAATTACAATTCTACAATTTAACATTAACTCAGTTTGCATGATAAATTCATTCATCATTTTTTCTTCTCTTTTCCAAGAACTACCAACGACTATCAAACTATTAACGCTTTTAAATTTCTCTATTTTGAAGTCGTCTTTTTCTTTTATTGTAAACTTAAATACTCTATCGAATCTTGTATCTCCAGATAAATGAATGTTTTCGAATCCCGCGTTAAGAAGCAAATTTTTTGAATTTTCATCTTGAACAAACATCCCTTCAGTAGACTTCAAAACACGCCTGAATGATTTCGAAAATGAGCCAAATAAAAAGTGATTTTTCGTTACAATAACAGAAATAAAATACGTTTTGATATTTCTGTTTTTGAGCTCAATAAGGTGATTAAACCAAAACTCATACTTAACAAATATTGCAATTTCTGGATTTATTAGATCGATAAATTCGACTGCGTTCTTCCTGGTATCTAAAGGCAAATAAACGACATCATCAACGACATTTTTCTGACTGACAATATCATATCCACTAGGCGAAAAAAAACTGACAATAATATTATTTGACAGAAATTGTTGCTGTATTTCTTCAATAACAGGGTAAGCCTGTTCAAACTCCCCCAAGGATGCGCAATGAATCCAAACACTTTTTTTGACAGATCTCTTTGTGTTTGTTCTTCTTCCGTTTATCCACTTTTTTGCCTTTTCATTTCCCAATAGGGCAGAAATATTTATAGCCCAACCATAAATCTGAATAAAACATGAATAAACCGTTATCATTAATAAAAATAATATTCCCTAGGCATTTTCTTATACAGCGGCACACTCCAACCAAATCGAAAGCCAGTTAGCATATCGAACCTCTGTTTACTTTCTAATCCCATTAAATCAATATTGTATGACCTCCGGTTTTTTGTATATGCCTCAACTATTTCGAGCTCCACAAAAAAGTTAATCATTCGAGAATTACTCAACAAACGATAACCAATTGTTTGACTTATCGCCCAACCATTTGTCAACCTATCGTAACCATGTAAATACTCATCTCTTAGCTGCGGAACATCATCATTTACAACATCGATTTTTATCTTATGTTGCAACATGCCTACTCCGCCCATAAAATAAACCCCACTATTACTATTCGGAGACAAAACCGCAAACTGCTTTCCAAAGTGAAATTGTAAACTATAACCCCTTTCGTATAATCTTACATCACTGTATATTCCCTCATTATTTATAATATAACCTTGTTCAGTAGTTACTTCGGATAAGATATTTGTTTCCTTTAAACTATTTCCGAACAAAAAGTTACCGCTAATACCGTACACAAAACTTTGTTTGTCCTTTACTATAAATGAACCGCCAATCGCAGAATTATTACCAAACCTCTTTTTTAGATCTCCTTCTGGCAACTGAAATGTATATGCAACGCTAATTAATGGAGCAAAAATCATCGAATCTCTAACATTCGTTTGCCCCAATGAACTTAACGAAAAGAATAGAGATAGAATCAATAGAAATTTGAATTTTACCCTCATAAGATGCAAACGTAATACCCTTAAATTTATTTACAAAATTAACTATATTCGCACACTTGTTAGATTTTGAGTGAAATGAGCGATATCCAAATGGTTGACCTAAAAGGTCAGTATAGTAAAATCCAACAAGAGGTTGACACTTCGATTTTAAATGCTGTAAAATCTGGTGCTTTTATTAATGGGCCGCAGGTATCTGAATTTGCAGTAGAATTACAAAACTACCTCTCCGTTAAACATGTAATTCCATGTGCTAACGGCACTGATGCTCTTCAAATTTCATTAATGGCACTAGGACTTACCCCAGGAGATGAGGTTATAACTCCTAGCTTTACATACATTGCCACTGTTGAAGTTATGGCTCTTTTAGGTTTAGTTCCTAAATTTATTGAGGTAAACCCTGAAACGTTTAACATTGATGTAAGTCAATTAAAAACCTTAATCTCACCGAAAACAAAAGCAATAGTTCCTGTTCATTTATATGGCCAATGTGCACATATGGAGGAAATACTAAAAATCGCTACTATTTATAATTTACACGTTATTGAAGACACCGCACAGGCAATTGGTGCAGATTATACTTTCTCTAACGGAACTACAAAAAAAGCTGGAACCATTGGTACAATTGGCTGCACCTCATTTTTCCCCTCTAAAAATTTAGGATGTTATGGAGATGGTGGTGCAATTTTCACAAACGACAGCGAATTAGCTAAAAAACTAAAAATGTGCGCAAACCACGGGCAATCAATTAAATATCATCACGATATTATTGGTGTTAACTCTCGCTTAGATACTTTACAAGCTGCAGTGTTAAAAGTTAAGTTACCACATTTAGATGAATACACTAGTGCAAGAAATAAAGCAGCAGATTATTACACTAAAAGCCTAAGTAGTGTAAAAGGAATAATTACACCAAAAACTGCAACCAACAGTACGCACGCCTTTCATCAATATACGCTAAAATTAGATGGAATTGACCAAGCTGGTCTAAGAAAATATTTAACTTCAAAAGGAATTCCTACTAATATTTATTACCCAATTCCAGTTCATTTGCAGAAAGGGTATTCTTATTTAGGTTACAAAAGAGGAGATTTACCATTAACTGAGTATTTGTGTCAAAATACGATATCACTACCAATTCATACGGAAATGAATAATGATATCCAAGATACTATTTGTTGTGCAATCAAAGATTACATTAAGAACTAAAAAGACAAATTTATGAAGTTTGCAGTTGTAGGAACAGGTTATGTTGGTTTAGTAACAGGAACTTGTTTTGCCGAAACAGGTGTAGATGTTGTATGCGTTGACATTGACGAAGAAAAGGTTAATAAAATGAAAGCAGGCATTGTCCCAATTTATGAACCTCACTTAGACACTATATTCGAAAGAAACATAAAGCAAGGTCGGCTAAATTTTACCACTGAATTAAAAAGTGCTATTGTAGGAGCCAGTGTTGTTTTCTTAGCTTTACCAACACCTCCGGGAGAGGACGGAAGCGCAGACTTATCATATATTTTGGGAGTAGCAGAGAAACTTGGCCCAATGTTAACTGATTATAAAGTTATTGTTAACAAGAGTACGGTGCCTGTTGGTACCGCCCAAAAAGTAACAGCAGCAATTAAAGCAAGTACTTCTGCTGAATTTGATGTAGTTTCAAACCCAGAATTTCTTCGAGAAGGTTTTGCAGTAGATGACTTCATGAAACCCGACCGGGTTGTTATCGGAACAAGCTCTGATAGAGCAAGAAAGATTATGGAAGACATTTACAAGCCATTTGTTCGTCAAGGCAACCCAATAATTTGTATGGATGAGGCCTCCTCAGAATTAACTAAATATGCGGCAAATTCATTTCTCGCAACAAAAATCACATTTATGAACGAGATTGCTAATATTTGTGAAAAAGTAGGGGCTAATGTTGATCAGGTTCGTGCTGGAATTGGCTCCGACACACGCATCGGTAAACGATTTCTTTTCCCAGGAATTGGTTATGGCGGAAGTTGTTTTCCTAAAGATGTTCAAGCGTTAGAAAAATCCGCTTCTCAAGTGGGATATGATTTTAAGATTTTAAAATCAGTTATGGATGTTAACTCCTCTCAAAAAACTATAATTGTTCCCAAAATCAAAAATCATTTCAAAAACGATTTAAAAGGGAAAAATATAGCTATATGGGGCTTAGCGTTTAAACCCGATACAGATGATATTCGAGAAGCTCCTTCGCTTTATATTATTAACGAATTACTTAAAGAAGGTGCGCATATCAAAGCTTACGACCCTGAAGCAATGAACAATGTTAAAGCACTCTTTGGAGATAAACTTAGCTACGCAACAAACCATTATGATGCTATTGAAAATGCAGACGCATTGGTTATCAATACTGAATGGTCAGTTTTTAGAACGCCTGACTTTTCACTATTGTCTGAAAAACTTAACAACAAACTTATCTTTGATGGACGAAATTTATACGACACACCATCTATGAAAAAACTTGGTTACACTTATTATAGTATTGGCCGAGAAAAAGTTAGTAGCACATGAAAAGAATACTTATAACTGGGGGCGCTGGTTTTTTGGGTTCTCACCTATGTGATTACTTTATAAAAAAAAACTACCATGTTATTGGCATGGACAATCTAATTACTGGTAAGCTAGAAAATATCGAACATCTATTCCCTTTGGAAAACTTTGAGTTTTATAACCACGATGTTTCCAAATTTGTTCATGTTGCTGGCAAGTTAGATTATATCCTTCATTTTGCTTCGCCTGCAAGCCCAATCGATTATCTAAAAATCCCTATACAAACATTAAAAGTTAGTTCTTTAGGTATCCATAATTTACTTGGATTAGCTAAAAACAAGAAAGCTAGAATTCTTATTGCCTCTACCTCAGAAGTATATGGTGATCCACTAGTTCACCCACAAACGGAAGAATATTGGGGTAATGTAAACCCAATTGGGCCAAGAGGTGTTTATGATGAGGCAAAACGTTTCCAAGAAGCCATTACAATGGCCTATCACACCTATCACAACATCGAAACTAGAATTGTGCGAATCTTTAACACATATGGCCCACGAATGAGATTAAATGATGGAAGGGTTCTTCCTGCATTTATTGGCCAAGCGTTAAGAGGAGAAGACCTCACTGTCTTTGGAGATGGTAAACAAACTCGTTCATTTTGTTTCGTTGATGATTTGGTTGATGGGATCTACAAATTGCTTCATAGTGATTATCCATTGCCTGTAAATATTGGAAATCCAGATGAAATAACAATTGGAGAATTTGCTGAAGAAATAATAAAACTTACAAGAACATCCCAAAAAGTGATTTACAAAGAATTACCTAAAGATGATCCCCTGCAGCGCCAGCCACAAATATCTAAAGCTCAAGAAATATTACACTGGGAGCCGAAAATAGCTCGAGAAGAAGGGCTAAAAATAACCTACGATTATTTTAGATCGCTTTCAGATGAAGAACTATATCGAAAAGATCATAATAATTTCGAGAAATATATAGTTAAATAATGGGATATTTTGCACATGAAACGGCAATTATAGATGATGGGTGCCACATCGAAAATGGAGTGAAAATTTGGCACTTCTCTCATATTATGACCAACTGTAAAATAGGTCAAAACTGTAATATTGGACAAAATTGCGTTATATCACCAAATGTCATTTTAGGAAAAAATGTTAAAATACAAAACAACGTGTCAATATATACAGGCGTCACTTGTGAAGATGATGTTTTTTTGGGACCTTCAATGGTTTTCACCAATGTAATTAATCCTAGAAGCGCCATAAATAGAAGAGGCGAATATTCTAAAACTATTGTACGTAAGGGGGTTAGTATTGGAGCGAATGCAACAATTGTATGCGGGAATAATATTGGTGAGTACGCATTTATTGGTGCGGGAGCAGTTGTAACCAAAGAAGTTCCTCCATATGCACTATTAGTAGGAAACCCAGCGAAACAAATTGGATGGATTAGCGAATATGGCCACAAATTAAATTTTAATGAAGATGGAATTGCTTATTGTCATGAAAGTAAAAAACAATATACTTTAAGTGAAAATTCCGTTAAAAAGATTAGCACATGAGTAAAGAAAAAATAAAATTTGCTGTTGTAGGATGTGGTCATATTGGTAAAAGACACGCCACAATGATCTCTAACAATTCAGAATCAGAATTGGTTGCCTTATGCGATGTGCTCCCTAGGAATAAGTTAAATTTAGGTGACCTAGGTAGCGTTGACTTATTTTCTAGCCTAGAAGATTTATTAAGCAGCAATTTAGATTTTGATGTCGTAAATATTTGCACGCCTAATGGACTTCATTCGGAGCAAGCGATATTGGCATTAGACAAAAACAAACATATAGTTGTAGAAAAACCAATTGGTTTATCTAAAGCCAAATGTGAGCAAGTGATTTATAAAGCACTTCGAAATCACAAACAAGTGTTTGCTGTCATGCAAAATCGATACTCACCCCCGTCAGTTTGGCTAAAAAAAATTGTTGAAGAAAAAATTATCGGTGATGTTTTTATTGTGCAAGTGAATTGCTATTGGAACAGGGACGCAAGGTATTACAAATCTGGAGGATGGAAAGGAACTTCAGATCTGGATGGTGGAACTCTATTTACTCAATTTTCTCATTTTATCGACATAATGTACTGGTTATGTGGTGACATAAATAACATTCAGGGTAAATTTAACGACTTTACACATAAAGATTCTACTGCCTTTGAGGATTCGGGACTTGTAACATTTGACTTTGTCGATGGCGGAATGGGGTGTTTAAATTATTCTACCGCCATTTGGGACAAAAATTTGGAAAGCAGTATTACGATAATCGGAAGTAAGGGAAGTGTAAAAGTAGGGGGACAATACATGAACGAAGTTGAATATTGTCACATTGATGGTTATGAAATGCCAGAACTTGAGCCTAGCAACCCTCCTAACGATTATGGGCAATACAAAGGTTCTGCTGCTAATCATCACTATATCATCGAGAATGTTGTCGACTCCCTAAAAGGCAGAACTACAGCAACTACAAATGCTCTAGAAGGTTTGAAAGTTGTTGAAATTATTGAAAGAATATACGCATTAAGATAAATTATTATGTACAAGAAATTGATAAATAAAGAGGCTAAATTAGCTGTTATCGGCCTAGGCTATGTAGGTTTACCTATAGCATTAGAATTCGCAAAACATATAAATGTTGTGGGCTTTGACATCAATCAGAAAAGGGTTGATTTAATGAAAAGTAACATCGACCCTAGCAACGAGCTTGAAGCTAAAGATTTCGAGGGTTGTGATATAGAATTTACTGCCAATATTGACGACTTAGCGGATGTGAAGTTTTTTATTGTTGCTGTTCCTACTCCAATTGACGGAAGTAATGAACCAGATATTAGACCTCTAATTGGTGCATCAACAACTGTTGGTAAGGTCCTAAAAAAAGGAGATTATGTTGTTTATGAATCTACAGTATATCCTGGGTGTACTGAAGATGATTGTATTCCTGTCTTAGAAAAAGTATCTGGATTGAAGTGGAAGACAGATTTTAATATTGGCTATTCTCCTGAAAGAATAAACCCAGGTGACAAAGTCCATACCTTATCAAGCATTGTTAAAGTTGCGTCAGGAGATACGCCTGAGTCATTAGAAAATATTGCAAAAACATATGAACTAGTTGTAAAGGCTGGAGTTCATAGAGCTGCTAATATCAAAGTTGCCGAAGCAGCTAAAATTATTGAAAATACACAACGTGATGTAAATATCGCATTAATGAATGAACTTTCAATAATTTTTGGGAGAATGGGCATCAATACGTTTGATGTTCTTAAAGCTGCCGGTACGAAATGGAATTTCCTCAATTTCTTTCCTGGGCTAGTCGGTGGGCATTGCATTGGTGTAGATCCTTACTACCTTACTCACAAAGCCAAATCTTTGGGTTATCACGCGAAAATTATCAATTCTGGAAGGTATGTGAATGATACTATGGGTTTTTATGTTGCCAAATCTTGCGTTAAACGGATATTAGCAAAAGGAAAAAGTATTATTGACTCAAGAATATTAATAATGGGAGCTACCTTTAAAGAAGACGTTAGCGATATTCGGAACTCTAAGGTAATTGATGTAATTAAAGAATTTGAATCGTTTTCTTGCGATGTTGAAATAGTAGACGCCCATGCCGATAAAGATGAGTTTAAACATGAATACGGATACGATTTAAAAGATGGGCCTACTGGCAAATACGATGCCGTTATAGTCGCTGTTAACCACAAAGAATACGTTAGTTTAAATGAGGACTATTTTATCAATATCTTAACAGATATCGGGGAGTTTGTTGATTTAAAAGGTATTTACCGAGATGAATTCAAATCCGTTAACTATTGGAGCTTATAACATGAGTAAAACAATATTAATAACGGGGGGTGCTGGTTTTATAGGCTCACATGTAGTAAGGTTGTTCGTAAATAAATATCCTAACTATAACATCATCAATTTAGATAAACTAACCTACGCTGGAAATTTAGAGAACTTAACGGATATTGAAGATAAAAACAATTACCGTTTTATAAAGGGCGACATTGTAGATTCTAATTTTGTTGAAAAACTATTTCAAATGGAGGATATTGATAGTGTAATTCATCTAGCGGCTGAATCGCATGTTGATCGTTCCATCTCAAATCCTATAGAGTTTGTGCAGACTAATGTAATTGGAACTGCGAATTTATTAAATTCGGCTCGAAAGAGCTGGAAAGATTATTCCGATAAGCGTTTTTATCACGTTTCTACCGATGAAGTATA